>JAQUHX010000008.1:13370-33210 GCA_028681575.1 Patescibacteria group bacterium | reverse complement strand
CGTAACAAGGCATCCGTAGCGGAAGCTGTGGATGGATCACCTCCTTTCTAGGGAGATTAAACATTTTAATTTATTAAAATGTCAGTCGACCCGAAACGGTGCCGATTAGAAGCGAAACTTATAGGTTGTAGATTACAAAAAAAAAGCTCTCCTTTCTAGGAGAGCTTTTTTTTATTTTATACCAATTAATTTCTTTACTTTCACTAAAGTTTTTTGAGCCATTTCTTCGGCGCGTTCACGGCCCGCCTCTAAGATTTTAAGAGCCTCTTGATCAGAAATTTTATTATAATTCTTTTGAAAGGCGCTCAAGAAATCAACCACTACACCCTCTAAATCTTTTTTAAAATCACCATACCCCTTACCCTCATATTCTTTTTCAATTTCATCAATACTACGACGACTTAAATGAGAATAAATGGTCAATAAATTGGAAATTGCCGGCTTGTTTTTCTTATCATATTTTATCTGATTGCCGGAATCCGTAACTGCTCGACGAATTTTTTTCCGCGCCTCTTCAATATCTTCTAAGAGGTCAATGCAGCCAGCTCCGTTTTCGCTTTTGCTCATTTTTTTAAAGGGATCTTGAAGACTCATAATTCGAGCCCCATTTTTTCTAACTACTGATTCTGGAATTTCAAAAACCCGACCATATTCATTATTAAATCTTTTAGCTAAATCTCGAGCCAATTCTACGTGTTGCTTTTGATCTTCACCAACCGGAACAATATCGGTTTGATGAAGCAATATATCAGCCGCCATCAAAACTGGGTAAGTAAATAAGCCAACACTAACAGTTTCTTTTTGACCAAGCGATTTTTCTTTAAACTGAGTCATCTTTTTTAAATCGGCCATGTGGGCAGTACAATTTAAAATCCAAGCTAATTCTGTATGAGCACTTAAATCTGATTGCCTAAAAAGAATAGATTTCTTTGGATTAACTCCAGCCGCCAAATATGTTTTAACTAATTCTAAAGTCCATTTTTCTAAATCACTTGGCTTTTGCTTAACTGTAATCGCATGATAATCAACAACACAAAAAAGGCAGGTATATTTTTCCTGCATCTCCGCCCATTGGCTTAACGAACCAATATAACCACCAATATTTAAGCGGCCACTTGGCTTAATACCTGAAAAAACAATTTGTTCATGTTTTAATTGAAATGGCATAAATATTTTTATATTCTACGCTTTCATCTTACGCTAAAGACAATTTTTAGGCAATAAAAAAGCCCGCTCACGCAGGCTACTGACAAGCATTGTAGCGCGGATAAAATAATTAGTCAAGTTTTTTTAAAGATTTTTTTATTTTTTGACAAAAAATAAAAAGGGACTTAATATTATTTAAGCTAAATTAAGACTAAAAATCGGGCTGTAGTATAATGGTAGTACGCGTGCATGGGGTGCATGTAATCCCGGTTCAATTCCGGGCAGCCCGACCAACAAAATACGGGCTTAACTTTTTAAATTGGGCTTGTAGCTCATCTGGTAGAGCGCAGCATTCGCATTGCTGAGGTAAGGGGTTCGAGTCCCCTCAAGTCCACGTTCATTTTTTCGGGCTGTGGTATAGTGGTATTACGCACGATTCGGGTTCGTGTAACCCCGGTTCAATTCCGGGCAGCCCGACCATTTAAATTTTCCCCTTAAAAAACGCTAATGATTGGCGTTTTTATGCATTTTAAACAGTTGCCAAAAGGAATGGATAATTATACAATAACTAAGACTTAATTTATTAAACCGCGGTCTAAGTAGCGGCTTATTTTATGAGTGTTAACCGTTTTATGATTAATTTTAAAGATAATTGGGAAGAAACAGGGGGTACACCCGAAAAAAATAACACCAAACCTCGAAAAAAACAGCACCCGATAATAAAAATTATTTGGTTAATGATCGTTTTAGCTATAATTTTTACCAGCAAAATGATTATCTCTGGATCTGGAGATGATTCTTGGTTTAACCGCAACATCATCAATAAGCTTTCACACATTATTCCAACCGACGACAAGCAGCTAATTGGCGAAGAATATGATCGAATTAATATTCTGCTAATTGGAATCGGTGGTAAAAATCATGATGGCGGCTACTTAGCCGACACAATCATGCTCGCCAGCTTCAAACCTTCAACAAAACAAGTTGCCTTACTTTCTATTCCCCGTGACTTAGCAGTTCCTAATTTAACAGGTGGCCCCTCTAATAAAATAAACTCCATTCACGCTTATGCTGAAAATAAAGAAGCTGGCAGTGGCGGCCCCGCAATGACAACTGCTTTATCGGAGCTGCTAGACACCCCTATACATTATTACATTAGAGTTGACTTTGAGGGATTTATCAACATCATTGATCACCTTGGAGGAATTACCGTAAATGTTGAAAGAACTTTAGACGATTACGCTTACCCTATCATGGGACAAGAAAACAATCCTGATTATTATTCGCGCTTTGAGCATCTCCATGTAGATGCTGGCCCTCAAAAAATGGATGGCTCTCTAGCTTTAAAGTTTGCTCGCAGTCGTTACGGTGTTGGTGGCGAAGGAAACGATTTTGCTCGCGCCAAAAGACAACAATTGATTTTAAAAGCGACAAAAGATAGACTGCTCTCAGCAAATGTTCTTTTAAATCCTAGTCGCTTAATTGATATTTCAAATGAATTATCAGAACACTTAGTCACAAACTTAAGCATTTCTGAAGGCCTCTCTTTATGGAAAGAATTTAAGGATATAAATACCGCCAATATCATTAACAAGGTTTTAGATAACAGTCGCGAGGGACTATTAGTTGATCAAATCGGCTACAACGGCGCCTATTTATTGGTTCCCCGAGCGGGAGATTTTTCCGAAATTAAAGACCTAGCCACGGAAATCTTTGGACCAGAGCCAGAAGAGACGACTTCTTTAGATGCTGTTATTATCCCTGAAAATACTTCGACTCCAATTGAGCCTCTAAATAGACCGGTCCGCTTAACCGTTTTAAACGGCACCTGGATAAGCGGCTTGGCCGGCAAGACGGCAACCGTTTTAAATACCTACGGTTTTACCGCTACCGCCAGCAATTCAAGTAACCGAGAGATAAAAGATAGTAGAATATATGATCTTTCTTACGGCCAAGAAGATGATGCTTTAAAGTTGTTAGAAACTATCACCCCGGCGCCCCTCGCTTACGATGCCCCTGATTGGCTAGAAAATTTTAAATCCACTGACAGCGATGCGCGCTTAATTCTTATTTTAGGAACGGATGCTTCTAATTGGAATCTAGAAACTTACAAAAAATAATTTATGACTCAACGATTTTCACAATTACCGTTAGTCATCCTTTTTGGACGAACTAATGTTGGAAAATCAACTATCTTTAACCGCTTAACAGAAAAATCGCAAGCGCTGGTTTCTGATATTTCGGGCACTACTCGTGATAGCAACCTAGGGACTGTTTCTTGGGATAACCATGAGTTTGAATTAGCGGATACGGCTGGATTTTATGATTTTAACCAAATAGAAAAAAAAGTTAAAAGAAAAGAGGAAAAAATCACTGCTAATTCTATGGCCCAGGCACAAGCGGCTAAATTATTGACCGAAGCTCAATTAATTTTATTTATTGTCGATAATCGCGATGGCTTAACTGCCGATGACCGACGTTTAGCCAAAACTTTAAAAAGCAATCCAGAGCTAGCCGCTAAAGTAATGGTCGTAGTAAATAAAGTAGATAGTTTTAAATATGCTAGTGAAGCGGCCACTTTTACTAAGCTTGGCCTCGGCGAGCCAAGCTTAATTTCCGCCTCTAGCGGTTCGGGAACTGGTGATTTATTAAGTGAGATTTTACTAAGATTGTCATGGAAAAATAATTTAACAACCATAGAAAACAATCCGGAAGAAATTCGGGTCACCTTTATTGGTAAGCCAAATGTAGGAAAATCTTCTTTAGTTAACGCTTTATTAGGTTACGACCGTTCTTTAGTTAGCGATGAGCCCCACACTACTCGCGAACCCCAAGATGCTTTTCTAAGTTGGCAAGAAAAAAATATTCGTGTTGTTGACACCGCTGGCCTAACTAAAGAAGGACATAAGCGCCCTGGTTTGGAAAAAGCCAGTGGCGAAAGAGCTTTATCGGCTCTCCACAAATCAGACTTAGTCTTCTTTGTTTTTGATATTACCGAGCCACTAACCAAACAAGACTCTCGCCTCGTTGGAGAAATAATTGACCAGCGAAAAAGCTTGGTCCTGTTAGCAAACAAATGGGATAAAATAAAACCCAAAAATGTAAAAGAGTGGACAAAAAAAATTTATAATCAATTCCCTTTTGCAGCTTGGGCGCCATTGTTATTTGTCTCAGCCAAAAACGGCTTAAAGGTTCCCGAAATTTTAAATCTTGTTCTTGAGATTGACTCTGCCCGTAAATTAAAAATTTCTGATTCACAATTACAAAAGTTGCTTTCGAAAATTGTTAAAATTCATTTACCAGCTAAAGGAAAAGGGCTTAAAGCGCCAAGAATATATGAATTTACTCAAAGCCACATAAACCCTCCCGGATTTATGATTAGAATCGGCTCCAAAGATAATCTCCATTTTTCTTATGTTCGCTTTATGGAGAATCGCTTACGCGAAAAATATAATTTTTTAGGAACACCAATTAAAATGGAGGTTGTTAATAACAAGCGTGTTCATGGTCGCGCCTCCTAAAAACGCCTTAAAACTTTATATTTTTTAAATATTTTTCTTAACTTTTTTTTAAACTTTTGTTAAAGGAAAATTGTAGTCGCTTAGTTTATAATAATTATATGAAAATCGTTATCGGCCTAGGCAATCCCGGAAAAGAATATGCCGGAAATCGTCATAATGTTGGTTTTAACGCCCTCGATCGTCTCTTAGGCCCAGTAAAATGGGAAAGCAGTAAACGTTTTAACTGCGAAATCTACCGCCAAAGAAATTACCTATACGCCAAACCCTTGTCTTTTATGAATAAATCAGGCGAGCCGGTCAAAAAAATCCTTGCTTACTATCAACTACTTCCAAAAAAGCTTGGCTTGTTTAAAAAGAACGACGCTGATTTAAGTGAAACTCTTTTAGTTATTCACGATGATATCGACCAGGCACTCGGGAAATATCGCTGGACAAATGATTCTGGCAGTGGCGGGCATAATGGCATTAAATCAATTATTAATCACCTCAAGACTCAGAAGTTTAGACGTTTAAAAATTGGTGTTGCCAACGAAAAATTGCGCCAACAAATCCCCGCTGATCGTTTTGTCTTAACTAACTTCTCTGAATCAGAAAAAAATATTTTAAACGAAACCATCGATTGTGCTCTTACAGAATTAGAAAAATAAGCAGTGGGGCGATGCCGCCATGAAGCGGCAAGCCGAGGAGGGGCGGCTTGTTTCTTTATTGACGACATCACCTCACTGATTATAAAATCTCTGATTATTCCCAGAGATTTTTTAAATTAATTTTAAAATAATGGTTGACAGTCTCAGCTTAAATAGTACACTAACTACAAGATAAGTTTCTGATTTTTAATTTTATGAATTTAATTATTGTCGAATCACCAACTAAAGCCAAAACCATTGCCAAATTTTTAGGAAAAGAATACCAAATTAGCTCCTCCTTTGGTCATGTCCGCGACCTACCAAAAAGCAAAATGGGAATCGAAATTGAAAATGGCTTTACTCCTAAATATCTAATTCCAAGCAGTGCTCGTAAGCGAGTAACTGAATTAAAAAAACAGGCCGCCAAAGCAAAAAAAGTTATTCTCGCTTCCGATGAAGATCGCGAAGGGGAGGCAATTGCTTGGCACCTAAGCGAGGTTCTAAATTTAACGCCGGAAAACAGTGAAAGAATTGCCTTTCATGAAATCACCGCCGAAGCAATTTTAAAAGCCCTTAAAAATCCCCGTCCATTAGATATGAATCTAGTAGAAGCTCAACAAGCCCGGCGCCTATTGGACCGATTAGTTGGCTATGAACTCTCACCTTTTCTCTGGAAAAAAGTTGCTAAAGGCCTATCAGCCGGAAGAGTTCAAAGCGTAGCCACGCGCCTAGTTGTAGAAAAAGAGCGCGAAATAAAAAAGTTTACCGCTCAGGAATACTGGAGCCTAGCTGCTCTTTTAAAGACGGCTGCTAAAAAAGATTTAAAGGCAGAACTTGTTAGCGTCGCTGGCCAAACTTTAAAACCTCTTTCCTTAACAGGGGAATTAGCCTCTCAATACAAACAAGCTTTAGAAAAAGAAGATTACCGAGTAAGCGCGGTTAAAGCTAAGCAGGTAAAAAAGAATCCCCCCACTCCGTTAACAACCTCAACTTTGCAACAAGCAGCTAACCGCCAATTAGGTTTTTCCGCTAAGCAAACGATGACAATCGCTCAAAAACTCTACGAAAGGGGATTTATTACTTACATGAGAACCGATTCACTAAACTTATCAGAAAAATTCCTCCAAGAGAGTCGCGCTTGGTTAGAGAAAACCTTAGGGAAACGCTATATCCTGGATAAACCTCGCACCTTTAAAAAAGTAAACAAAAATGCTCAAGAGGCTCACGAGGCAATCCGCCCAACCGAAGCTGGCGCCCATCCTGATGAAATTAATGGCTTAGAAGGAAGCGAACAACGCTTGTACCGTCTTATTTGGGGACGCTCCTTAGCTACCCAGATGCCAGCTGCCGAATTAGAAACAACTACAATCGACATCAATGCTAATGATTTTGGCTTACGAAGCACCGGACAAGTTTTAATTTTTAATGGTTACCTGGAAATTTACCCAGAAAAAACAAATGAGCAGATATTGCCAATAGTTAAAGAAGGAGAGACTTTAGAATTAGAAGAGCTCCAAACTGAACAACATTTTACTAAAGCCCCAGCTCGCTATTCCGATGCAACTTTGGTTAAAGAGTTAGAAAAGCATGGCATTGGCCGCCCTTCAACCTATGCGCCAACAATTAATACTATTATTAATCGAGGTTATGTCGCCCGTGACGACAACAAACGCTTAGCGCCAAGCGAAATTGCTTTTATTGTTAATGATTTATTAGTTGAACATTTTCCAGAAATTGTTGATTATCAATTTACCGCCAACATGGAAAATGATTTAGATGAAGTGGCTGCTGGAAAAATTAATTGGCAACCAGTAATTAATAATTTTTATCAGAAATTCCACGACAACTTAGAAGTAAAATATCAAGAAATAAATAAAAACGAAATTATGCCCGAAGAAAGCAGCGAAGAAATTTGCGAAAAATGCCAACGTCCAATGATTATTAAAACTGGTCGCTATGGAAAATTTTTAGCCTGCAGCGGTTTCCCTGATTGCCAAAATATTAAACCTTTAGGTGCTGATAAAAAAACAATCGATCCAAAAATAACCGCTTTATCAGAAAAATATAAAGACGAAAAATGTTCTAAATGTGGCAGCCCAATGGCTGTTAAAACCGGTCGCTACGGGCCCTTCTTAGCTTGCACTGCTTACCCAAAATGCAAGAATATTAAAAATATTAGCGATGATTCTTTACCTGAAATTCCTTGTCCGGTCTGCGGAATAGGAAAAATTGTCAAAAAATTTAGTAAACGCGGCGCTTTTTATGCCTGCGATAATTATCCCGATTGCAAAACTGCTTACTACGGACAACCAACTGGAGAAAAATGCCCTGATTGCCAGAGCCTTCTCATTAAAGATCGTCAGGGAAAAATAATCTGCAGCCAAAAGAGTTGTGGCTTTCAAAAATAGTTTATTATTTACTTAAAAAAAGCCCCTAAAATAGGGGCTTTTTTTTATTTAATTGCTACTTATTTTTTAGCACTTTTCTTTTTTGAAACTTTTTTCTTAACAGTCGCTTTTTTTCTAGTTGCTTGCGTTGTCGAAGTATTCTTCTCTGTCGCCGCCCAACGAAAAGGCCTATTCTTTAAAATATTTAATATTTGACCAGCCATTAAATTAAAAAATTTTAAATAAAGCCCACTGTCGCTGAGAGTTGACTTAACTGTTGACAACAAGCCTTCAGCATTATTTATGATTCGGTCAGCCTTATCGACTAAACGCTTAGCCTTACTAACAGTTGCAATAACATAATACAAAGCCCAACAGATAAAAAAAGTTAAGACGGCAATGCAAACCATTAAAACTAAATTTAAAATGTCCCCTGAAGTTTCAAACATATTTTTTGAAAATTAAAAATTTCTAATTTGAGCACTAAATTTTTCTTCTAAATATTTAACCAATTCTTTTTGAATTTCCTCTACTTCTTCTGAGCGCAGAGTGCGATCTTCGGCTTGATAACTAAGATGAAAAGCTAAACTTTTTTTATCCTCTCCTAATTGACCACCTTGATAAGTATCAAATAACTCAACGGCAGTAATTAATGGATTGAATTTTTTTATTTCCTTTCTTAAATCATTATACAACATCCCACCGCTAACGACAAAGGCTAAATCTCGCTCAACTGCTGGGTACTTAGAAGGTGCTTGATATTTATGAACCGGACAGACTGCTAACAAGGCTTCAATTTCAACTAAGCTTAATTCGGCCACCACTGCCTTCATTTTTAAACCAAATTCTTTAGCTGCCGAAGCAGAAATAACTGTTATCATTCCCAAGTCTCGATCATTTAAGCGCACCCTGACCGTTTGACTAGGGTCACCATAAGAACTTAAATCTTCAGGAACAACAAACTCTGGCTCCCAATTTTTCCCAAACAAATTTTCAAACAAAGATTCTACCCAACCCTTCACGACCGAAAAATTATCCAAATCTTCTTTGCTTGCCAAAAGTAAACCTAAGCGTTTTTGTTGATATGGAAGACGGTCATTATCATCACCAGCTTTATCAAAAATCCCAGGAGTATCAAAATAAACACGCCCAATTTCAAAAAAAGCTAAACGAGAAAAGTTGAATTGATTAGTACGAACATTATTTAATAAATTGACAGCTAAATTTTGACGCAAATAATCATATTGATCAGACAAAGGGTTGGCTAATTTCAAATAAGCACTCTCACCTAGCCCTAACTTCTTTAAATGATGATGACTGACAAAACTATAATTTTGAACTTCAGTTAAGTTTAAAGAACCAGACAAAAAATCCTCTAATTTTCTTTCCAAATCTAAATCGGCTAGTCTAATCGGCGGAATTAAAGACGCCATTGGGGCTAAAGAAGGCAAATTGTCGTAACCCCAGAAACGAAGAATCTCTTCTAAAATATCCTCCTTTAAACGAACATCTTTCGCTGCCCGCCAACTAGGAATTAAAACTGACAACACCCCGTTGTCGTTAGTAAGAGAAAAGCCTAGTCGCTCCAAAATAGAAACAACTTTCGTAGCGGGAATTTCTTGGCCGGCCCGCTCATTAATCCAGTCAAGACTTAAAGATACAGGCTCTACCGATAAATTAAATTTTCTCTGATCAGAAATTTTGCTAATAACCTTTACCCCTGGAACTATCTGTTTCAGAAGAGAATAGAAGCGACGCAAAGCAATTTCCGCCAAGTTTGGATCTAAAGATTTTTCAAAACGCATTGAAGCCTCAGTTCGCACTCCAAGTTTAGCGGCTGTTTTGCGAATAGAAACTGCTTCAAAGTTGGCCGCCTCTAAAATTATTTCATTAGTCGTCAAAGAAACACCACTATCTTTTCCACCCATAACTCCAGCGACTGCAATCGGTTGCTCCCCGTCAGTAATCACTAACATTTCTTCGTCTAATTCTTTTTCTTGGCCATCTAATAAAACTAGCTGTTCTTTTTTCTTAGCCAAGCGAATAGTAATTTTATCAACCAGCGCCCGATCAAAAGCGTGAAGCGGCTGACCAGTTTCTAGCATTACATAATTAGTCAAATCAACGATATTATTAATTGGTCGAACGCCTACTGCCTGCAAACGATCCTTAAGCCATTGCGGCGATTCAGCAACCTCGACTCCTCCAAAAGCTAAAGCCAAATAACGCTGACACAATCGGGTATCCTCTACTTTAACATTTAAACTTTCTTCCCCCTCAATTATTTCTGGTTCTAATAATTCTGAATAATCCTTAAGTGGAGCCTCATAGATTACGCCCAACTCTCGAGCTAAGCCATAGTGGCCCCAAAGATCAGAACGATTAGATAAAGACTTATTATCAATCTCTAAAACTACATCGGTTAATTTTAAATATTTTGCCAGTGGCTCTCCAATCTTGGCATTTTTATTTAAAACCATAATGCCTTCATGATTGTCCCCTAGGCCTAACTCATCCTCAGCACAAATCATTCCCCGGGAAACAACCCCACGCAAAGATGATTCTTTTATTTCTAAACCATTTGGCAGCACCGCTCCTAAAGTAGCAACTGCTACTAATTGACCAGCGGCAACATTAGGCGCTCCACAAACAATTGTTAGAACTTCCGACTTAATATCAACTTGTGTAACCCGCAGACGATCGGCATTGGGATGCGGTTCTACCGCCAATACTTTAGCAACAATAACTCCAGGCCACTGAGAATCTTGCTTTTTAAGCCCCTCGACCTCAACTGTATGTTTAGTAAATTTTGAAGCCACCTCTTCAGGAGTCGCCGTCTTAGGTAGTTTAATAAAGTCGTTTAACCAGTCGTAAGAAATTAACATAAATAGATTAACTCATTAAAATTGTTCTAAAAATCTTTTATCACCACTCATCAAAAGACGAGCATCGTCAATACCATATTTCAGCATTACCAAACGCGAAAGACCAAAACCAAAAGCAAAGCCAGAATATTTTTCTGGGTCTACCCCACCAGCTCGAAGCACATCAGGGTGAATTAAACCACAGCCTAAAATTTCCAACCACCCCGACCCCTTACAAACTCGACACCCTTTTCCTGCGCACAAAAAACAAGTGTACTCACCATTAGACCCGGGCTCAACAAAAGGATAAAACTTAGGACGCATTCGTAATTTTGTATTTGGCCCATAAAGTTTTTTCCCAACAATTTCACAAAAACTTTTTAAGTGAGCAAAATTAATATTCTCACCAACCATTAAACCCTCTAGTTGATAAAAGGTATGTTCGTGACGAGCGTCAGTAGCTTCATTCCTAAAAGTGCGGCCAGGAATAATTGCCTTTAAAGGAGCGCCATATTTTTTTAAAGCCCTAACTTGAGCGTTGGAGGTTTGCGTACGCATTAGCAAATCATAATCCCCGTCTTCATTTTTTTTATCAACATAAAAAGTGTCTTGCATATCGCGAGCCGGATGATGTTTAGAAACATTCAAAGCTTCGAAGTTATAATAATCGCTCTCTAACTCTGGCCCATCTAAAATCATAAAACCCAAGGAAGTGAAAAGATCTTCAATCTCTCGCCGCACCAAGGTTAAAGGATGAAGGTGACCAACATCCACTTTTTTACCAGGCAAAGTTAAATCGGAGATAAGGTTTTCGTTTTTAACAGGACTTAGCTTAGACTGCGCTTCTTTAAACTTAAGAGTCAACTCACTTTTTAATTTATTAACAGCTGCACCAAATTCTTTTCGAGTCTCACCTTCTAAATTTTTTATTTGCCCCATTAATTCAGCTAGTTCGCCTTTACGCGACAAAAAACGATGTTCAAAATCATCTAATTCTTTAGACGTCTTTACGAGTTCTAGGGCGACTAAAAAAGTTTTTTCAAAATTAATTAATTGTTCTTTCATATAAGTAGCTAAGGTCGGTTCTTGCTAGGCCGAGTTAAAATTGCCTCAACAATTATAAATAGAGTTATTAAAATTATTAAATTAAGCCAGGTAAATAAACTCTCCGATAACAACCAAAGGAGAGTAATTACAAAAAAAGAAAAAAGAGAGGCCTGACGATAAGCATTGCGCACCGAATAAAAAGCCAATTCATATCTCAAGGCGACAAAACGAACGAGAAATCCGAGTAGCGCTGCTAAACCAAATAAGGTTAAAAATAGGGATCCGTAAAAAAACAGAAAACCAAGCCAGTTTGTGCTTTCTGGATTAATACTGCTGGCAATATAAAGAAAAATAGTTGCACAAGCAGCAGTTGCCGCGGAAATAACTAACAAATAACGCTTTAGAGTCATAAAATCGTTTCTTTTAGTTTATTGAGTTCAAGTTGATAGGCGGCTAATTTTTCTTTTTCCTGATCAACTATTTTAGCTGGAGCTCGACTTACAAATTCCTGATTAGCGAGGCGCTCACTTAAATTAAAAATTAATTTTTCTAGAACCTCCCGTTCTTTAGTAATTCGGGCCGCTTCTTTTTCAGGATCAATGGCTGCAAGCAAATAAAAAATTGTATCTTGAACTACGACTGTTATAGCATTTTCGGGCTTAGGATCTTCATTAACAAAAGTTAAAGAAGAAAGACCAGTTTTTAGCTTAGTAATCAGCTCTGCTCCAAGAGCAATATCTTTCTGATTATTGACGGAAAAAACTAAAGCTTCCAGTTGAACCCCGGGTGCAATTTTATTAGCACTCCGAGAATTCCGAATAGCCACAATCAAATCACGCCAAAAAGTAAAAGTCGACTTAGCTTGTTCGTCTACAGCCAAATTAAAGGTCGGCCATTGCTCAATCATTAAAACTCCCGTCTGAAAACTTTGCCATATTTTTTCAGTAACAAACGGAATAAAAGGGTGCCAAAGACGCAAAATTGCTAACAATAAATAATTAAGGATTTCAGTTTTTCCGCCTTCAATTTTAGCAATCTCTAAATACCAATCAGCCAACTTATCACGGGTAAATTCAGTTAAAATTTCAGCCGCTAAGGAAAATTCAAAGTTATCTAAACGCTTGCGAACCTCAGAAATAGTAATACTGAGTTCAGCCAAAATCCAGCGATCAGCAATTGTCTTTGGCTCCGGATCAGAATTTAATTGACATTCCGCCACCCCTGGCTGCGCTAATATATAACGAGCGATATTCCATAACTTATTAATAAAATTGCGTTTTGCTTCCACCTTGTCAGCACTATAACGACTATCGTTGCCAGGAGTACTACCCATTAGAAGAGACAGGCGCAGAGCATCGGCGCCATATTCATTGATCGCCACTAAAGGATCAACGCCGTTCCCTTTGCTTTTACTCATTTTTTTACCATGCTTATCTAAAATCGTTCCGTGCAAATAGACTGACTCAAAAGGCGTTTCACCTAAAGCAAACATTGACATCATTACCATCCGAGAAACCCATAGGGTTAAAATTTCATAGCCAGTTTCTAAAACTTGAGTTGGATGAAAATTAGCCAAATCTCCAAATTTTTTACCATCTCGATAATTATCTGGCCATCCCAAAGTAGAAAATGTCCACATCCCCGAAGAAAACCAAGTATCTAAAGTATCAACGTCCTGAACCCAACCCTCACCTTCGGGCGCTTTTAAATCGCAATAAATTTCGGCGCCACGATACCAAACTGGAATAGGGTGGCCAAACCAAATTTGTCGAGAGATACACCAATCGTGAAGATTACTCATCCAATCCTGATAACGCTTATTAAATCTCTCTGGAATAAATTTTAGAGTTCCTTCTTGAGCAACCGCCAGAGCTTTCTCTTTTAAAGATTTACCTCCCAGGCGCTCTAAAGGACAGTCGACACTAACAAACCATTGTTTTGAAGGTAATGGTTCAATTGGAGTATCACAACGATAACAAGTAGAGATATTATGAATAACTTCTTCTTCGCTAATAAGTAAACCCTTCTCTTTAAGCTCAGCAATTAACTTTTCGCGAGCGTCCTTAACACTCAGGCCAGAGTAGTTACCAAATCCCTCTCTTATTAAGCCCTGCTCATTGATAACCTTAATAACCGCCAAGTCGTTTTCTTGAGCCATCTGCCAATCAACCATCGAATGTGCCGGAGTAACTCCTAGAGCACCCGTGCCAAAATCAGGGTCAACGTTGCGATCACCAATAATCTTAATAGTTAATTTCTGGCCAACAAAATCAAAACTAAACTCTTGACCAAGATATTTTTGATAACGTTCATCTTTTGGATTAACTGCTACTGCTGTATCACCTAATTTTGTTTCCGGCCTGGTAGTCGAAATTGTAATTGGAAAATCGGGTGCATATTTAAAAGTGTAGAGCTTAGTTGTTTGCTCACTATATTCAACCTCGTCATCAGCTAAAGTTGATTGACAATGCGGACACCAATTGACAATCCGTTCGCCACGATAAATTGCCCCTTCTTGATACATTTCAACAAACAAGCGATTAACAGCTTTTTGACGTGCCTGATCTAAAGTAAAAGCTTCACGAGACCAATCCAAAGAAGCACCAAGTTTACGCATTTGCCCTAAGATTTCTGATTGCGTGTTTCTTAAAAATTCCCAAATTTTTTCTAAAAGAATTTCTTTACCTAAATCATGTCTAGTTTGCCCGGTTTCTTCAAAAATTTTCTTCTCCACCACCATTTGCGTCGCAATTGCCGCATGATCAGTCCCTGGAAGCCAGAGAGTGCGATACCCATTCATTCGCTTATAACGAATAAGCAGATCTTCAATCGCGAGCATAGCGCTATGACCAATATGTAATTTTGCCGTAATGTTCGGAGGCGGCAAAATAATCGTATAAGTTTGAGCAGTCTTTGGTAAAGGGGCATTATCTGGATTAAAAAAACCAGAAGATTCCCACAACCGATAGATATCATTTTCGTTTTCCTGTGGCACATAGGCCTTGGCGAGTTCTTTCTTCATACTAATCAAAAATACCAGAAAACTAGCTGCCAGTCAATAAAAATCAGGGTTTTAGACACTTGACTAAGTTTATCTGGCGGGTTATATTAGGAAACTAACTATTTTTGATTCCATGTTAAATATCGATGAACAATTTTTAAACCGTTTAAAGAAGAGTCAAACGCCCCTTATCGTTTTTCCGGCTGACTGGCCCGGAGAAGCGGTTGCAGTTAGTGCTACTTTATTTCAACTATTAGAAAAATTAGGGAAGCAGCCAACCCTAGCAGCGCCTCCTTCTTGGCGCCAAAAAACTTGGAATTTTCTACCAAGTTTAAAAAAAATAAAACATCAACTGGAATCTTCACAGCCTCTAATAATTAGCTTACCGGCCAAAGAAGCTGAGGTCGCCCGAATAAAATATAACTACGATGGGGAACAATTAAAGTTTTTTATTTTTCCTAAAGAAAGACCCCTCGATGCTAAAAGTGTTAAAACAGAAAACGGCCTACCACCACATGATTTGATTATTGTTGTTGGCGCCGTTGATTTGGATGTCTTAGGCAATATTTATACAGATAATATCGAATTATTTTATAAAACCGACATTATAAATTTAGATTGCCAGGCAGAAAATGAAGAATTTGGTCAAATAAATTTAGTTGATTTAAGCGCTGCCACTATTAGCGAAATTCTATATTCTGCTCTTTCAGAGAATGAACGTCGTTTAATTAACAACGAAATAGCTACTAGCTTACTGGCCGGCATAATTTCTGGAACGAAAAGTTTTAAAAACAACCACCTAACCCCTAAAACTTTGGAATTAGCATCTTTGCTAATAGCGGCCGGAGGAGAACGAGAAAAAATAGTTAATCAATTATACCGCTCCCGTAATTTTTCTACTTTAAAATTATGGGGAAAAGTTTTAGCCGGCTTAAAATCGGAATTAAACAGCGCCTTAATCTGGTCTTATATCCACCAGGAAGATTTTAAAAATACTGGTGCCAATGCTGAAAACTTAATTGATATCATCGACGAGCTAATCACCAACATTCCTGAAGCCAGAGTAATTACTTTAATTTTTGAAGATCCTGAAAAAAACGGACAATTAAAAACAATCTTATCCGCCTCTAAAAACATGGACGCTCTCAAATTACTTAAGGAATACAAACCTCAAGGTAATTTTCGCCTCGCTCAAGCTTTGCTTTCAAAAACAGATAAAATACCACTAGAAATTGAGAAATACTTAGACAGTTTAAAACAACAATTGTCTACTTGGTTAAATATTTAAAACTCTCCTCACTTGATTTGTTATTTAACGGATGATATATCTTATAAAGAACTTTGGCGCCCATGGCTCAGTGGTTAGAGCACCGCTCTTATAAAGCGGGGGTCGATGGTTCGATTCCATCTGGGCGCACTTTTTAAAACTAAAAATATTTACTTTTAGCTCTATTATTGTTAATATTAAAATGGCCAATAAACGCGGGCTCGTAGCTCAGTTGGTTAGAGCGCTACGTTGACATCGTAGAGGTCTGCAGTTCGAGTCTGCACGGGCCCACCGCAATTTTTTATTATGCTCAACAATCTATTTAATAAACCCAGCCAAGCAACGATTCAAGAAAACAGTCGTCCAGCCATCAATGACTGGTCTAACGATCAGAGTCACGATTATCAACTAGCTATTGATGTTTATCAAACCCCCAGTCAAATAATTATCCGGGCAATTGTTCCTGGTGCTGAACCTGAAGATTTAAAAATTTCCTTACACAACGACCTCTTAACAATTAAGTACCAAAAAGACGACGATCAGGATATTCCAGAAGAAGATTATTTTTATAGAGAATGTTTTTTTGGTCATTGCCACCGCTCTTTAATTTTGCCGGCAGAAGTGGATAATCGAGAAATTAGCGCCAATGTCGAAAACGGAATTCTTACCATTACTTTAAAGCGTTTAGATTACGAACAAGACCAAAATCAAGAAATCGAAATTGCTTATTAATTATTATGAATACTCCTGATTTTTCTGAACTCCTAGACAGTCAAAAAGCTGATGAGGAAAATTTTTCTCCAAAAGATTTAATCAATTATTTATTGACTATCTAGTAAGAAACAACCAAATATGAAAAAATTAGAAAAGCTGCCGCCAAAGAAAAAAATTTTAATCTCCTTGGGGGCTTTTTTATTAACCATTTTAATTGCCGTGGGCATTTCTTTTTTAGCCTGGCAATCTCAAGCTGATAAAATAAACCCTGGCACAATGGTAGGGCCAATTCCTGTTGGTAAAAAATCATTAAAGGAGGCTCGAGCCTTAATTAAAGAAGAACTACAAAACTGGGAACAGCGCGGCTTAATGGCTCGTCATAATAACATTAAAATAGCTATACCGGCGGCTGCCCAATTCAACGTTGAAGCAAGCTTGCCAATTTTTGTTTGGCAACAAGAAAAAATTGATCAATTTTTAAAAGAAAATTTAAGCGCTAATTCTTGGGGCCAATATTTAATAAGCTATTTCAGCCCCACTCATCTAAACACCTTCTACGAGCTCGACGAAGAATTATTTAAAAAATACCTAACGGACAATTTAAGTGAGCTGACCATCACCCCTCAAAATGCAAGTTTTATGATTCGCGAAGATTTGGGAGGAAAATGGGAATTTGTAATTTTACCAGAACGTATCGGTCGACAAATAAACTTTGACTCAGCCTTAAAAACTTTTCATAAAAATTTAACTAATTTAGATAATAAGGAAATAGTTTTATTTACCGAAACAGTTCGCCCAAAAATTTATATCTCGGATTTAGAGGGGTTAAGTGAAAAAGCTGAAACTTTGGTTAAAAGAGGCTCCCTAACTTTAATAATGCCAACAGAGATTGAAAACGCGACCAGCACCTGGACTATAGCGACCAGCACTATCGCCAGCTGGATTGTTCCTCAATTTACAAGCGACCCCCCAACAATAGATTTAGATTTTGAAAAAATTAAAAGCTATTTAGAAGAAAAAATTGCTCCGGAAATTAACCAAGAACCACAAACGCCCCGCTATCAATTAGAAGAAAAACGTTTAACTGGATGGTCTCCATCAGCAATTGGAAAAAAATTAAATACCGAAGCTAGCGTAAAAACTATTTATGAAAATTATTTAAAAAATAATATTAGCGAGGCCCAGCTCAGTGTAGATATACTTCTGCCGGAAATAAAAAGTGGTGAAAACCCTTTAAGAATTGAGGAGATTGTTGGAGTCGGACAATCAAACTTTGTCGGCTCTTCTAAAAACAGGCGGCACAACATTAAAATCGGCGCCGACACGCTACACGGGTTACTGATCGCCCCTGGCGAAGAATTTTCTTTAATTAAATCCCTCGGCGACATGGACGCTAGTGCTGGCTATCTGCCAGAATATGTAATTAAAGGAGACAAAACAGTCCTTGAATATGGAGGCGGACTTTGCCAAGTAGCCACAACTATTTTTAGATCCGCCCTCGGGACAGGACTACCCATTACTATGCGTCAGAACCATTCTTACCGAGTAAGTTATTATGAGCCAGCAGGAATGGATGCTACTATTTACGACCCCCTACCAGACGTTCGCTTTATTAATGACACCCCAGACTATATATTAATTCAATCACGAATTGAGGGTGATAATCTTTATTTTGATTTTTGGGGTAAATCAGACGGGCGCCAAGCAACAACCACAACGCCGGTAATCTTTAACATTGTTAAACCGGCGCCAACCAAAATCGTTGAAACAACTGACCTGAAGCCTGGAGAAAAAAAATGTACCGAAAGCTCCCACAATGGCGCTGATACTTATTTTGACTATACCGTAATTTACCCTAGCGGCGAAGAAAAAACTGAACGTTTCAAATCTCACTATGTCCCCTGGCAAGCCATTTGTTTGGTGGGCGTAGATCCAGAGAAAGAAACAGAAGAAGAATTGGAAGTAGAAACAGAAGAAGAGAATAATGATTCCGAAAATAAAGCCAGTTCAACGCCAGAGCTAACCCAATAAATCAAAAACAAAGCGCCCCCCTTTTTAAGGGGGCGCTTTTATTTTAAAAAGATCGACTCAAACGGGCAGGCAAGAAAATCTCTTCTAGGAATCCCCGAGCCTATGACAGAATACCATTTTTGATATCCTCTCACAGGCCCAAAAAACCCTAGTAAGAAAATCCCCATGCTTGTCGTGCCTAACCCGTTTCAATCGACCTTGGCTAACAACCGAATTGCTAACGATTTAAGATATCACACTGAGAATTCTTTGTCAAGCCCCTAGTAAACAGACGTTTACCTAAGGGCCCCTTCTTAAATAAATTTCCTTATTATTAGCAATAATATTAATAGTACCCAACTCATCTGTACGCAAGATATCCCCAGCCGTCTTTTGAAGTCTTGTTAAAACTTCCGGACGCGGATGAAAAAATTTATTATTCTTTCCAACTGAAATAACAGCAATTGTTGGTCTAACTATTTTTAAAAATTTCTCTTGACTCGCTGTAAGCGAACCATGATGACCAACTTTTAAAAGATCATAAGCCCCCAACCCCTCATCAATTAAAATGTTTTCAATTGCCTCTCCTGCGTCCCCCATAAACAAAAACTTACGCTCCCCACAAACAAGCTCGCTCACTAAAGATTGATCATTTACCTCCCGACTAACAGCTGCGCTTAAAATATTAACTCGGCAATATTTTCCCAAAGAAAAAGAATCTAACGCTTTAATTTGATACTTCTTAATTTTATCTTTTTTTAAATCAGCAAACCACTCCTTAATAAAATTATTTTCTTCAGATACCGTCCCATACATTACTTGAGTGAAATGATAGCGCCCGCCAAGCTCAATTAAACCAAGGAGGTGATCGTCGTGTTCATGAGTTAACAAAACAAAATCTAAATGACGATGCCACCAAGGCAGAGCACTATTAATTTCTGAGAGAATAGACTTATCGGGACCACCATCAATTAGCAGAGTTTTCTTATCTCCAGTAACAATTAAAATTGCATCCCCTTGGCCAACCGAAAAAAAAGAAATCTTAACTGAACCTAAAGGCGGGTAAAGAGAAAACTGGTTAAAAAAATTAACCGCCGCCAGAAAAAAAATAAGGCCAAAAACAAGAAAGCGCTTCATTATCTTAACCTAGCACAAGCGTAATCAATTTTTCCTCAATTACAAAAAACGCCCAGAAACTGGACGATTTTTGTATAATTTTTAAATGGTTTAAAAATAATTATTTTTTCTTTTTCGGGG
>JAQUHX010000008.1:0-13270 GCA_028681575.1 Patescibacteria group bacterium | reverse complement strand
GCTTCATTATCTTAACCTAGCACAAGCGTAATCAATTTTTCCTCAATTACAAAAAACGCCCAGAAACTGGACGATTTTTGTATAATTTTTAAATGGTTTAAAAATAATTATTTTTTCTTTTTCGGGGCGGCTTTCTTAGCAACTTTTTTTACCACCTTTTTTGCGGCTGCTTTTTTAGGAGCAGCTTTCTTAGCAACTTTTTTTACCACCTTTTTTGCGGCTGCTTTTTTAGGAGCAGCTTTCTTAGCAACTTTTTTCTTTGCTGGCATATTTTCACCTCCTTTCAGTCGGAACTAATTTAAAATTTTTTGAAAAAATTATATCGACCATTAAACTTAATTTAATTATACTCCGAGATGAAAACGATAGCAATAGTTTTTTATTTTTTTAAACGCTCAAAAAAATATTTTTCTAATTCTAAAATTTTAATTCTCTCTTGAGTCATTGTATCGCGATCACGAACAGTCACTGAATCATCATCTAAACTATCAAAATCAAGGGTCACACAGAAAGGCGTACCAATTTCATCTTGACGTCGATAGCGCTTGCCCACATTACCATTATCATCAAACTCACAAGAAAAATTTAAACGCAAATTTTCATAAACCTTTCTGGCGGCGGCTACTAACTCTGGTTTATTTTTTAAAAGTGGGAAAACGGCAATTGTCACTGGCGCTAAATTAACTGGCAACCTTAAAACTACCCGAGTTTCTTTTTCAGAAATTTTTTCTTCGCAATAAGCTGACAAAAGAACAACTAAAAAACAACGATCCAAACCAAAACTCGGCTCCAAAACATGTGGGGTTAAACGACGATTTGAGGCCACATCAAAATATTCTAACTTTTCATTAGAAAATTGACTGTGCTGCTTTAAATCAAAGTCACCACGATGGGCCAAGCCACACAACTCTTTAAAACCTCCGAAAGGCATATCATATTCTAAATCAATTGTTTTCTGAGAATAATGAGACAGCTTTTCTTTAGGGTGCTCGTATTGGCGAATTTTTTCAGGATTAATACCAAGATCATCAATAAAAAAGTTTTCTTGCTCTTTTAAGAGCTCACTAAAAATCGGTTGCCAATCTTTTTCTGGATCGATAAAATATTCCAATTCCATTTGCTCAAATTCTCGAGTTCTAAAAATAAAATTGCCAACGATAATTTCATTACGAAAAGCTTTACCAATTTGAGCAACGCCAAAAGGCAACTTAGGGCGCATAACATCAACAATATTTTTAAATTCAGCAAAAATTGCCCCAGCTGTTTCTGGACGCAAATAAACGGAATCATCAACGCCATTCATTTCAGTTTTAAACATCATGTTAAAAAATCTCGCGGCACTCCATTTTTTTGCTCCGCAAGCCGGGCAAGGAATTTCTAAGAGAGCTTTATTTAAAGCATCTAAATCTCCTTCCAAATCTTGACCGGTGGCTTCTACCACTAAATGATCAGCGCGCCAACGCTTACGGCATTTTTTACAATCAACCATTGCGTCATTAAAACCGCCAATGTGCCCACTAGCCTCCCAAAGACGCGATGGCAAAATAATTGGACCATCTAGCCCATAAACCTCATCTCGACTTGAAACGAAGCGGTCCCACCACTGTTTTTTTATTTTATTTTTTAAAGTAACTCCATAAGGACCATAGCTATAAGAGCCAGATAAACCGCCATAAATTTCTCCAGCCGAAAAAACAAAACCTCGACGCTTACAAAGAGAAACTATTTTTTCCATTAAATCGTTAATATTTTCTGACATATTACATTTCTTCTAAATAAATAAGTCCCAACAAATCAAAACCATTTTTTAAAACCTGACTGAAAGAATGCACTAATCGCAAACGCCCCGAAGCTACTTGTGGCGGGGATTTTAGAATTGGTCGCTGCTGATAATAATCATTAAAAGCTTGAGCCAGTTCAAACAAATAACGAGCGATTACTGAAGGGTCGCGATCAGTTGCCGCCTTATCTAGCGCTTCGGAATAACGTTCTAACTTTAAAGCAAAGACAAGCTCAGGCTCTTCATAATTTGGCGCCTGAACAGAATTTAAAAAATTATTACCCTTAGCCAACAGACTAGAAGCCCGCGCACCAGTGTATTGTAAATAAGCAGCCGTGTAACCATCGAAACGCAAGGACTCGGCAATATCAAAAGTAATAACTTTATCAGCGGCGATTTTTATCATTTCAAACTTCAAGGCGCTCACCGCCAAAGCACGAGCGGTTTTAAAAATCTTGTCCTCACTCCATTTATCGTGGCGCTTCTCAATCTCTTGACGCGCCCGTATTTCCGCCTCATCTAAAACTTCTTGGAAAGTAATCACGTTCCCGGTGCGAGAAGACATCATTCCACTCTTTAAAGTTAAAAAGTCATAACTTAAATGCGTCATTTTCTCTTGATAACCCATCCGTCGCAAGACTGCGAACAGCTGCTGAAAATATAAACTCTGGCGAACATCCACAACATAAATTGATTCTGATAAATCATATTTGGAAAACTTAGCCGAAGCTAAGGCCAAATCAGCAACCGCATAAAGAGCTGTCCCATCTGAACGAATAATCGGCAAGACTCCTAAATTTTCTGATTCTAAATCAGCAATTACCGCTCCTTCGCTATTTTTTAAAATCCCTCTATCAAGTAGCTCTTCCTTTATTTTAAGGCCACGATCAATAAAATCACTTTCGTAAAAAGTATCTTTGAAGCGAATATTTAAAATTTCATAAACACTATTAAAATAGTCAATACTCCACTGCCTGGTTTCCTGCCACAACTCATAAACCTCTCCTTGACGACCCTCAATTAATTTCATGATTTCACTCACCTCTTTTTTAGCTTGTTCGTCTTCGCCAATTAACTTAACAGATTCAGCATAGCAACGACCCAGTAAATACCCCTTTGGCTCAAGCGCTAAATGGTATTTTTTTTGACGCTGCCAATTCCAAATTGTTTTTGCCGTATGAATGCCAAAATCATTAATATAAGAAACCGGGATAACTCTTTCTCCAGACGCTGCTAAAATTTTAGTAACAGCATCTCCATAAGAAATGTTACGCAAATGCCCAACGTGTAATTCTTTGTGGGTGTTGCCGTTAGAATACTCAATCATCACTGCCGCCTCTGACTTCTTAGATTGAGAGCCAAAGCGGTCTCCTGCTTTTATAATTTCAGCCCCAACCTCAAGCACGAAAATGTCAGGATTTAAAAAGAAATTTAAATAAGGACCGACCGAACGAACCTCTTTAATTGCGGCTGGCAATTTTTTAGAATTATTCAGCTCAGCTGCCAGTTTAATAGCTAAAAGAGGGGCCGCCTCTTTTCTTTTTGCTGCCTCACTAAATAAAGGCCAACTGAGGTGACCTAACTTGGTTTCTGGAGGATAAACAAAATCAGTCACCTGGCAACTAAGGCTTTCCGCTAACAAATGTTTTACTTTTTCTAGATAAGTCATAAAAGGTAAATCTGCCCACAAAAGCAGCGAGAGCAACAATTTGGAATACTCCCGTTAAATATGCTACAATGTTAACAAATCTATAAGCGTTTTTCAATCTCTAAGCGCTAACCCAAAAATTTATTTTTTCTTAAATTTTAAAAAAATTTTAACTCTATGCATATCCATCGCCCCATCTTAAGCGCTGCTTGGCGTTTAGCGCTTAGCCGAAAAAAACTCTGGATTTTCGGCTTCTTTGCTCTCTTGGTTTTCGTTGGCGGCGAATACCAAATTATTAATCAGTCTCTTAGTGATAGTCTGGGGGCAAATATTTATGATCGCCTACTAGCCAGCAACAGCATCCCCTCCGAACTCTGGCCTTCTCTTCTGAGCGCTTTAAGCGTTGACTGGGCAACCAGCTTAGCGGTTATTCTTTTAATCCTTTTAGTTGGCGGCCTCTTGTTTTTAGTTTTATGGTTATCAGTTAAATCCCAGATTGCCTTAATAAATTGGACAAAAAAAGACCGCCTAGGCGAGACCAAAGAAGAAATTAGTTTATGGGAAGCTTTTACTAAAAAAGATGGTTGTTTTTGGCGCGTTTTAGCTACCAGCGTTTTTATAGAAATCGCTATTTTTGCCGCTAGCGTTTTCTTAAGCATTCCTTTGATTTTTCTGTATTTCCAAGATTCTCTTTGGGCGGTAGCAACCTATACCCTCTTTTTCTTAATTCTTATTCCGACTATCCTCTCCTTCTCTCTTTTAGCTAAATACGCCATGGCTGAAATTGTTCTAGAAAAAAAAGGTTTTACGGCTAGCATAATCAAAGCCTGGAGTTTGTTTAAAAATAACTGGTTGGTAAGTTTAGAAATGGCTCTAATCCTTTTCTTCATCAACTTCACTGTCAGCCTTATCACTATTTTCATCCTAACTTTTATTGCTCTACCTATCATGTTAACCCTGATGCTCTTTGGCTTATCTGCCCCTTTAGCTATTCTTGTTTTACTTTCCTTTTTATTCTTGGCTCTAGTAGCTTCTTTCTTAATGACTTTTCAAACTGCTGCTTGGACCAATCTCTATTTAGAAATCAAGGACCACAGCGTTGTTGCTAAAATAGAGCGTCTCTTAAAATCTAAGCCCAAAAAAGTAAAATCATCTGTCAAAACAAAAGCGGCGATCGTTCCTAAAAAAATTATTAGCAAGACAGTTTCTAAAAAAACTCAATCAAAAGCAAAAAAAACGAATTCCAAAAAAAATTCTTAACTTATGAGCCTTAACTCAATTGACAATCTGATTACCGACGAAGAGCCGGAGGAGGGTTCAGCTTTAGACAAATTCTCTCACAAACAAAAAGAAATTAAAGCTCGAGAGATTGAACGCCAAACCGAACGACAAGCTAAACTTCTCGGACTTCCTTATATTAATTTAAATGGCTTCCCTATTAGTAGTGAAGCTTTAAGTTTAATAGAGGAAATAAAAGCTAGGGATTTAAATCTGGCTTGTTTTTATTATGATGGCAAAAATTTTAGACTTGCAACCACTAACCCGACTGAGGAAGTGGTTAATTTTTTAAAGAGTCTTGAAAAAAAATTATACGCCGAAGGAAAAATGTTTTTTGTTTCAGAAAACAGCTTAAATTATGCAATTAGTTTATACAAAAACCTCCCAAAAATAGTCCCTTATACAGGAACCGTTGAAATTAGCCCGCAAAAATTAAAAGAATTTCAAGCTGATTTAAGCGATTACCGAAAACTCAACGAAAGGATTAATGAAGTAAATATCAGCGATGTTGTTACTTTAATTTTGGCAGCAGCAATTCGCTCAGAATCTAGCGATATTCACATTGAAACTGAGGCAAAGGGAGTTATTATTCGTTTAAGAATTGATGGCGTTTTACATGAGGCAGCCGTTATTACCAGGGATAAATGGCAGCGTATTGTGACTCGTCTAAAAATTCTAGCCAAGGTAAAGATTAATATCACTAAACAACCTCAAGATGGCCGATTTAGCGTCCGCCTCGATGATCACAAAATTGACATCCGTTCATCTTTTCTCCCCACATCCTTCGGAGAAAGCGTAGTTTTGCGTCTGCTCGACTCTTCAGCTCAATCACTTTCTTTTGAACGCTTAGGACTAAGACCAGAAAATTTAAAAATACTTAAAGAGCAGATTAAAAAACCTAACGGCATGATTTTAACAACCGGACCGACCGGCTCTGGAAAAACTACCACTCTTTATGCGATTCTAAATGAATTAAATAATCCAAACATAAAAATCATTACCTTAGAAAACCCTATTGAATATCAACTACCTGGTATTAACCAAAGTCAAATTTCTGAAGAGAAAGGATATACTTTTTCCGAAGCTTTACGTTCGGTCTTACGCCAAGATCCAAATATTTTAATGATTGGAGAAATTCGTGATTCAGAAACAGCAAAAATTTCTCTACAATCTTCAATTACTGGGCACCTAGTCCTTTCCACCACACACACCAATGATGCCTCTGGAGTTATTCCCCGCTTATTGGATTTAGGCGTTGAGGCCTATCTCTTGCCTCCCGCTCTAAATGTTGTTATCGGCCAACGCCTAGTGCGTCGTCTCTGTCCCCATTGTCGCCAGGTTCACAATCTAAACGAGACTGAAAAAGAGCAAATTAATAAAATCATTGGTGTCATCTCTCCAAAATCGGGAATAAGTCTGCCAGACAAACTTCCTCCCCTTTGGAAAGCAGGCAAAGGTTGCGAACACTGCAGTTATACTGGTTATCGAGGGCGAATTGGAATTTATGAGCTGTTTACAATGGATGAAAAGTTAAAACAACTAACCATTGATCGGGCCCCCTCTTTTAAAATTTTACAACAAGCAATCGAAAACGGGATGACGACAATGCTCCAAGACGGAATCCTTAAATGTTTTGAAGGGATTACTTCGGTTGCTGAAGTCTACCGCGTTATTGGTGATTTTGACTATATCAACGAACTCTACGATATTGTTATTTCTCAGACTATTGGTAGAGGTTTAATAATTAAAGAAGAAGATTTAAAAAAAGCTGAAAAAGCACCAAACGACATTTCAAAAATATCCGAACAAGTTAAAATAATTTCTCCTCGAGAAATTGTTAATTTAATCATGTCGCTAGCAATCATTAAAGATGCTGGTGATGTCCACATTGAACCAACGGATAATTTAGTAAAGGTTCGTTTTAGAATTGACGGCGTCTTACACGACATTATTAATCTCCCCAAAACTTCTTATTTGCCCGTTCTTGGCGAAATGAAAATTTTAGCTGGTTTCGCAACCAACATTAAAAGAGCTGCCATTGACGGCCGTTTCAGCCTACATCTACCTAAACAAAAAATGGATTGCCGTATTTCAATTATTTCTGGTGGCTATGGCGAGACAATTGTTATCCGCTTATTATCAGCAGCAGCAGCTAACTTAAATTTAGAAAATCTTGGCGTTAGCGGCCCATCTCTTTCATCTCTTAAAAAGGCCATGTTAAAAACCAAGGGGATTATCATTACCACCGGCCCGACCGGCTCTGGAAAAACAACAACCTTATACGCAATTCTAAATAAACTAAACCGACCCGACATTAAAATTATTACCGTAGAAGACCCAATTGAGTATCAACTAGCTGGCACAATTCAAACTCAAATTAACACGGAACAAGGTTACACTTTTGCCTCGGCCATGCGCTCTCTGTTGCGCCAAAACCCAAACATCATGATGATTGGCGAAATCCGCGATACGGAGACAGCTAAAGTCTCCATTGAGGCAGCTTCAACTGGACACTTAGTTTTATCAACCATTCATGCTAATTCAGCTGCCGGAGCAATTTCCCGTTTTTCCGGACTAGGAGTGGAACGCCAAGCGCTGGCTAATACTTTAGAGTTTTCTATTGGTCAAAGATTAGTCCGCCACCTCTGCCCACATTGCCGACAAACCGCTACTGTTGACGATGATACTCTAAGTCGAGTCCGCAGTATTTTATTACAAATAAAAAATCCTGAAATTAAAATTCCTAAAGATCTAATCTTTTACACAGCCACCGGTTGTGACAAATGTAACCAAATTGGTTATAAAGGGCGCGTAGGAATTTATGAAACAATTACAGTTACGCCTTCTATTATGAAATTAATTCAAAGCGACCTTATAACTGACTACGAAATTGAACAAGCGGCCATCAATGAGGGTATGGTGCCAATGATAGTTGACGGCTTATTAAAGGCTTTAGCTGGTGAAACCAGCCTTGATGAAGTTTTTCGAGTAATCTAAATTTATGACAGACAAAAAATTTTTTAAGAAACTAATTAATGATTATAGAGATCAATCAAAATCACGACGAGCTATTATTGCCGCTTCTTCACCAGTTTTATTTGAAGCAAAAAATACAATT
The DNA here is from genome assembly GCA_028681575.1 of Patescibacteria group bacterium. Lineage (GTDB taxonomy): Bacteria > Patescibacteriota > Patescibacteriia > Patescibacteriales > UBA12465 > JAEZRQ01. Next base: position 5,446 of record JAQUHX010000008.1, on the reverse strand, counting down.
TTTTCTCTTCACCGTGACGAACTAAAAGAAGCCCACGAAAGCCTAAAACGAGCAACTAAAGCTTTAAAAATGCTCCAAAATAATTATTCTCTAGCCCGGTTAGAAGAAGAGGGGGCCTACAAAGCAGCTGTTGAAGAATTTACCGAAGCTTCTTTTTTAGAACAAGTTATCTCTAAGAAAAAACTTGGTGCTAACTTAGAAATAAATCTGAACTATGAAGCTTATTTGGGTGGTCTATGTGATTTAGTTGGCGAACTTGTTCGTCTTGCCACTAACCAAGCAGCCGCTGGAAAACTGGAGGCACCCGCTGAATTAAAAATTATTGCAGCTGAAATTTTAGCAATCCTAGCACCGGCAAATTTTACTGGCTATCTGCGAACAAAGTATGATCAGGCTAATAGTCATTTGCGCAAATTAGAACAAATGGCTTACGAAATTCGTTTACGCCAAAATTCATGAGCTTGATTGCCATCTTCTCCGATCTTCATGACAATCTAAATAATTTAGACCTCTTCCTCACTAGGGTTCGCGCCCAAAAAGTTACAACACTCGTCTTTCTTGGTGACTTAACAAGCGCTGAAACTTTAGATTATTTAAGTTCTAAGTGGGAAAAGCGGATTTACTTAGTTGGCGGCAATGCTGATTTTTTTAAAGCCACTGACTGTAAAAAACACTCACAACTTATTTATAAAGCTGACTATCTAGATTTCAATTATGGGAACTTTCGCTTTTTAATTGCCCACAAACCACTTGATTTAAAAAAAATCTTAACCCTTAATTCTACTTATGATTTTGCCTTTTACGGACACACCCACACGCCTTGGATTAAAAATGAAAACGGCGTAATTATTGCTAATCCGGGCAACTTAAAAGATGGCTTCGGCCAAGCAACTTATGCACTCTTAGATACAGAGAATGGTCATCTGGAATTAAAAAGATTAAACGACTAAAAAAACGGCTCCAATTTGGAACCGTTTTTTTTATTTCATTTTTCTTAAACATTCCCCTGTATAACTCCCCTTAGTCTTAGCTATTTGGGTCGGAGTGCCAGCAGCTACTAAATAACCACCTCTCTTTCCACCCTCTGGCCCTAAATCAATCAGCCAATCACAGGTTTTAATTAAATCTAAATTATGTTCAATTACTAAAACGGTGTTCCCTTGCTCCACTAAAAGATTAAGAACTTTCAACAGGCGATCAATGTCAGCAAAATGAAGACCCGTTGTTGGTTCATCTAAAATATAAAGGGTTTTTCCGGTCGAACGCCTGGACAGTTCCGTTGCCAACTTAATCCGCTGTGCTTCTCCGCCAGAAAGGGTCGTCGCTGCTTGACCTAATTTTATATAACCCAAACCAACTTCATCCAAAATTTTCAACTTATGGCACAAGGCACTCTGATCCCGAAAAAAAAGAAGAGCCTCCTTAACTGTTAAATTAAGAACTTCAAAAATATTCTTCCCCTGATATTTAACCGCTAAAACCTTGGCTTTAAAGCGTTGGCCGCCACAAACATCACAATTTAAATAAACATCAGCTAAAAACTGCATCTCTACTTTTATCACCCCATCACCTCGACAAGTTTCGCAACGCCCCCCAGGAACATTAAAGGAAAAATCGCCAGCACTTAAACCTCGGGTCTTAGCTTCTGGAATGTTAGCATATAAATCACGGATATAAGAAAAAATGCCTGTGTAAGTTGCTGGATTAGATCTAGGTGTGCGCCCAATCGGCGACTGATCAATATCAATCACCTTGTCAATATTTTCCAGGCCAACTATTTTTTGATGTTTGCCTGGATTATCTTTAGCGCGATAAAAATGACGACTCAAAGATTTAGCCAAAATATCTTTCATTAGCGTTGATTTTCCAGATCCAGAAACCCCAGTAATGGCTACCAATTTACCCAAAGGTAAGTTAATATCGATATTTTTTAAATTATGCTCGCTCGCTCCAACTATTTTTAAAAACTTACCAGTTCCCAAATGCTCGCGACCGCGTGATTGAATCTTTTTTCGTCCGGATAAATAATCACCAGTTAAAGATTTCTGGCAATTAACAATCTCAGCAGGCGGTCCAGCATAAATAATTTCGCCTCCATATTCACCAGCACCAGGACCAATGTCAATCAAGTAATCAGCGGCGCGCATCATACTAGAATCGTGCTCGACTACAATAACGGTATTACCGTTATCACGTAAATTCTTTAAAATTTCAATCAATTGCTGGTTATCTCTTTCATGCAAACCAATCGACGGCTCATCTAAAATATAAATCACCCCACTTAAATTAGTGCCGGCCTGAGTAGCCAGTCTTAAGCGCTGAGCCTCACCCCCAGAAAGAGTAGCTGCTCCGCGCGACAAACTTAGGTAACCCAAACCAACCTTCTTTAGAAACATTATCTTTTTTAAAACCTCTTCTAAAATTGGTTTTGTTACCGCCGTTAAACCGTTTTTTGCAATTAGCCATTTCTGAAGTAATTCTTCAAAAGAATCTAAATCAAGGTTAGTTAAATCAGCTAAATTATAATTATGAAATTTAACCGCCAGAGCTTCTACTTTTAAACGAGCCCCTTTACAAGAACAACACTCAAAGGAAAGCATTGCTTTTTCGAGTTCTTGTTTAACGAAATTAGAACGGGTTGACCGATAGCGTTCATTTAAATAATTAATCAACCCATCAAAATACTGATCACCTCTTAACAAAACCTTCCTTTGGGCATCTTTTAAATCTTTAATTTCCGTATCCAAGGTAAAACCATGCCTGCCGGCTAAAGCCGATAAATCATTCATTAATTCTTGTTGCCGGTTAGAATTGTTAAAAGGCAAAACTTTAATCGCCCCCTGAGCCAAGCTTAATTTTGGGTTAAAGACCAAGCTTTCCTCTACCAACAATTCTGTTCCCAAGCCTGTGCAAGTCGGGCAAGCGCCAGCACTAGAGTTAAAAGAAAAATCACGCGCCTCTAAGGGCAAACGACGGTAACTGCAGCGAGAACACTCCCAACCGCTACCCCCCTTAATTGCCTCAGGGCTATCTTTTTGGCCTTTAATTTTTTTTAATTTAGCTCCACAATCAGGACAAAAGGGTTGACCCGCCCGAGCATAAAGCAAACGTAGATAATCATAAATCTCGGTAATTGTTCCTACTGTAGAGCGTGGGTTATTGCCGATAGTCCGCTGATCGATAGAAATTGCTGGCGACAAACCCTCAATAATATCAACCTCTGGACGATCGCTAAGATTTATAAATTGGCGTGCATAAGAAGATAAAGACTCAACATAGCGCCTTTGTCCTTCTGCATAAATAGTATCAAAAGCTAATGATGACTTGCCTGAGCCAGACAAACCAGTAATCACCACCAACTGATTGCGCGGAATAGTCAAACTTAAATTTTTTAAATTGTTAGCGCGCGCTCCTTTTATTTTGATAAAATCAACTGCCATAAAGCCAAAAAATTAAAAAATTATTAGACTATATTATAAAGGAGAATAAGCAATAAAACAAGAGGGGCAAACTAAAAAAAACAGGCTTTTGGCCCATTTTTTATTAAATATCATCATTAAAAGAGTGGTTCTAAAAATTTTATCACTCCTAAAAGTAAGCGATTCGGCCAATTTATCTTTTGCTTTTGATAAACAAAAGGAATTGCTGTTTTTTTCCAATCAGTAAAAATCTTTAATAAATCATTGAGAGGCGCTTTTTGAGAAAAAAAGACTCCCGCTTCAAAATTTAAACCAAAAGATAAAATATCTAAATTCTGCGAACCAACCACCGCTTCCTCATCATCAATAATCATTAATTTAGAATGATTCATGGTCGATAAAAAATAACATTTTACCCCTAAAGCACCTAGGCGAATAGCATTTAAATAATTAACTTTATTTAATAAAGAGTAATCAGTATTTTTAGGAATTAAAATTTCTACTAAAACCCCACGACTTAAAGCACCATCAATAAGAGCTAATAGCCAACGCGGGGGAGCGAGATAAGGTGAGGCTATTTTTACGCTTTTCTGAGCACTAGAAATTTTTTCTCGATAATAACTGTCCAAATAATAAGATTTACGTGAACGCGGCCAATTATCAACTAACCAGGCCTTAATTTTTCGAGATAAAGCTTTCTCTGAGTAACTCAAAATATCAGGATCTTTTCCTCCAGAAATTTTATAAGTATAAGCAAAACTTTTGATGATAGGCTTAACCACCGCTCCAGAGACTCTCATTGTTAAATCATTCCAATTCTGAGTATTCTTTTTAATGTTGGCGCCGCCAACAAATGCCAGCTTCTTATCAACAACTAATATTTTCCGATGACTACGATAAAGAAGATGGCTAAAAAAATGCAAATCTACGCCCGCATTTTTTAATTTTTTAATTGCTTCTTTTGATAAATTACGACTTCCGAAAGCATCTAAAACAATCGCCACTTTAATTCCCGACTCTGCTTTTGACACCAGCAAACTAATAAAATCATGAGTTTTGTCCGTATCCGCCAAAAAAATATACATCTCTAAAAAAACAGATTCTTGGGCCTTAATAATTGCTTGATACATTCCTGACCAAACACTTACTGATTTTTTATAAAAGTGATAAATCATTAATTAGCCAAAAGGCGTTTAATTTTAGGGATTTGCTTCTTGGTGGCGAGATAACCGACGGCAATCATCTTATCTAAACTATCATTACTTAAAAGTTTCCGCGGCCCCTGATCAATAAAAGCAGAGAGGTCGGGGCTAATTACCAAATCAGCTTCTTGAATTGAGGTTTGAGCTAAGTGATAAAGAGCGATTCGCGAACTACGCAAAGCAGTTTTTACCAAATTAAATTCTTCATTAACAAATTCGTGACGATGATACAAATTAACCGCCAAGACCACGTCAGCTCCGGACTCTTTTAGTGTTTTAACGGGCACGGGGTCGCTTAAACCACCATCAACAAAATAACGATTTTTTATTTTAAAAGGCTCAAAAATTAAGGGCACCGAACAGCTAGCACAGACAGCCTTTGCCAAAGAACCACTTTTAATAATTTTACTTACGCCACCACTTAGGTCGGTAGTCGCTATCCGCAAGGGAATTTTAACATTAGAAAAAGTTTGATTTCTAAAAATTTCTTTAAGGATTCTTTCAAGCGCTCCCCTCTTAACCAAACCTGAAGATAAACGTAAATCAGTCAAACCAATTTTTTTAAAAAAATCAGCACGACTAATAAGATACTCACTGGTAGCCAGAGAATCTAAAGACGAGGCGTAACAGGCGGCCACCAAAGAACCAATAGAAGCACCACTAATAAAATCTATTTTAATTCCAGCTTCTTCTAAAGCCTTTAAAACCCCTAACAAAGCAACCCCTCGCTGAGCGCCGCTGCCTAAAGCCAAACCTAATTTTTTAGAATTATTTTTTTTAAGCATTTTTTAATTATACCGCTATTAGAATAGAAAAACAAAAAAA
>JAQUHX010000021.1 GCA_028681575.1 Patescibacteria group bacterium | reverse complement strand
TCCGTAGTCCCTAGGGGAATCGAACCCCTGTTACCAGGATGAAAACCTGGTGTCCTAACCACTAGACGAAGGGACCAGTTATTTTAGACAAAAAAGCGCTAGAGTGGGCGCAAATTCAATCTCAATTTTACCTATAAAGATTTTTAATGTCAAGAAAAACTGGACGACGCTTGGCCTTTACGCTAGAATCACTTAAAATGAAATTATGAAAATATTAGGCATTGAAAGCAGTTGCGACGAAACCGCCGCCTCAGTTGTAGAGGTTGATGAAGTTAATGGTGGAAATAAAACTTTAAGTAATGTCATTTCTTCACAAATCTCTATTCACCAAAAATATGGCGGCGTTATCCCTGAGCTAGCCGCTCGTGAACACGTCTTAAATATCTTACCAGTAATCAATGAGGCTCTAAGCTTAGCTAAGGTAAACCCAAACAATATTGATTTACTCGGAGTTACTACTGGCCCCGGCTTAATTACCTCTCTTATTTCTGGGATAGAAACTGCCCGCAGTCTGGCAGCGGTTTGGAATAAACCTATAGTCGGCGTCAATCATATTGCCGGCCACATCTACTCAGGTTTTTTAGAACAAAAGACCGCCCCGCAATTTCCTTTAATTATCTTAACTGTTTCTGGAGGCCACACCAATTTAGTCTTTATGAAAAATTGGGAAGATTTTGAAGTAATTGGTGAAACTCTAGACGATGCTGCCGGCGAAGCTTTTGATAAAGGGGCAAAAATGATGAACTTAGCTTACCCGGGCGGACCAGCAATCAGTCAAGCAGCTAATGATTTTATTGTCAGTGGAAAAAGCTCTTCCTTGGAGTTCCCTCGCCCCCTAATCAATAAGGGTCTTAATTTCTCTTTTTCTGGTTTAAAAACCTCTCTTCTTTATCGACTGCAAAAAGATAAAAATTGGTCCAAAAGGATCTCTGAATACGCTTTTGCCTACCAAGAAGCAATTGTTGACGTTTTGGTGGCCAAAGTCTTGACAGCTATAAAAAAATATCAACCCCAAACCGTAATGCTCTCCGGCGGCGTTAGCGCTAACTTTAGGTTGCGTGAATCCTTAAGATCTAAATTAAGCGAAAAACATCCAGGCCTAACCCTACTCATTCCTGATTTTTCTTTTACCACCGACAATGCCGCTATGATTGCTCTTGCTGCCTATTATGCCCACCAAAATAACCAATCTAAAGCTTGGCAAAATCTAAAAGTTAAGGTAAACTTCTCTTTGTAGCTTCGGGTTCGGTGGTGAAGCGGTCTAACACAGCAGTTTGCAAAACTGCCATTCGTGGGTTCAAATCCCACCCGAACCTCAAGAAGCCAAAACGACTCAAACGGAATCTTGAGTCGTTTTTTTATTTTAAAAATACTGTGGATAAGTTGTGATTTAGCAGGTGAATATTTAAACTTAAGTCCACTCTGTAGTGGACTTTACTTTGGGGAAAAGGACTTTTTTATCCCCCTGTCAAATAATAATATTTATTTAATATTAGGTAAATTTTATCATTTTTGCCCAAGTTTTCAACATTTTAAAGAAATACTATTGCCACCACTTAACAAAGATGTTAAAATATACACATAAATAGTTCTTTTATTTATTTACTATAACTTGTTTACCTGTCAGCGTTAGAATGACAGAGGCTTATCGGGTAAATCTATTCAATAAAGATTTAATCAATTTCTCAGATTAAATGTCTATTAAATCATTTACCAAGTTAAGGTAAATAAAAATTTCTTAATCTAACCAGAAAAAACGCTAAGTAATTTAGCATCAAAATACCAATTAGAGGCTCTCGGCCATGAAATCAACTATGCTCAAATGCATAAGCGGCCCCCTGAGCCTCTTTTTTTATCTAAGAACACCCCCCCCTTTTTATTTTTGTAAAAGTCTGTTTAAATATAGTTTAATAGTTCTAATCTATGGCTTTATCAATTGGAATTGTCGGGCTACCTAATGTCGGCAAATCATCTTTATTTAATTTATTAACCCAAAAAGGGGTAGAAGCGGCTAATTATCCCTTTTGTACTATTGACCCAAATGTGGGAATAGTTAAAGTTCCCGACGAACGCTTAGAAAAATTGGCTGTTATTTCCCAGCCTAAACAGATAATACCAACCGCAATTGAATTTGTTGATATTGCTGGTTTAGTAGCAGGAGCTAGCCAAGGAGAAGGCTTGGGTAATAAATTTTTAGCACACATTAGAGAATGTGATGCTATTTGTGAAGTAATTCGGGATTTTAAAGACAAAGACATTATTCATGTTAATAATAAGATTGATCCAGAAAACGACAAAGAAACAATCAATTTAGAACTAATCCTGGCGGATCTAGCCACAGTAGAAAAACGTCTTACTGGCCTTAAAAAAGAGAGTCGCAGTGGCGATAAACAAATTGCCGCCCAAGTTTTAATCTTAGAACGAATTTTTCAACATCTAAGTGCCAGTCGAGCTGTTCGTGAATTAGATTTTAATGAAAATGAAGCTCCTTTTGTTAAGTCTCTATGCCTACTAAGTGCCAAACCTATTATTTATCTATTAAATATTGATGATACTTACGATGGTGGCGAACGCTTAAAGGGTGCTAATGAACAAATTTTAAGTATTAATATTAAGACCGAGGAAGAGATTGCCGCCCTACCAATCGATGAACAAGCTGAATTTATTCAAGAATTAGGCTTAGAGAGAAGCGGCCTTGACCGTTTAATTGCTGCGGCTTACCGCCTCCTAGGTTTAGATACTTTTTTTACAACTGGTCCAGACGAAACGCGTGCTTGGACTATTAAACGAGGAACCAAGGCCCCAGAAGCAGCCGGAGTAATCCATACTGATTTTATTAAAGGGTTTATCCGAGCCGAAGTTATTCAATGGGATAAGTTTATCGCTAGCGGTAGCGAAGTAAAAGCCCGTGAAGCTGGTCTAATTCGCACCGAGGGCAAAGAATATGTCGTAAAAGATGGAGATGTCTGCCACTTTTTAATTAATCGTTAATTGCTCATTAAAAAAGCCCCACTTGTGGGGCTTTTTATTTCTTTTCCAAAACAACAATTTCCCGAAAAACCTTTTGTCCAGAACGGCCGTAAATAACCGTTCCACGACTAGTTAATCTTACTTCTGGCCATTTTTGCCAATCCTCAGGCAGGACATTGATAATCTTAAAAGAGTTATAACCTGGTTTTAAAAGCTGATTACCAAAAAAGCTTGGCCAAACCATTACTACCCTAGCTCCACTTGGCAAAATTTTGGCAAACTCCTTAAAAGTGTCTGTATATAAAGTCTCTAGGTCTTCTTTGACAACTCTTAAATCATGCCAGCCGCGTTGCGGTCCTAAATAAGGCTCAGTTACAATTGCCGTTACCTGGCCCGGTTTAAAAGATTCACTAAGTTTAGTAGCATTTTTTAAAAAAACTCTCACCTCCCTACCATCAAGTAAATATTTTTCTTTAAGCCAAGCAATGTTTTCTTTAGTGTCAGCAATTGCCTTAGGAGAAATATCTGTACCGACAACATTCTTAGCTCCCAAAAGTAAAGCTTCTTGTAAAACTGTCCCTGAACCACAAAAAGGGTCAAGAATCAAACCGCTATTTTCATTTATTTGCGCCAAGTTGAGCATAATTTGAGCCAGTTTTGGCGGCAACATTCCTGAGGCATCATCTCGGACTGGACGACCATAATCTCTTTTTGATAAATCTTTAAAAGCTTGAACCGCTAAAGTTTGCCCTATAAATAACTGGCCGCCATCTGAAGCAACAACTAACTCGCAACCCTTAGTTAATAATTTGTTTTGTTCCACAACAACACTCGACAAATTAGTCTCTTTACTAGTTACCAGGCGCGAGCTAAGACCATCTTCTTTTAATTTTTTCTTTAATTCTAGCCCCCAAGCTAAAGTTGGTAATTTTTGCTCACCATAGTAAGAAAATCCGAAATTAAACTTCCCGCTAATAGCTAAATTTTGATTAGCTTTTTTTAAAATCCCAAACAGTGCTGGCTGCGAATCTTGTTTGGCTGGCAAAATTTTTTTAATTTCTCCAATTTTAATAACTCCTCCAAGTTTTTTAATCAGACTTTGTGGCTGCAAACTATGACTGCTTTCCCAAATTAAAAAATTCTCCCCTAAAAGGCGAGCTTCATGATTTGGTAAAATTACTGCTAACTCCATCAAAGATATAGTCGGATTATTTCCTAAAACGAAAAAATAAGTCATACTTCAATAGCTTAGCGCAAGCTTTTAAGTATTGCAATTATTTAAAGTCTATGCTAGATTAGGCGAGTAAAAATGAATAGCGATATCTTTTCCATGGTTCCTTTATCGGAATCGACTTTCCGGCACTAGCGACAGGAAAGTCAAAGGTATTCTAGGAAACCTCTCGGCTTTTTTAGGATACCGGGAGGATTTTTTTAACTGAGCGCCCCTTCAACAAGGCACTCCCAAACAAACTATGTCAAAAACCAAAGCAGCGGGCTTAACTCGCTACGAAATTATGTTCATTGTTCCTAACAAGTACACCGAAGTTGAGGCTAAAACTATCATTGGCCGGGTGGAAAAAATGATTATGGACGGTAATGGGCAGATTGTCTCTGGTGAATACTGGGGAAAGAAAAAAATGGCCTATGAAATCAAACACAATGCTTACGGCTACTACCAACTTTACCAGTTTGATTTTCCAGGAGAGAGTTTAATCAAATTAAACAACGACTTGCGACTCTCAACAGAGATTCTACGGCATCAAATCTTAAAAATTAAGGTCAAAAGTGAAGAACAGTTAGCTAAAGAACAGGCTGCTCGCGATCGTTTAATCGCCAAAGAAGAAGAAGCTAAAGAAGCGGCCACTAAGTTCATAAAAAAAGCAACTCCTCACAAAAAAAAGGCTGAAGATAAAACTGAATTAAAAGATTTAGATAAAAAATTGGATGGAATCATTGAAAATACCAAAGATTTAGTCTAAAAAATTTAATTAAGCTAATAATCTAAGCGACCCCCTATCGCTTACTAAAAATATGACTTTAAACAAAGCAATGATTATCGGTAATCTCACTCGAGACCCGGAATTAAAAAACACCTCCTCTGGGGCTAATGTGGCTTCTTTTTCAGTCGCCACAAGCTTGGTTTGGAACGACGCCAACGGTCAAAAACAACAAAAACCTGAATTTCATAATATAATTGCTTGGCGGCGTTTAGCGGAAATCTGCGGACAGTACCTTCGCAAAGGATCTAAGGTTTTTATTGAAGGGCGCCTGCAGACAACCGACTGGACCGGCCAAGATGGCGTGAAACGTTATCGCACAGAAATTGTTGCCGAAAACATGATTATGCTAGATTCAAAAAATTCTAACCGCAACGATTCTGGGGACGTCAATAATTTGCGTGAAGAATTAAAAGAAATTCAAATCGAAGAGGAGCCCGAAGAAGAAATTCGCGTGGAAAACATCCCCTTCTAAATTAAAAACTATAATCTCTACTTATGGCTATTAAAAAAAATAAGGAGTGCTATTTTTGTGCAAACGACATTGAAGTCGACTACAAAGATACTCGCTCATTAAGAAAATTTGTAAACTTCTATGTCAAGATTTTACCGGGAAAGCGTACCGGAGTTTGTGCTTGGCACCAAAGAAAATTAGCTGAAGCTGTTAAACGTTCTCGAATTATGGCTTTAATGAGCCATACTCATCGTTAATCTTTTTTATGTTAAGTATCAGCGAAATCAAACCAGGACGCGTTATTAAAATTAACAGCCAGCCTTATGTTGTTACCAAAACCGATCACCATAAAATGGGACGCGGGGGCGCAGTTTTAAAAACTAAACTTCGCAACCTAATTGATGGCCGCGTTTTGGACCAAACTTTTCAAGGCGTGCAACAGGCAGAAGAAGCAGAAACCGAAACCAAAAAAGCTAACTATCTTTACAAAGACGCCGAACAAGCTTTTTTTATGGATAACGAATCTTTTGAACAATTTAGCCTTGATTTAGATGTTTTAGAAAGCCAAGCTAAATTTTTAAAAGATGGCACAGATGTTTCTGTTCTTTATTTTGAAGGAAAACCAGTCACTATTGATCTTCCTATCAAAATGGATTTTCGGGTTGTATCTGCCCCTCCGGGAGTAAAAGGAAATTCCGCCGGCAACGTTAATAAGCAAGTAGAAATTGAAACTGGGGCCACCGTCTCTGTTCCCATGTTTATCAACGAAGGCGATGTAATAAGAATTAATACTGAAAGCGGAGATTATGTCGAGCGCGCTTAAAACTAAGCCTCTATAAACTAAAAAGGCCACTCTTTCAAAGAGTGGCCTTTTTGTCATCTTTAGCCACGTGCTATAATAATTATCTATGCTTTATTTACTTCTAGCTAGTCTAGCCTTTATCTTTCTTGCTCAGAAACGCCTAGATTTAGCTGTTCTCTTAATTGTTGCCAGCACTCCTCTTTACTTATGGCGCGGCAATTTAACGAACTTGCCACTGACTTTTCTAGAAATTATGATTTTAACAGCCTTTGCTATCTGGCTGCTAAAAGACGGTCCTCATTTCAAAACAATTCTTAAAAAAGACAAGCAGCGCACCCCCTATCCTTTTCGCTGGGAAATAATTGCCGTTCTTCTTGTCTCTTTTAGCGGACTAATTGTTGCCCAAATCAGCCCCGCTGCCCTAGGAATATGGAAAGCTTATTTTTTTGAACCTCTGCTTCTTTTCATTTTAATTATTAATTTATTTTCTAACCCAGCCGGAAGAAAAAAAATTATTGGCGCCTTAGCAATTTCTGCTTTAGTCATTTCTCTTTTTGCGATTTTTCAACAACTTAGCGGCCTTTTTATTGACAATCCTTTTTGGCAAGCAGCTGCCACCAGAAGAGCAACTTCTTTCTTTCCCTACCCAAACGCAGTTGGCTTGTTTTTAGGGCCACTAATTCCAATTTTTCTTGGTCAACTAATTAATTACTGGCCTAGCCGTTCTTGGACTTGGAAACTTTTTTATCTATTAACAATCACCCTCTCGCTTGCAGCCATTATTGCTGCCCGCTCTGAAGGAGCTTTAGCGGGCCTGATTGTCGGATTAGGTATTTTCGCACTTCTAATCAATAAAAAGGTACGCTTAATTGCCATTGTTTCTGGAATTTTGTTAGCCCTTACTATTTGGCTTACACCTCCTCTCAAAGAATTTACTTTAAACAAAATTTTTCTAAAAGACCTATCTGGCCAAATTCGGCGCCAACAATGGCAAGAAACGATTGCCATGTTAAAAGATGGCCGCCTAATTACTGGTGCCGGCATTAGTTCTTATCAAAAAACAGTTGCCCCTTATCATCAAGATGGCATCTGGATTAAAACTGATGATCCTAACTGGTTGCACAACATCATGTTTACCCCTGGTTATCGTGAAAAAATGTGGCAACCAACAGAAATATATTTATACCCTCACAATATTGTCTTAAATTTTTGGAGTGAACTGGGCATTTTAGGTGCCTTGCTATTTATTTGGATAATTGCTAAAGCAATGACAATGGCTGAAAAAGTTTCTCGGGATAAAAATGATTCTGAGCATCACTTAGCGCTTGGGTTGCTTGGAGCCTTAATAGTCTTAACTGTTCATGGCCTAGTTGATGTTCCCTATTTTAAAAACGATTTAGCTGCTCTCTTTTGGATTTACTTGGCCTTAATTGGCAGCTTAAACTTAAAATCAAATGAAAAAAATCTTACAAAAGGTAATCGCTGAATCTGGTTTTTGTTCACGGCGGCAAGCAGAGGCGGCTATAAAGCGAGGAGAAGTAAAAATTAATGGACAATTGGCAAAAGTCGGTGAATTAGCTTCAACAAATGACGAAATCACTGTTCGGGGAAAAAAAATTGGCGCCCCCCAAGAAAAAATTTACTTAAAGCTTAATAAACCTAAAGGATATATCTGCACCAATCGCTCTTTTGCTAATGAAAAGAATATCTTTTCGTTAATCCCCTCAAATATTAAAGGTTTATTTACGGTAGGACGTCTAGACAAAAATAGTCGTGGCTTAATAATTTTAACAAACGATGGTGATTTAAATTTAAAATTAACTCACCCACGCTCAGAGCATGTTAAAATTTACGAGGTAAAAACTAAGCCTGATTTAGAAGAAAAGGTTATTAAGAGAATTCAAAAAAACTTAGTTAGTGGCATTCCTTTTGCTGAGGATGAGGGCATTGCTAAAGCAAAAAAGGTTTCTTATTTAGGTGAAGGTGCTTTTAAGATATTTCTTTCTGAAGGCAAGAAAAGACAAATTAGAAGAATGTTTGAGGCTTGTGGCGCTAAAGTTTCGGATCTTAAAAGAATAAACTTTGCAAGCCTAGAATTGGGGGGTTTAGCAGAGGGGCAATGGGGCTATCTGAGTAAATCTGAGATTGCTAAATTGCGCGAGTTATAATAAGATAAAGGCGTTTTAGGAGGAGTCGCATAGCCCGGTTGATTGCGCCGCATTCGAAACGCGGTATACCCATCAAAAGGTATCAAGGGTTCAAATCCCTTCTCCTCCGCA
>JAQUHX010000020.1 GCA_028681575.1 Patescibacteria group bacterium | reverse complement strand
AAGTACTTTACACCCCGAAAGGCTTCTTCATACACGCGGCGTCGCTCCTTCAGACTTTCGTCCATTGAGGAAGATTCTTGACTGCAGCCTCCCGTAGGAGTCTGGGCAGTTTCTCAGTCCCAGTGAGTCGGATCACGCTCTCGCGCCCGATACCCGTCGTTGCCTTGGTGAGCTATTACCTCACCAACAAGCTGATAGGCCATAGACCTCTCCTGAAGCGCCGGAACTTTAATGGAATCACTTTTGTGATTACATACCATCGGGTATTATTCTCGCTTTCGCAAGGTTATCCCCGTCTTCAGGGTAAGTTATCAATGTGTTACTCTCCCGTTTGCCATGCCTAGTAAACTAGACATTCGACTTGCATGCCTTAGACACGCCGCCAGCATTCATCCTGAGCCAGGATCAAACTCTCTGTTAAAGAGTCACTGACTCTAATGAAAGCTTAATGCTTTCTTTGTATTTCTATCCGATAAATCGGATTATGTTTTTATCACCGAATCGATGCCAATTAGCATCGAAACTACATAGGTTGTAAATTGTAAATGTTCTTCAAACAGGGCAGAAAAAAACAGAGATATTAGATATCTTGTTTTTAAACCAGTTTTTTCTGTTGTTAGTTTGATGTTGCTTATTTTATAGGACTTTAAAAAACTTGTCAAGCCTCGAAAAACAAGGGGATTTAACTTAAATTGGAGGACTTAAAAATTCAGGTTTTGGTCTGCTTGTAATTTTTTAAATTAATTGATATATTGCTGATTAAAGTTATTTAACATTTTCTTTTCTTAGACTTTACTTTTTGTCGTTAGTAAAAAGGTTTGACGCGAGTCACGCTATTTTCCCAAAGAGCCCACGACGTGATGTTGATCGGCTCTTTTTTTATTATTACCCTTAAAAAGCCTGTTTTTATCGGGCTTTTATTGACCAAGAAATTTTTTACTGATATAATTTAAACACGGGTTTTTTAAAAATCCTTTTTATTATTTTGATAAATTTATGATTATTAATTGGTTGGGCCATCTCTCTGTTAAGCTGCAAGATAAAATTGGTCAAGACGGAATTACGGTGTTAATTAATCCGGTTAATGCTGCCACCGAAGGGACGATAGTCGCTTGGACCAATCCGCAAGAAAAAGATAAAAAAGTAAAAGGAACCCCTTTTTTAATTGATTGTGCGGGCGAGTATGACACTTCCGGGGTTTTAATTGAAGGCATTGATAGTTATCCAGAAGAGGCGGTTGCTAATAATTTGCCAGCTGATAATTTAATTTATCGGGTTGAAATTGATGATATTTCTGTTGTTCATTTAGGTTCTCTGTCTCGCTCTTTAACTGATGATCAGCTAGGTAAACTTTTAGGCGTGGATGTTTTGCTAGTGCCAATTGGAGGAAATAAAACGATTGATGCTTCTGTGGCTGCCGCTATTGTTGCCAGTATTGAGCCGCGGCTGGTGATCCCAATTGGCTATGAAGATGCTAGTCAGGTGGAAAAATTTGTTAAGCAGTTAGGAGTTGTTCCGACTCAAGAAGAAAAGTTGCGCTTAACAAAAAAAGATTTACCCCAAGAGGAAATGGAGCTGGTTATTTTACAAGTTAATTAAATATTTTATTTTTATGAATTTACACCCAAAAAAAGAGCGAACGCTCGTTATTTTAAAACCTGATTCAGTCCAGCGCAGTTTAACTGGAGAATTAATCCATCGTTTAGAACGAACGGGTTTAAAAATTAGCGCCTTAAAGATGGTGATGGCTAGCGAAGAGCAATGTTGGAGTCATTATAATAAGGACGAAGAGTGGTTTGAAAAGAAGGGGGGCAATATTATTAAAAATCGAGAAGCTTTAAATTTGCCGATTGAAAAAGAGGCTAAAGAATATGGAAAGGATATTATTCGGGGTTTAGTTGCTTTTATGACTTCGGGTCCGGTTGTGCCTTTGGTTTTTGAGGGCAACCAAGCAATTGGGATTGTTAAAAAAATTGTTGGTGGTACTGAGCCTTTAACTTCAGAAGTGGGCACGATTCGCGGTGATTATACTTTGGATTCTTATGAACTTTCTAGCCTTGATGATCGGGCTGTTCGCAATTTAATTCATTGTTCAGATTCTGTTTCTGAAGCCGAACGAGAAATTAAACTCTGGTTTAATGAAGAGGAGATTTTAAATTATCGCTTGTTAGCCGAGCATATTTTATACGATATTAACTTGGACGGAATTAAGGAGTAATATAAATATTATGAGCGTTGCCACTAAACAAACAGTTTTAAAGGTTATTCTAATTTTTTTAGCAGTTTTTATTGGTGCTCTGTGGTTGGTTAATCTAAAAAATTCTTTGATAAGCAGGGAGGGCGCTTCTTCTGTGACGATTGAATCAGTCGCTCAGACCCTGGAGGATAATCTAAATGAAAACGCTAGCTTGATTGAAGCTTCGACTGATGTTGAAAAGGCCTTTGTCAATCAGTTGATGGTTGAGGTTAATAATGCTAATCCCGAACCTAATATGAGCGATGTTGTTCCGGAACAGCCATTAGAAAATCCTTTAAGCGAGCCTGATGAGTCTGTTCGTCCGGAGCTTGGCGATCCGATAAGTCCTAATCAAATAAGTTGTCCGGCTTATGTTAATTGTATGCCGACTTTTGGAGAGCCTGCTCGGCCTTGTGTTATCCCTCCTGGTTGTGAAGGGATAACTGAAAAGGTTTATTAATTTATATGTCTGAAAAAAAAGAAGAAAAAAAAGAAAATATTTCTGAAGGGGATAATAATATTCGGAAACAAACAGCTTTTGGGACAGTTGAAGAACAGCCAATTGTTGAAGAAATGAGTCGTTCTTATTTGGAGTATGCAATGAGCGTGATTGTCTCGCGCGCTCTTCCTGATGTTCGTGATGGCTTAAAGCCGGTTCATCGTCGTATTTTATTTGCGATGTGGAGCATTGGTTTGCGTTCTAGTGGAAAATTTCGTAAGTCGGCAACAGTGGTTGGTGAAGTTTTAGGTAAATACCACCCTCATGGGGATAGTGCAGTTTATGATTCCATGGTTCGTTTAGCTCAGGACTTCTCTATGCGTTACCCGCTTGTCAGAGGTCAAGGAAACTTTGGTTCTATGGATGGCGACAGTCCGGCGGCAATGCGTTATACCGAGGCGAAGTTAGCTGCTATTGCCGAAGAGATGTTGTTGGATTTAGATAAGGATACGGTTAACTTCATGCCAAATTTCGATGGTTCCCAAAGTGAACCACGAGTGTTGCCAGCTAAGCTGCCCAACCTTTTGCTCAATGGCACGATGGGGATTGCGGTTGGAATGTCCACCAATATTCCGCCTCATAACCTAGGTGAACTTTGTCGGGCAATTATTCACCTTTTAGATAATCCTGATTTAAGCGTGGAGGATTTAATGGAAGATGTTAAGGGCCCAGATTTTCCAACCGGAGGGATGATTTATAGCAAAAAAGATATCTTAGCGGCTTATTCTACCGGTAAAGGCGGTATTGTGATGCGCGGTCGGGCAGAAATTATTGAGAGTAAAAGTGGTTTTCGAATTATTATTTCGGAAATCCCTTATCAAGTTAATAAGGCTAATTTAGTAGAAAAAATTGCTAATTTAGTTAAAGATAAAAAATTGCACGGCATCAAAGGTTTGCGCGATGAATCTGATCGTGATGGCGTTCGTGTTGTCGTTGATTTAAAAAAGGATGCCTATCCAAAAAAAGTTTTGAATGCCTTGTATAAGCACACTCCTCTGCAAACAGTTTTTCATGTTAATATGTTGGCCTTAATTGAGGACGGAATTCAGCCTCGAATTTTGACTTTAAAAATGATTTTGGAGGAATATGTTAAGCACCGCCAAGAAGTGATTAGGCGCCGGACTCAATATGAATTGAATAAAGCTTTAGAACGAGCTCATATTTTAGAGGGCTTGATGATTGCTTTAAAAAATATTGATGAAGTAATCAAAACAATAAAAGCCTCTAAAGATAAGGAGGTTGCCAAAGTAAATTTAATCAAAAAGTTTAAGCTTTCTGATCGTCAAGCGATTGCTATTTTAGAAATGCGTTTACAGAATTTAGCTAATCTGGAGCAGAAAAAAATTGAAGATGAATTAAAGGATAAGCAAAAATTGATTAAGGATTTGCAGGCAATCTTGGCTTCAGAACTTAAGATTAGACAAATAATTAAAGATGAGTTAAAGCTTTTAGAAGAAAAACATGATAATAAGCGTCGGACTGAAGTAGTTGCTCATGGTGTTAAAGAGTTAAACGCTGAAGATTTGGTTCCCAATGAAGAGACAATTGTTATGCTTACTCGAGATGGTTACATTAAACGAGTTGAGCCGAGTACTTTTAAAGTTCAGGCTCGAGGAGGCAAGGGGATAGTTGGTTTAACCACCAAAGAAGAAGATTCGGTTTGGTTGGTTTTTACGACCATGACTCATAATGATATTTTATTCTTTACCAATAAGGGGCGAGTTTTCCAGTTAAAGGCTTACGAGATTCCCTCAGCTTCTCGAATTGCCAAAGGAACTCCCGCGGTTAACTTTTTACAATTAACTACCGGTGAGCGCGTAGAAACTGTTTTGCCTTTAGATAAATTGTCAAGCAGTCAATTCTTATTCTTTGCTACGAAAAAAGGTTTAGTTAAAAAAGTAAAATTAGAGGCTTTTGCTAACCTTCGTCGCAATGGGTTAATTGCTATTAAAATTAAAGATGAAGATGAATTAATTTGGGTTAAGCCGACGACCGGAAAAGATGAAATTCAGCTAATCACCGCGCAAGGCCAGTCAATTCGCTTTAAGGAAGTGGATGTTCGTGATATGGGTCGCAATGCCGCTGGTGTTACAGGAATTCGCTTAAAGAAAGGTGACCGTGTTGTTGGTGTGGGGGTTGCTCGTTCTGAAAAAGAAAAAATTAAGCAGTATCAAGTCTTAACGATAATGTCTAAGGGTTACGGAAAGCGTACGAATTTCTCTCTTTATAAGTTGCAGGGGCGAGGTGGTTCGGGAATTAAAACAGTTAAGGTTACCGATAAGACGGGTGAGCTGATTAACGCTTTCCTCCTTAATTCCGATACTATGATTGATCGCGACTTGTTGATTATTTCTGAAAAAGGACAGGTTATTCGTCTCCCCTTTAAGTCCGTTAGTGTTTTAGGGCGTTCGACTCAAGGAGTCAGAATTATGCGCTTTAAAAACCCAGATGATCAAGTGGCCAGCGTTACTTGGGCATAAATATTCTTGGCCGAGCAGAGCTCGGCCTTTTTGTTTGCCCCTCTTTATAAAAATCGCTACACTATAAATATATGAATGATATTTTATTGATAATTTTCGGCTTGGTTTTACTGGTGGGAATGGCGGTAATCATCGTCTTACTTCGGAAAAAACCGCTTGCCGACCAAGAGAAGATGGCTCCTTTAATAGAGCGTTTCGCTGTTCAATCAGAACAGTTA
Source organism: Patescibacteria group bacterium (assembly GCA_028681575.1). GTDB lineage: Bacteria > Patescibacteriota > Patescibacteriia > Patescibacteriales > UBA12465 > JAEZRQ01. Next base: position 3,262 of record JAQUHX010000020.1, on the reverse strand, counting down.
AGTCAGCTACAACGCCAAAACTCGGAATTGCGTTCGGAATTGGGCCAAACTTTAGCCCAAACTCATCAGACTAATCAGGGTCAATATGAGCAGACCAATCGGATTATGCGTGACATAAATGCTCAGTCTTCAAAGATGATTGCTGAAGTGACTGAAAAACTTACCAAGTTAGATGAAACCAATCGTCAGGTGGTTGGATTTTCGGCTCAACTTCAAAATCTTCAAGATATCTTGAAAAACCCTAAGCAACGAGGCGTATTGGGGGAGTATTATTTAGAGGAAACTTTGAGCAGTGTTTTGCCACCGGGCACTTTTAAGCTTCAATATTCTTTAGGGAAAGATGAAAAAAATAACCAAGAGTTAATTGTTGATGCGGCTATTTTTGTTAAAGAAAAAATTGTGCCGGTTGATGCTAAATTTTCTTTAGAAAACTATGAGCGTCTTTTGACGGCTAAAGATCCAGAAACTCGGAAGAGAATGGAAGCAGCTTTAAAACAGGATTTAAAAAATCGTATCGATGAAACATCTAAGTATGTCCGGCCCAATCTTGGCACTTTGGAGTTTGCTTTTATGTTTGTTCCTTCTGAATCAATTTACTACGATTTACTAACCGATTCTATTGGTAATCGTGATATGATTGATTATGCTTTTAGAGAGAAGAAGGTTATTATTGTTTCCCCGACAACTTTTCTTGCCTATTTACAAACAGTTTTGCAGGGGTTGCGGGCAATGCAGATTGAAGAAAGAGCTCAAGATATTAAGAAAAATGTAGAAAAATTGGGGCGCCATTTAGGTACCTACAATGATTTTTTGCAAAAACTAGGCAATAGTTTAGATACTAGCGTTAATCATTATAATCACGCTGCTAAAGAGTTCAAAAAAATTGATAAAGATATTTTAAAAGTAACAGGCAGAGAGAGTGATGTTGAAATACTAAATCTAAACAAGACTAGGTCGGATGAAGACTAATTTTTCTTCAATTAAAAATGAACACGAACGCGCTCTTTTAAAGAGCTTAGTGTTTTTTGATTTATTTTCTTACCCCCTGTCTTTGTGGGAGTGGTGGCAAAATCTTGAAATAAAAATTAGTTTTAAAGAACTTTCTGAAACAGTTGATTATCTTTTGGAAGGTGGTCAGGTTGAGCGTCGAGAGGGCTGGTATTTTTTACCGGGGCGACAAGAAATCGTGCTTGAGCGCCGTCAGCGTTATAATTTTACTAATCAAAAGATTAAACGCGCTAAAAAAGCGGCCCGCCTGTTCCGTTTAGTTCCGAGCGTTAAGTTGGTGGCAATCTCTAACCTAATTGGTCATCATAATTTGCGAGAAGGCAGCGATATAGATTTATTTATTATTTCTTCTCCGGGGCGTTTATGGTTGACTCGTTTTTTTTGTGCTGGTTTAATGAAAATTCTTAGATGGCGGCCACAACGGGATGATAAACAGGATAAAATTTGCTTAAGTTTTTATGCGGCGACCACTGGGCTAGCGATGGATTCTTTAAGGCTAGACGGGGGTGATGCTTATTTTGAGCACTGGTTAATGGGTCTTCACCCTATTTACGACAAGGGGCGATATTTAGATTATTTACATTATAAAAATCCCTGGTTAAAGGAATTATTTCCCAATAGTTATTTATTGCGCGAATCTTTTTCGGCGGATTATTTTAGTCGCAACCTTTTAGATCGCCTACTTTTTAGTATTGCTAACGTTGCCGAGCCAGTGGTAAAAAAAATTCAATTTAAAATTTTACCGCCAGCGCTGGCTAGTCAGATTGGCAAAGGGACAGGGGTTATTTTAAGTGATCATCTACTGCGTTTTTATCTCGATGATCGTCGTCTCGAATTGCAAAATCGTTATTTAGATAGACTTGCTTCTTTGGGGCTTTATGATTAACACAAAACTAAGTTTCAGTCTGCTCTACCTTTGGCTACTGTTTTGGCCTTGGAGCACTAAATTGATTTTACGCCCAGCTGAAACTAATTATTTAGAAATTGCTTTTTATTTAAATAGTCTTTTTTTATTAGCTCTGATTGGCTTAAACGTAATCGGATTTTTTAAAAACCGAAACCTTAAAAGCGAAGATAAAAAAATTCAACCGCTTTGGTGGTGGGGGGTGATGTCAATTTTTATTATCAGCACCTTGTCAATAATTTGGGCACCCGATCAGTTTTTAGCTCTTTCTCGCTGGCTTAACTTAGTCAATGCTTTGTTTGTTTTTTATCTAGTTTTGAACAGCCACCCTCTTTATAGAGAGCGGGCACTTAAGTTCTTTTTACTCGGTTTAATTATCCCAGCTCTTTTGGGAATTATTCAGTTTTCTAGTCAGATTGCTCCAGCTAGTAAATATTTTGGTTTAGCCGCTCATAATCCTAGCGATTTAGGGGTGTCGGTGGTTGAAACTAATAGTGGCCGTTTTTTACGCGCTTATGGTTCTTTCGATCACCCTAATATTTTGGGAGGGGTGATGGCCCTAGGCGCCATTCTTGCTCTTTTTCTCGCCTTAAAGAGCAAGACTAAAAAAGAAGAAAGAATTGTTTTGTTGGCTCTTTTTTTAATTTTTAGCACTGCTCTTTTTGCCTCTTTTTCTCGGGCAGCAATTTTTGCTTTTGCTCTAGCTTTGTTGGCTTTAATTTTTTCGCAGCGCCAGACTTTTTGGCGTCAAGGGGCCAGTTTTATTATTGGTTTAATTATTTTAAGCACTCTGTCTTTTTTTGCTTATCAACCTTTAGTTAACGGTCGGGCTGATTTAAATGCTCGTCTTGAGGTAAAATCCATTAGTGAGCGTACTCTTTATCTTCAGCAGGCGGGCGAAATTATTATCAACAATCCAGTGCGCGGCGTTGGAGTGGGGAACTATATTGTTGCCTTAATGGGCAATTTTCCTAATTTGTCTATTTGGTCTTATCAACCGGTTCACAATTATTGGTTGCTAGTTTGGGCAGAGTTGGGTATTTTTGGGTTATTGGCTGTCGTTTTACTATGGTTTGCGGTCTTAAAAAAGAGTCTCAATAATAAAACCTGGTCTTTATGGCTTTTGCTATTTTTTCTTAGCTTATTTGATCATTGGCTCTGGACACAGCCCGCAGTCTTGGCAATGTGTTTATTTATCGCTTGTCTAATAAGCACCTCAGACCATTGACAAAAGATTAAAAATATTGGATGATATATCTGATAATATAAGTATTTAATAATTTAAGTACATTCACAATTAAAAAACAGAAATCATGAAAGCAAAACAATTTTTCAGTTACAGGAAGGCGT
>JAQUHX010000019.1 GCA_028681575.1 Patescibacteria group bacterium | reverse complement strand
AAGGCTGCCCACTGGGCAGCCTTTTGATTTTTTCTTCAATAAATGTTAGAGTTTTTTCATAAATGAGGGCTTTTATTTTATAGTTAACTTTATGAAAAATATTGTCACTGAGCCTCGGCTTATTGCTGAGCTTTTGACCCGAGGAGTTGATGAAATAATCGATCGAGACCACTTAAAGAAGCGTTTAAAAAGCGGGGATTGCTTGCGGGTTAAGCTGGGTATTGATCCGACTAGTCCGAATATTCATTTGGGTCGCTCTATTCCGCTTTTAAAATTGCGTGATTTTCAAAATCTTGGACATAAAATAGTTTTAATTATCGGTGATTTCACTGGTACAATTGGCGACACCTCTGATAAAGACAGTGAGCGGCCGATGCTTTCTGAGGCGGTAATTAAAGATAATTTAAAAACTTACATCAAGCAGGCGGCTAAAATTATTAATATTGATGAGGCGGAAATTCATTATAACAGTAAGTGGTTAGGCGAATTAAAGTATAAAGAAATTAGTAATCAAGCCAATGATTTTTCTTTGAATGAGTTCATTTCTCGTGATAATATTCGCCGTCGCTTGGAGACAGGGAAGCGTATCTCTCTTCGAGAGGTCCTTTATCCTTTGATGCAAGGCTATGATTCAGTTGAGGTAAAAGCTGATGTAGAAATTGGCGGCGTCGATCAACGTTTTAATCTTTTAGCTGGGCGTCATCTTCAAAAAACCGCCGGTCAAGATCCGCAAGATCTTTTAACTAATCCTTTAATTGAAGGTTTAGACGGCCGTAAGATGAGTTCTAGTTTTGGTAATACGGTTAATCTTTTCGATGCTCCTAATGAGATGTTTGGTAAAATTATGTCTTTGAAGGATGAATTTATTATTAAATATTTTACCTTACTCACCCGAATAGAATCAGAAGTGATTGCTAAATATGAAAAAGAGTTAAAGGCCGGTGCTAATCCTCGTGATTATAAACTTATTCTTGCTGGTGAGTTAGTAAAAATGTATCATTCAGCAAAAGAGGCCGAGGTGGCTCACGAGTTTTTTATTAACACCTTTTCTAAAAAAGAAATTCCTAGTGAAGAAATCGCCGAGTTCTTGCCGCAAGACTATACTCTTGGAGCCGTTCTTTTAGAGTCTGCTTTGGCCTCATCTAAATCGGAAATTCGTCGTCTTTTAGAACAAGGAGGAATAAAAGTTGATGGTCAGACGGTCTCTGATATTAATTTAGAGCTCAAAGCTGGTTCTATTTTGCAACGGGGGAAAATCAAGTTTGTAAAAATTGCTTAAAATTTTTAAAACAGTCTTTTTTAATCCCAAAACGCCTGATTAAAATCAGGCGTTTTGGTTTTTTATTTTTTTAAAAATAATGCTATAATAATTAAGGAAAATTAAAATTTTTGTTTATGAAAAAAATACTTTTTGGCGGCACGCTTTTATTCCTTGTTTTTATCTTAAGCGCCTGCGGTTCTGGGGCTAACAAAAATGCCAATCCTGCTTTTTGGGGTTGCTCTGAGGAAGCTAAAATCTGTCCGGATGGATCCACGGTTTTTCGCCAGGGAGAGAATTGTGAATTTGCTGCCTGTCCTAAGCAAGACATGATTGTGGTTAGTGCTCCAGTTTCGGGCGAAATCATTTCTAGCCCTTTGGAGATAAAAGGTGAGGCTCGCGGTTCTTGGTTTTTTGAAGCCTCTTTTGTTGTTCAGCTTCGTGATGCTAAAGATAATCTGCTTGGTCAGGCGGTTGCGACTGCCAGCGGAGATTGGATGACTGAAGATTTTGTTCCTTTTTCAGCAACCCTAAACTTTTCTTTAGGAACAGACAAGGAGGGGACTCTGGTCTTTATTAAAAACAACCCCTCTGGTTTACCGGAAAATTCGGCCGAGTTCAGTTTGCCTGTTTCTTTTGGTCCGCTTAGCGACACCCCTTTAGAATTCTTAGACCTTGGGCCTGAAGAGCTTTCGGTCCCTTCTTCTGCCCCCCAAAACCAAGCAGTAAAGATTTATTATTATAATGCTCTTTTAGATCAAGATGAGGCGGGTAATTTAAAGTGCAGTTTGGCAGGCTTAAGCAGTGTTAATCGGGAGATTTCTCCTAGTGAAAATCCAATTGAAGACACCATTAATCTTTTAATAAATGGAGGCCTGACGCCAGCAGAGATTGAGGCCGGCTTGAGTACGGAATTTCCTCTGTCTGAGTTTACCTTAGAAAGCGCTGAGCTTGATAATGGTCTTTTATCTCTAACATTTTCCGATCCGGAAAATACAACTGTCGGTGGTTCTTGTCGGGTAAACGTGCTTCGCTCTCAAATCGAAGAAACAGCCAAGCAGTTTCCTGAAGTAGCAAGGGTTCAGATTTTTCCTCTTAACCTTTTTCAACCTTAAATAATCTTTCTTTAGTTTTAAAAAACGCATCAGTTATTGATGCGTTTTTTTTGTTTTTTTATAAAGCGAGCTAAGGCTCCGACGGCAAGAAGAATAATCGATATTGTTATCACGGCTTATTTTTTTATTGTTAATGGTCTTTAATTAAGTTATCGATTTTATTTAAACTTGTCAAAATAAAAACTCGCTTGGAGGCTCTTTTTTCTGGTATAATTAAAATATGATTAAAAAAGAGCCCCGAACTTTGATTGTTTGTGTTTCCAGGCACTTAGGAAACACCCTGAAAGTAGCAAATACTATCGCCTCTGTTTTAAAGGCTGATTTAATTTCGCCGGCTGATTTTTCCCCAGAGTTAGCAGCTGCTTACGATTTATTGGGTTTTGGTTCCGGTGTTTATCGGCAGCAATTAGACCCTAAAATTAAGGAAGTGATTTCTTTGCTTCCCGATGGCGACTCTAAGCCCGTTTTCCTATTTTCTACTAGTGTTTTTGGAGTTAAAGAGCCGCATCAGGAGATAAAAAATCTTTTAGTTAGAACTCATTACTCGATTATTGGTGAATTCTCTTGTCCCGGTAAGATTAGTTATGGTTTTGTTAAAACTTTTGGCGGTCTAAATCCTACCCGGCCTAATGCTAGCGATCTAGATGAAGCTGTCTTTTTTGCGAAAGGATTGCTTAATAATTCGGTCTTTAGCAAAACTAATAAGAATAATAATTTACTTGATAAAAATTAAGACTTGGGGTAATCTGGGGAAGTAAAAATCAAATTATATGTCCTACATTTCGCTAAAAAAACTGCATCAAGAGACTGACTTTTATCTAAATAAAAGCTTAACTGTTGCTGGCTGGGTGCGTACAATCCGCGCCTCTAAAGAGTTTGGTTTTATGGATTTAAATGACGGCTCTTTTTTTAAGGGGGTTCAAGTTGTTTTTGATTCTGCTCTAGGTAATTTTAATGAGATTGAAAAGCTGACAATTGGTTCCTCAGTTGAGGTAAAGGGGGTTTTATTGGAATCGCCAGCTGCTGGCCAATCTTTTGAGCTGAAGGCGGAATCAATCAACGTTATTGGTCGGGCAGCGGAAGATTATCCTTTGCAAAAGAAGAAACATAGTTTTGAGTTTTTGCGAGAAATTGCTCATTTGCGAGGACGCAGCAATACTTTTTCAGCCGTTTATCGCCTGCGTTCCGAGCTTAGTATTGCTATTCATAAATTCTTTCATGAAGAAGGCTTTTGCTATGTTCATACACCGCTGATTTCGGCTTCCGATGCTGAAGGAGCGGGGGAACTGTTTACCGTTACAACTTTCGACTTAGATAAGCCTTTGCCAAAAAATCAGGCTGGGCAAACAGATTTTAGCCAGGATTTTTTTGGAAAACGAGCTGGCTTGACGGTGAGTGGACAATTAGAAGCGGAGGCCCTGATCGCAGGTTTGAATAAAGTTTATACCTTTGGCCCAACTTTTAGGGCGGAAAATTCTAATACTACCAGACATGCTAGCGAATTTTGGATGATAGAGCCGGAAATGGCTTTTGCTGATTTAAGCGCCGACATGGATTTAGCTGAACGGATGCTTAAATATTTAATTAAGCATGTCTTTACTGCCCTTCCGGAAGAAATGGAATTCTTTGATAAATTTATTGAGCCTGGCCTCAAGAATCGTCTAGAGGCTGTTCTTAATTCGGATTTTATCCGTCTTTCTTATACTGAAGCAATTAAGCATTTAGAAGCCAGCGGTGAAAAGTTTAATTACCCAGTAAAATGGGGGATTGATTTGCAAACTGAACATGAGCGCTATTTAACTGAAAAAGTTTTTGGGAAGCCAGTTTTCTTAGTTGATTACCCTAGAGATATCAAAGCTTTTTACATGCGCCTAAATGATGACCAGAAAACTGTGGCCGCTATGGATTTACTGGTTCCGGGAATCGGTGAGCTTATTGGCGGCAGTCAGCGTGAAGATAGATTGGATTTACTCCAGAGTCGCTTAAAAGAATTGGGCTTGTCAGAGAGTGAATATTTTTGGTATTTGGATTTAAGGAAATATGGTAGTGTTCCTCATGCCGGCTTTGGTCTTGGTTTTGAGCGATTAATTATGTATTTATCGGGGATGACCAACATTCGTGATGTTATCCCTTTTCCGCGCACTCCTAAAAATCTAAATTTTTAGAGATTATGAAAGTGAAGCACTGGTTAACAATTATTGGGGTTCTTTTGTTGTTAGGTTTTTTGCTGTTTAGTAGTATTTTCTTATTTGATGATAAAAAATCAATCTCTGAAGATAATCGTTTAATGATTTTAACAACAATTCTTCCGCTTCAGGAATTTACTGCTTTTGTTGGTGGAGATGAGGTTTCAGTCAGTTCTTTGTTGCCAGCTGGAGTTGAAATTCATCACTTTGAGCCTCGCCCCAATGACTTAAAAAATCTTCAAGAAGCGGATTTGTTTATTTATGGCGGTGAAATATTAGAGCCGGGAGTAGCTAAAATTATAAACAGTCTTCAATCGGAAACGCTTAAAGTTTTGGATGCTAGTCAGTTCAGTCTTTTGTTAACTGATAATCAGGAACATACTCACGACGGAGAAGGGGCTAGCCATGAAGGCGAGTTAAAAGCAGTTGATCCGCATTTTTGGTTAGATTTTGAAAATGATCAAAAAATAGTTAGGGCTATTTCTGACTACTTAAGCCTTCTTGATTCAGAACATGCTTCGCTTTATAATCAGCGCGCCACTGAGTATCAAGAAAAGTTAAAAGCTTTAGACGATGCTTATCGGGCTTCCTTAGAAAATTGTCAAAGTCGAGAGTTTATTTACGGCGGTCATTCTGCTTTTGCTTACTTAGCTAAGCGCTATAATTTAAACTATCTAGCGGCTCAGGGTTTATCTCCTGATGCTGAACCTGGCGCTCAAACTTTGATTTTATTAAGTCAGCAGGTAAAGGCGCAGTCTAATCCTTATATTTTTTACGAAGAATGGGAGAGTTCTAAAGTGGCGGAAACGATTGCCTCTGAAAGCGGAGCTAAATTAAAAGCTTTAAATTCTGGACACAATTTATCGCCAGCGCAGAAAGAAGCAGGAATTACTTTTCTAGAAATTATGGAAAATAATTTAAGTAACCTTCGTCAGGGTTTAAATTGTCAATAAAATGGAGATTGTTTCTGTAAAAAATTTAACCTTTGCTTATCAGGCTAATCCTGTTTTAGAGAGAGTCTCTTTTACTGTTTCAAGTGGTGATTTCATCGCTTTGGCAGGTCCAAATGGAGCTGGTAAAACGACTTTAGTCCGTCTGTTGTTGGGCTTAAATCAAGGGGCACAAGGTGAAATTAGCTTATTTGGTAAACCGCTCGCTAAATTCTCTGCTTGGTCTAAAATTGGTTATTTACCGCAGCGAGTTAATAAATTTAACCCTTTGTTTCCCGCTACAGTTATCGAGGTTGTGGGTTTAGGCTTAAAAAAAAGAGGGTCAAAAAATAAAGAGGCGGCGAATAAGGCATTAGATTTTCTAGGAATTACTAGCTTGCGGGATCGTCCATTAACTTCTCTTTCAGGCGGTCAGCAGCAGAAGGTTTTTTTAGCTCGGGCTTTGGTTAATAAACCGGAATTATTAATTTTGGATGAACCTAGTACTGCTCTGGACCCAGAATCACGACACAGCTTTTTTTCTGCTCTTAAAAAAATTAATCAAGAGCAAGGGGTCGCAATTATTATGATTACTCATGATAGTGCTTCGGCTGGTAGTTATGCTAAAAAATTATTATATTTAGACAAGACGGTGATTTTTTATGATTCTTTTAAAATATTTTGCCAGTCTGAAGAAATGAGTGCCCGCTTTGGTGGTTTCCAGCACTTAATTTGCCACCAGCATCAAGGCTAAGTTTATGGAGATTCTCGATTTTTTAAATTATGGTTTTATCCAACGCGCCTATTTGGCTGGAGCGGCAGTAGCTTCTTTATCGGCAGTTTTGGGAGTTATTTTAGTTTTGCGTCAACTCTCTTTAATTGGCGATGGTTTAAGTCATGTTAGTTTTGGAGCTTTGGCGCTTGGTTTGTTTTTAGGCGTTTTTCCTCTTTATGTTGCTTTGCCGGTAGCTATTTTGGCTTCTTATTTTATTATGGTCTTAAAGGAAAAGACTAAACTTTATGGGGATGCAGCCATTGCGATTGTTTCTGCAGTTGGCGTTGCAGTTGGCGTTATCCTAGCAAGCTTAGCTCAAGGTTTTAATGTTAATCTCTTCTCTTATTTATTTGGTAATATTTTAGCAATTAGCTTAACTGAAGTTCTAATTTCTGTTTTTGTTTCTTTTTCAGTTATTATAATTATTGCTTATTTGTACCATGATATTTTAGCGGCCACTTTTGATGAAGAATTAGCTCAAGTTAGTGGGGTAAAGGTTAAGCGTCTTAATTTTATTTTAGCCTCTTTAACTGCTATTTCTGTTGTTTTGGCAATTAAGGTGGTGGGGGTAATGCTGGTTTCGGCCTTATTGGTTATTCCCGCTGTTTCCGCTTTACAGTTGGCTAAAAGTTTTAAAAATGCTTTAATTTGGGCTTTAATTTTTGCAGTTTTTTCAGTTTTAGTTGGGGTTTCTCTATCTTTTATAACTGATTTGCCAGCCGGAGCGACTATTGTGATGATTAATTTTTTTATTTTTCTTACTTCTTGGCTGAGGAAATACTTAAAAAAGGCTTAGTTGCCAAAAACTTAAGATTTCGTCTTTTCCGCCTAAAAATGCTACCATTATCAATGGTTAGGGCGGATTTTTTGTTTAGTTTTTAATTCGAAAACTTATGAAAAATTATCTTAGGCGCGGGGTTTTAATTATTATTTTAGTTTTGAGCCTCGGCCTGTGGTCTAGTTTGACCAATTTTATTTCTGAAGGGGAGGGCGATTTTGCTGTTGAGCCGTCACTGTCTCTTGGGCCGCAATTAAAACAAGATGCCTTAAACTCTGAAATGGCTGCCTTTATTGCTGCTCGTCAAGAACTGCCAGACAGTGGGCCCCTTGTTTCTTTGTTGGCGGTGGGGGATTTATCTTTTTCTCGTGGTGTCGAACAAACAATTATTAAAAACGATAATCTAGAATATCCTTTTGCCGAATTAGATAATTTTTTGAGTCAAGCTGATATTACTTTTGGTAATTTAGAGACGCCGCTTACTCCCGGGCGAGTAATTCAAAGCGGAGAAATGATTTTTCGCTCGGACCCAAAGATGGCGGAAGTTTTGAGGAATCAAGGTTTTGATATCGTTTCTTTAGCTAATAATCATACGCCAAATTTTGGCGCCAAAGGCCTGTATGACACCTTTAACTATTTAGATGAAGCTGGCGTTGCTTATGTCGGGGCTGGTGAAGATGGGCCGCGAGCTTATGCGCCTGTTTATCTAGAGCGTCAAGGGATTAAATTTGCTTTTATCGCTCATAATGATTCTGATGTTGTTCCTGCTTATTATCGCGCTGACGAGAAAGGGCCAGGCACTGCTTTAATCGACGAGGATGAGTTAGCGGCGGCCATTTCCACTGCCAAAGAACAAGCTGATTTAGTGATTGTTTCTCTGCATTCAGGAACGGAATATGTCCCCGGCCCTAATTCACGCCAAACTAAATTTGCTCATGCGGCAATAGATTTTGGAGCCGATCTTGTTATTGGCCATCATCCCCATGTTGTTCAAACTATCGAGGAATATCAGGGTAAATACATTTTTTACAGTTTAGGTAATTTTGTTTTTGATCAATCATGGTCGCAAGAAACAGCCGACAGCCTGGCAGTCAAATTTCATTTTAATAAAGAGGGCTTAGTTAGTTTTTCCCTTTATCCTTTAAGAATGTATAAATTAGCTCAACCAGCTCCAGCGGCAGCAGAAGATGCTAAAAGAATTTTGGAGCGTTTAGATTGGCCACTTGCTAGTACATCAGATTATGTTTGGCAGGGTGGAGAATTGCTTGTTCAAACTCAAGCAGGTTTTCTAATCAAGCCAGCAGTCCAAGGTAATTTAAAAAAGAAAGAAAAGGCCGACTTAAATAATGATGGAATTACTGAGGAGTATTATTTAGAGAAAGGTCGTTTAACTGCTAAACAGGCTGGTAACTTTTTGTGGGAGACGCCAGAAACCTGGTGGGTGGAAGATTTTGTCGTTGGTGATAGCAATCATGATAGTAAGCCTGAAATCACTATTGCCTTGTGGCGCTCTGGAGATTTTAATTCTAAAAATTATTTTTGGACAGGGAGGAAACAAGACAATTTGCCAGTGCGGCAATTTCTGTTGGTTCTCCAGTCTGACGCTAACGGTTTTAAACCTTTCTGGGCCTCAGATGCTCTTGATTCGCCTCATTGCTCTTTGTTTCTAAGGGATGTTGATGATGATACTTATCAAGAATTAGTGGCAATAATTGCAAATTATCAAAATTCGTCTATTTGTGAGCCCCAACGCGTTACTGTCTGGCGCTGGAGTATCTGGGGCTTTGTTTTAGAATGGGAAAGTGAGTTGCTTGAGCATTTGTCTTTTTCCAGTTTTAATTTTTGAAGGCAGC
>JAQUHX010000018.1:7839-9029 GCA_028681575.1 Patescibacteria group bacterium | reverse complement strand
AAAATTAAAACATTTTTTCTTAATCCCGGGACTAACAAAAACTTTATGATGAACCAAAGTGCGGGTTTTGAAAAACCTAATAAAATAGAAGCTGAAAAAGAGCCAACTATTAAACTTATCGGTTCCAGCCAAGCACCAGAAGAGTATAAGAAAAATCCCTTTTATAATAGATACCACTGGGGAATGGCTGACTGGGAAGAAGAAAAGTTGTTTTTGCCTGATAATTCTGATGAGGCTATATCATTTTCAATATCCGCTCATGAACTAGGTCATTTAGTAAATAAAGGAAGAATACAGCCAGACCGAGAGAATTTTCAGGATACCTATCAGGAAGAATTAAGAGCTTGGGAAGTAGGTTGGAGTTATCTAGAAAAACATCTCACTGATTACTATGACGACCCTAAGTCTATTGAAAATTTAAAGGACATTAAAGAAAAGGTTGAAAGTAAAATGATAGAGATTACTCTTTTAACCGAGCCATTTTATCAAAACCTAGAAAAAAAAGACGCCGAACAACAGAGAGAGTCTTTTTTACAGACTGAGCAAGGGAAACATATCAAAGCGGAAATTGATGGCCTGAAAGGATTTGTTGAAGAAATAGTTGCTAAATTGGGCAAAGAATCATTTTTAAAGAAAACCGATTGGCACCGTTTCTCTAAAGTTATTAAAAAAGTCTTAATTGATATAGAAAAAGATAATACAGCTAATGAGTAATTTCTAAATTTAATTTTAATAAGACCGTTCCCAGTGTGCCCCACCCTCTACGCAACAAAGCAAAAAGACAGTATACAATACTGTCTTTTTTGCTAACCGTAAAAGAAAAGGATTAAGACCATATGTTAACACTAATTTTACCCAAGTATTAGCAACTCCACGGCAAAGGCATATTTTGAAAAAATTTATAAACTGTTTATGTTGAACCTAGCATTTGTTTAGTGATACAATGAATAAATATGAGAAAATTAAACCTAGGATCGGGCAACAACTACTTAGCCGGATTTGTTAATATTGATAATAATCCTCACCTAAAGACCGACTTAGTTTATGATCTTAATCTATGTCCTTATCCTTTTGAAGATGGTGAATTTGACGAAATTTTAGCCGACCACATAATTGAGCATCTTGATAATCCTTTAGATTTCCTTCAAGAAATATATCGTATTTCTAAAAATAACGCCAAAATAACTATA
>JAQUHX010000018.1:0-7739 GCA_028681575.1 Patescibacteria group bacterium | reverse complement strand
AAATTTACCTTAAATACTCTATAATTTAAGAAGGTTCATAATTGATTTTACAAAAAGTTATTAACAAAAAAACAAAAACTATGAAAAAGCTAAGCATTATTTTGATTTTATTGGTTGTTTTTTTCGCTGGCATTTTTATCATGATAGAAAGAAAGAATGCCGCCAAGATAACCCTTTTGTCGCCAAATGGTGGCGAAGTGCTAGAAAGAGGATCTTTTTGGACTATCAATTGGGAAACTAAAAACATCCCCGAAGGAAACAAAATTGCAATCTCAATTAGACGCCTCTTGCCGGAAAACACAAGCACCGAAGGGCAAGAATTCGATCCTCTAATTTTTGTCGACCTAGAAAACAATGGAAATATAGATTGGACAATTCCTAGCAGCTACCCCGAAGGTGAATACTTAATGGAGGTTACCAGTTATGAATCACTGCCAATAAAAAATCCTGTCAGTGATGAAAGCAATACAACCTTTAAAATTATTAGCCCCGCAAACAATACTGAATCTTGGCAGACTTATCAAAATCAAAAATTTGCTTATCACTTAGACTATCCTAGCGTTTTAACTCTAAGAGAATTTTCAGAAACTGGAACTGGGGCAAACTTTATGTTAGGGGGCGAAGACCCCGTTGATTGCATTACTGTTTCCGCCCGGATAGCTGCTGGCCCCAAAGCTAATTTAAGTTTTAGTGAGTACGTTAAAGAAGCGGCCATCCAAGAGATTCAAGGCGTTACAAAACTAAATTCAATCGAAACCATAAATACGGATAGCAGTAAAATTTACAAGACCACTTGGGAGTATACGCCACTAGAACAAGCAAATATTGATTATCTAAAAATTGCTTATCTTGAAGGCTCGGAGGATAATAACTATAAAACTATTCAATTAATCCTTAATGACTCTCGCTGTGAAGATATTTACAACCAAATGGTTTTAACTTTTAATAAGTAAAAAGAATTTTTTCGTTTTCTCAAATCCAAAAAAAAGCACCCCCAGAAATGGAGGTGCTTTTAAGATTCTTTAATAACCTAAGATTTCATTTACTATCAGTAGTCGTACCTTTCGCCCCATAAAATCAGGCTCTCGATTTAAGAGTAATACCTTTGAAGGATATGTGCCAACTCCTTGCGCAGCTCTCATTCTTTTTTCCTCTAAAGGAATAACTTGTTCATCTAAGCGTTTAAAAGCCTCATCAACAGTAGGAACAATTTTTTGAGCTCCCACCACCAAAATCAGATTGGCAGAAGTCGAAACTAGATGTGGCAACTGACTACCTGAATTAGAAGCGATTAAAAGTTCTCCGCTTTCAGTTAGGGCATGAACGGAACCTAAATAAAACTCCGAAAAAAAGGCTTGCTCTCGCATTTTCTGCTGCTCAGTCGTGTCACTAAGCGCTAAGATATCGGCGTGTAGATTTTTCCAACCATGATTATTAGTTTTTAAGTGCTCAATAAAACCAATCTCTTCTAATGTGCGGGAAGAACCATTCATTACTGTCGCTCCACCAGGAATCAATTCTTTAATTCTCATTAAAGCTGCCTCCCTAGTCTCAATAACTTCTGGCAAAAAACCACGCTCTTTTAAAGAATTAATAGTTTTTTCAATTACCTCTACTGAGGCTAAATTGTTATAATCCATAATAATAATTATTAGTTTATAAAACTGTAATATATTCTTTCTTTATCAATTTTTTATAATACACCCCCTAGGGGTATAAGTCAAGTTTATCTTTTTGTTAATTAATCTTCTAATAAAAAACCCGGCGAAACACCGGGTTAAAAAGGCGGAATGGACGGGACTCGAACCCGCGACCTCCTGCGTGACAGGCAGGCGCTCTAACCAGCTGAGCTACCACTCCTAATTTTTGAAAAAACGCCGCTTTCTTAAAAGTCGGCACAAAAATAATAGCAAAAGGAGGGCTAGCTTGTCAAACCCCCTTTTTTGTTCTACAATAGGCTTGTTCTTGATAATTCGTTTTTTAGACGAACATTTTTTTATCAAAGAAATAAACCCCAAATAATATGGAAAAAGAATTGACCAACAAAGAAATTGAAGCAATAAAAGAAAGTCTTTTGGCTCGCAAAGCTGAATTAATGGCCGATATGACTGAAAAATCCCGAGTAAATCCGAATGAATCGGATAATTTAAGTTCCAAATTTCCGGAATACGGCGATAAGCCCGACGAAAACGCTCAGGAAATAATGGATTATTCCACAGATTTAGCAACTGAACAAATTTTAGAAAAAGTCTTATTAGAGATTGATGATGCTTTAAAAAGAATCGATAATGGTAACTACGGGATTTGTCGTTACTGTAAAAATCCGATTGGAGCCAAACGCTTAATGGCTCGCCCGACAGCTAGTTCTTGCATATCCTGCAAAACCGAGCTTCAAGAAAATGAATAAATTATTAAGAAAAAATAAAATCTTCAATATAGCCGGGTTCCTGACCTTGGCTATATTTTTTTTAAGCGATCGCCTGCTTAAATATTTAAGCTTAAAAGAGCCAAGTCTTGTTTTAATCCCTAAATTATTAAATTTTAATTTTTTTGCCAACAAGAACATTGCCTTCTCCTTGCCTCTTGAAGGGCCGTGGCTAAACATAATTATTTCTTTAATTATCGCCCTCCTAGTTTTTTATCTTTTTCGTTTCTACTCTCAACTAAACAGCTTAACTATCTTCAGTTTAGCGGCAATTATTATTGGGGCTTTGAGTAATTTAAGCGATCGTCTATTTTACGGCTTTGTAATTGATTATTTAGATTTAAGCCGCTTCACTATTTTTAATTTAGCTGACGTCTTAATTGTTGGTGGAACAATTTGCTTATTCTGGGAATCAATAAAAAGACCGGCGGGTAACCAGTCTTAAATAATTTATTTTTTTTGGTAAATTTTAATCTCTCGACCATCAATTAAATTCTTAAACTTTATTTTTGTTGCCCTTCTTGGATTTAAATCTTCAACTAAATCAGCCCACTCGATTACCGTTACTGTTGTCGGTGAATCTAAATACTCCCTCACCCCTAAAGCCAGTAAATCCTTGCTGGACTGTAAGCGATAAGCATCAACAT
Organism: Patescibacteria group bacterium; assembly: GCA_028681575.1. GTDB lineage: Bacteria > Patescibacteriota > Patescibacteriia > Patescibacteriales > UBA12465 > JAEZRQ01. The sequence continues at coordinate 4,667 of JAQUHX010000018.1, read as the reverse complement.
GGCAAAGGTTTAAACGTCGGCCTTCGTAAATCTTCATAATATTAAAAGTTGGGCTAGTAATAACACTTTTTATTCCCAACCCGCGAGCCAATCCTTTTGTCAAGTAGGTTTTTCCAGCGCCCAGTTCACCTACTAATAAAAAAACTTCACCACCATGGCAATTTTTCCCTAAGCGTCGCCCTAAAGCTTCGGTCTCCTCTGGAGTTTTTGTAAGCACTTTTTCCATAAATAATGTTACTTTTAGGAATAACTAATGTCTATTATAATAGAATAAGTTATGGCCAGCAACTTTAATTCCACAATCAACGCTGCAGCTTTTGACAGGCTGTATGAGGAAAACATTGAAGCTATTTACAACTTCTTGTTTTATAAAACTTTAAATCGAGAAACTGCCGCTGACTTAGCCCAAGAAGTATTTTTAAAAGCCTGGCGCGGACTAAAAAAGAATAATGTCGAAAACCCTAAAGCTTGGCTCTACACCATTAGTCGTCACGCTATTGCTGATTATTACAAACGTTTAAAACCGCAAGCTAATATTGATGATTTTTGGGATTTAGCTGATTCGGTTAATCTTTTAGAAAAGCTCGATCAAAAAATGGCTGGAGAAAAAATTATTCACGCCTTAAAAAAATTATCAAGCAGTGATCGCGACCTACTAATTATGCGCTTCTGGCTCGATTTACCCTTTGCTGAAATTGCTACCCACTTAGAAAAAAACGAAGGGGCGGTAAAAATGGCTTGTTCCCGAGCTTTAAAAAAAATCCAAACCGAGGCTCCTTTTATTTGTTTTCTATTATTAGCTGGCCAAATATCAAATCTATGAATACTAAAAAAATAAATCAATACTTAGAGGAATTATACCAATTTGACCCCAGCCTAAAAAAACACGAACAAATTTTACGCCAATTAATCCCGCAACTGATTGCCGCTAAACCTGATTCCGGTTTTAACCCAGAATTAATCCAAAAAATAAAATCACATTTAGAACAAAGTCTTAAAAAAACTAATTACAAATCTATGACCAAAAAAATTGTCCCTTTTTGGCAACCAGTCTTAACCTGGTCAGCAGGAGTAATCGCGATGCTATTTCTCGCGCTTACTATTTATCAAATTTTTCCTGATAATCAAGCCCAAATAGCAAACAAAAACCCAGAGACAGGAGTTAAAAAAGTGGTCGCTTCAGCTTTTGGCCCTTTAAATTCACAGGGTAACGTCGTCACTTCTGACACCAGAATGATTGGCGGTTTAGGTAGCGCTAATAATTCACCAAGCGCGCAAAATGCCCCCGAATTAAAAGAAGTTTCAGTGACCGCTTCTGATTCCTTGGCCACCCCCTTAATGACGGTAAATACGACAGAAGAAAACGACCTAATGCCTACTAATATAATTGGCATGGGTGGAGGCGAAACAGAGCTTAGAAATGAAAAAATAATGATAATGCCAATTATTAATTACAGTTTCAAATACCAAGGAGAGCCTCTTGATTTAAGTCAAGTCAGTAAAACTGTTTACCGGCGGATTAAAAACCAAAACGGCTTTGCAATCGCTAATTTGCTTAGCGGCCTAGAAATAGATCCGATTAAACTAAACTCTTTCAGCAACCTCAAGGCTACCTATATTTCTTTAGCTGAAGACAAGCCCTTCGGCCTAACCGCCTCTTTTGATTTTAACGACGACTCAGTATCAATTTATTCAAACTGGGAAAAATGGGCAAACCCAGAGCGAGACAAATGCCAAGATGAGGCTTGTTGGAGTCGCTTCCGAACTAAATATGAAGATATCCCCGAAGACTCAGTCGCTATTCAGGCCACTAATGATTTTTTAACTAATCTTGGTGTAGATATTAGTCGTTATGGCGAAGCTAAAGTTAATAATTCCTGGCGAAGATGGTATGAACAAACTACCGATAAAGCTAATTATTACTTTCCAGAAATCGTTAATGTTGTCTATCCTTTATTGATTGATGGTCAAGAAGTAAATAATTCTGCTGGCGAACCAGATGGCCTCTTAGTTAATTATAATATTTTAGAAAAAAGGGTTTCTGATGCCAGCACTTTCACCCCTTATAATTATGAAGCTTCAGAATATGAGGCAGAAACTTCAGCTGACCGTCTAATCAACTTAGCTGAAGCTGGTGGTTGGAACCAATTTAGTTATCACCTCTACGACTCTAGCGGAGAAGTGGAGGTAGAAAACCGGGAATTAATTTTAGGTACCCCACGTCAAGGTTTAATTCGTTTCTGGACTTATCAAAATAATGCTAGTCAAGAACTATTTGCACCAGCTTTAATTTTTCCAGTCTTAGATGTTCCGGCTGATTATTACGGCTCAACAAATATTATTGTTCCTTTAACTCAAGACTTAATTAAAGAGCTTGAAGAAAGAAACACTCAATACAGCCAAGGCGGAGTCATTAGCCCAATATCTATTAGCAGTGTAATGCGCTAAAAAAATATCTAAACTAATAAAAAAACACCCTCTCGGGTGTTTTTTTTAATGTTTGCGCCTGTTTAGTAAAATCCAAATTTTTTTCGCCAGATACGTACACGCGCAACATTTTCACATCTTTATTTGTTTGTTTTAATTTTTGGTATATAATTATAGTAACCTAAAGGAAATATAAGTTAATCCTTTAATCACATTACCGCAACAGGGGTCGGCGAATTTTCTTGAAAAAAATTTGCAAGGTTATTCGATGTTGCCAACGATAGAATTATCAAGATTCAAACTGAAAAAATTAAATGTCTCACGCTATCAAGAAGATAACGAAAATTATTAAAATAATTATCAACGGTTTAACAAAGTAATTGTAAAATAAAGTTATGAAAAAAATAAATTCTTTATTGCCGCTAATCATCTTTTTGATGGCGTTTTTTTTCATTCCTAAATCAGTTTTAGCAGACGGAATGATTATAGAACCACATCCTTATTTTGATCGTTGGGACTACTCAAACGAAAACAATCAAAAAGCACTTATCAATTATGATAGCGGCTTACAAAAAATGATTATCAGTGTTGGGCTTAAAGAAAAAAATAGTAATGGCGCTATTTGGCTCTTTCCTGTTCCATCGGAACCGGATAATATTGTGATTGATGTTGTAAAAATCCTACCTGAATTAGGTGGCAAAGAAATTTCAAAAAAAACAAAAGAAAATCTTGACGATACATTAGATCTTTTACAAATAACACAACTTTACACAATCCCCTTTGTTTTATTCAATAATACAGCCGACACAAGCGAAGAAGAAGCTGTCAAAAAAAACCTCGGCGAATTACAATCTCTTAATCTTGGTTCCGAGAAAGATGTTGTAGTTTATGAACATTTAGAAAAAGAGGGTGTAACTTCAGAAATCATCACTGCTAAAACCGCAAACGGACTTTACGATTATTTTCAAAATAAAGGTTTAAAAATTGAAAAAGGTTCAATTCCTATTTTAGATAATTATATTGGCAAGGAATATTCTTTTGTTGCTTCATGGATAATTTCGCCAGAAAAAATTATTTCGGCTGAAGACATAAAAAATAATCTTAATCTTTATTTTTTCAACAAACACGTCTATCCAGAATTTGCCACCTTAATAGATGGTTTAAAACAAAAATATCCTGAACTTAATCAATCTAACGACCAAATCAACTACTTAAAATCTCTAAAAGGTGAAGCTGTTTTTCAAGAGCTAGTGCAAGCAATCCAAAGCGACCCATCAATAATCGAAGATGACAATATCGAGCAAAAGGGGGTATTCGTAACATTTCCTACGAAAGAAATATATTTCCCACTGCTTCCAACAAGTGTCTACGGTAGCAAGACAGTCCCCGCGACAATTAGGGTAATTGGTCATGTAACACCCAAAATTTTTCAAAATATTAAAAGCTACACAAAAATTGAATATTATATTGATGGCCACATGAGTCTTCTCAATGACTTAAAAACTTTTTACAACGGAAAAGATAAAAATATCAAATACACCAAAATAGAAATTAATGCACCGTCAAAATTTTTTACGGACGATTTATGGCTAAAAAATAAGGCTCCTGTTAAAACTTATTTCTTAACCTTTTTTGCCAAGCATCCAATAGCAATCACGCTAATCATACTTATTTTAAGTTCAGTGCTTGCCGGAATTTTAGCAGGCATGATAATTTTCAAGGATTTAAGAAAAAACCCAGTAAAACTTGGCTTAATCGGCCTATCTAATCTTCTAACAATCTGTGGGTTACTAATAACAACCGTGTTAGTTGGTACAAAAAATAAAAATGAGAATATTGAGCCGATACTGGCCGAAATAAGACAAAAAGGGTATTTACGGAAAAGAAGAGTTGTTATAATTTTATCTTTTTTATTAATACCAATCTTGCTGTTCTTAATCTTTGGGCTTCTCTTGACATTCTCATTAAACAGTAATTTAGGTAATTTTATTATGATTTTTATAATTTGTGTTTTGCCAATTACTGCTTTAATTTTATGCTTTACACTCCGAAGAATTAAGCCTGAAGATAAAAATTTATTTGAGCAACTAAAATTATCTAACTATTCGCCTTGGTCATTCCAACTAAAAGACAAATCAAAAATTATTTTTATTCCTGTTTTTTCAGTTTTCTTTTTGACTATTTCTTGGTTAGTGGTAAAACTTATCGGATTAATAATTTAAAAATTTTAGTCAGCTCAG
>JAQUHX010000007.1 GCA_028681575.1 Patescibacteria group bacterium | reverse complement strand
GCTCGGGGACAGGGATTCGAACCCCGATACTCAGGACCAGAACCTGATGTCCTACCATTAGACGATCCCCGAATTATTTTTTATTATTATCTATTTTTTCCCATTTTTCAACCCCTCCTGCTGCTCTCTCAAAAATACTATTTGTTTCTATTAAATTTACAGAGCTTAACTCTTGATATTTTTGCTTATCCCTTATCCTTAATTTAGTTAATAAGTGAGCAAACTCATATTCTAACTGGCCTTGACTTATTTTAACCCTAACGCCTAAAGTCGCTACTTTTTCAAGTTTTTTATTGGAAAAATTATAACCCCTACTCTCTGCCTCCTGATAAACTTCCTTAAGATAGAGATTAATTAATTGTAGAGAATCACTTCTATTTTTGAAGCGTTCCAATTGAGGATGATTTTTATACCCCTTAGTCTTCCCTTCTAAAACTTTTTTTGCTAAAAGCCCTTCTCGCCACAAAGCAACTAAACCCTTACTATCTAAATACTTAGGGCTCAGACTCCAAAGTCGCATAAATTATTCTTCTTGTTTAGGTTTTAAAAGCGGAAATAAAGTAATCTCGCGCACTGGTTTGTCACACATAAAAGCAAATAACCTTTCACCGAAACCAAAGCCACAAGTTGGTGGCAGGCCATGTTCTAACATTTCTACAAACTCCCAATCCGGCATCATCGCTTCATTATCACCCCGATCAATAAGCTCCTGCTGAAGGCGAAAACGCTCCGCCTGATCAAGAGGATCATTTAATTCTGAAAAACCATTACCCACTTCAGAGCCAGCAATAATAATTTGAAATCTTTCTGTAAGCTCGGGATTATCCGTTTTCGCTTTCGCTAAAGGAGAGACTAATTTTGGATGATTAACTAAAAAAACCGGACCAGCAATTTGACGACGACAATATTTCCAAAGAGTATCAATTAAACGTTCACGATTATTACCATCATACTTCACCTCAAGCTCATCTAACTTAGCCTTCATTTCTTCTTCGGTTGCTGTCAAAATATCAAGACCTGTTTTTTCTTTGATGACCGTAGAATAATCCAGTTCTGGCCAATTACCAGCTAAATCAAATTTCATTCCTCGGGCCTCAAATTCTGTTCGGCCAAAAACTTGCTGAGCAATTTCTTGATACAGCGCTTGAGATAATTTCATGCCTAAGCGATAGTCGGCGTAAGCCCAATAAAATTCCAAATTGGTAAACTCCTGTAAATGATCGGCACTGGAACCCTCATTCCGATAAACTCGACCGATTTCAAAAACTTTTTCAAAACCGGCAGCAATTAAACGCTTCTGCCATAATTCACCAACCGAAATACGCAAATAAACGTCTAAATCAAAATCATCATGGTGGGTTTTAAAAGGATTAGCTTCTGCTCCGCCGGTAGTTAATTCTAAAGTGGGCGTCTCTACTTCAAAAAATCCGTGGCGCTTCATAAAACTCCTGACCACATCCCAAAAATGAGCCTTTTTTTCAAATAAGTCCCGCTTTTCCTTGTTAAGCAGTAAATCTAAATAGCGTTTACGTAAACGCTCTTCTTCGTCTTTTAAACCATACCAAGCATCAGGAATCGGCCGCAAAGCTTTAGTCAGCAAAGCCCAATCACTTACAAATAAACTTTTTTCTTCTTTATGCGTTAAAAAGGCGCTCCCATTTACTTGAATAAAATCGGCGACATCGATTAACTTCAAAAAAGTTTTGTATTTTTCTGGACCTAATTCTTTTTTAGAAAATACTAATTGCAAACGACCACTAGCATCCTCTAAATCTGCAAAAGCTAAATTTCCATGTTCCCGCTTAGCCCGCAAGCGACCAGCTAAAAAAACCTTATTTTCTGATTTTATTAAATTATCAAAATCTTCTAAAAAACTAGCAATTGATTGATCGCGCTGAACTTGGGCCGGATAAGCATCGATATTTAATTCTTTTAGGGAGGCTAATTTTTTTAAACGGTCGTCCCGTTCACTTCCAGAATTAGCCGCCAACTCGTTGGTCATATTTTAGGCAACTTTTATAATTTTATAAACGACTGTCCCCCGTGGAGCTTCTACTTCTACTATAGCACCTTTCTTCTGCCCTAAAAAGGCCACCCCTAAAGGAGATTCGTTAGAAATTAGACCATTTGTTGGGTCGGCTTCGTTAAAACTTACAATCGTAAATTCTTTTTCCTTACCGTTGACTTTGGCGGTAACCACTGAACCTAAAACCACCTCACCATTAGATTTATGATTAACAACCGTGACATTTTTTAAAATCGCCAACAATTCCAAAATACGCCCTTCGTTTAAGGCTTGAGCATCTTTCGCCTCACTGTATTCTGCGTTTTCTGACAAATCGCCTAAATCTTTGGCGCGCTCAATTCGATCAGCAATTTCGCGACGTTTAACAGTGGTTAAAAAATCGTATTCTTCTTTTAATTTGTCATAACCAGCTTGAGTAATAATTTGATCTAAAGACATAGTTTAAAGGCTTAAAAACTAATAATCGCCTAAAAGGCGACTTTAAATTTAACGCCATTTAATATACGCTATTTTGTTATTTCTGGCAAGTTATTTAGCAAACGAGCTTGATTCTGGCTGATTATCCAAATTAAGAACCAAACTAAAAATCCAAGTGGATGATCTAGATAAGGAGTAAAAAAATGAATTACCAAAAGAGCCAACAAGGCTAAAGCTAAACTACCAGCCAAATTATCTCCCGCTCGCCAACGCTGCAAATTTTTTATAAACAAGTAAGCAAGAATTATTAAATAACTTAAAAGCCCTAAGATGCCGATTTTTAACCAAATTCCAAAATAACCCCACTCAAATGCATAAGTCCTATAAGTGCTCGTTTCTTGCATATCCAAAAAACGAGGATCAGAAGTTTCATAAACAATTTCTCGGCCAAAACCACTGCCTAAAAACCAGTGCTCCTTAATTGCGCCCCATAAAGGACCAAGTAAAGACCAACGCGAAGCTACTGCTGGTTCTTCACTATCTATCTCTAAGCGATTTGAGAAAGCTTCGGTGGAAATTTTTCCAGGATCAGGAAAAGGAAAGGCGGCTGTAGCAAAAATTAGAACAAAGCCTAAAATAGCTGGGACCAAAACTTTAAGTAAAACTTGTATAAGAAAACGCCAACGCCGCCAGATTAAAAGCATTAAAATACCGCTCCCCAAAGCAAAGGCAACCGCCAGCCAAAAACTGCGAGACATTGAAAGAATTAAGACGCCCCAAGAAAAACTATTTAAAACAATTAAGGCACTGCGCTGTTTAATTTTAACAAATGGCAAAATCACAACCGCTAAAGCTGGATAAAGATGAGACTGAAAGAAAATTCTTGACCAAGAACCAGCGGTTGCCGTAACTTCCGCTAAACCAGTTTTACGAAGCCACCAATAAAGATCGGAAATAAAAGGCAAACTATGAGTAAAAGCAAATAAAATAAAAAATGTTTCCCCAATCAACCACAACAAGGCCCCGCTTAAAACCTGAATTAAGCGCTCAAAAGTACTTAACGGGGCTTGGTAATAAACAATAATTAAAGGGATCAAGAGCCCTAAAAAGAGCCAACTATTAGCATCAGCAAAAATTATCTCAAGAGGATAGGATCGAATAAGACCGCTAAGAAAACCTAAACCTAAAAAAACTAAAAGGGCTAAAAACCAAGGCCAGATCCAATTTTTAGTAACAAAGTCTGACAATGGTCCTAATGACCGTTCTTTAATAATTTTTAGCAGACAAGCAGCCAGAACAGCAGTAAAAATAACCATCCTTAAAGAAACTAAGCCTTGATCAAACAAGCGCCCTTTAGAGCCAATAATTAATTCGGCAATAGCAATTAAAACACCGTACTCCAAACGATAAAAAGCGAGAGCAAAAACCAATAGACCAATGAATACTAAAATAATTAAGCTATAAGCTGGAAAAAAATAGTTAACAACTGATAAGCCGCTAACTAAAGCCAGCCCAATGAAGGTGAGCCAAGTACTCTTCCCAATTAACTTCATGCGATTTGATGCTTAGTATAAATAATTTTTTTAGCCGCGTGATATTTTTTTACGGCTGGTAAAAATGGCAACCAACGATAAGAAAAAGATGGTAGCCAAGAACTAATATGCCCACCTGGACTAACGGCAAATAAAATCTGATCAACAAAAACTCCATAAGCACCAGATTTAGAAATAGTTAGCCACAAATCCCAATCCTGAAAACGTTTTAAACTTTCATCCCAACCAGTAGCCGGGAAAGAACTACGCCTAATTAAAGACATTGTATGAATATAAGGCTCACGACATAAACGATTAAAATCAAAAGGGCCGGCCTTAAAGAGGTGTTTCCCCCACTTAAAGGAAGAATAAGCGAAAGCAGCGTTTTGATCAAAAAGTAAGGCCGACTGTAAAGATTCTAGAGCATTTACCTCTAAAACAGCATCAGCGTCACAAAAAAATAAATATTCACCGTGAGCTTGACTTAAGCCGGTATTACGGGCCGCTGGCGCCCCTTGATTTTTCTGATTTAAAAAGAAAAAAGAATTTGCTCCAGAAAACTCACTGATAAAGGAATTAAACTCTGCTTCAAGATTATCAGTTGAGCCATCATTAACCACTATCAACTCCCAATCCATTAAAGTCTGGTTAGCAATACTTTGAAGGGTGGCCTTAATTTTTTTTGCCTGATTATAAACAGGAATAATAATTGAAATCATAAATTCTGATAAAATTCTTGAGCTTTTCTTTCCCAAGAAAAATTTTCTAAAGCACGAATTCTACCCTGCTTACCTAATTTTTCTCGATAAGCTAAGTCGGTACTTAAAGATTTAATTGCTGTTGCAATCGCCTTTAAATCTTCGGGGTCAACCAATAAACCGCTGACTCCATGATTAACAGCATCACTAATACCCCCCGAGCGCCCAGCAATTACTGGCTTGCCACTTAAATTTGCCTCTAAATAAACAATCCCGAAGCCCTCAAAATCGTCGTTAATTTCTCGAGATGGCATCACTAAGATATCACATAAATTTAACCAAGACCATTTTTCTGCCTCACTAACGCTACCAGTAAAAATAACCGCCACTCCTAATTCTTGCGCCAGGCGTCGCAAATTAGTTTTTTCAGGCCCCTCCCCGACAACCACATAAGCCAAGCCCAATCTTTCAGCTGGGCTCAAGCTAGCTAAAGCCTTAATCGTATAATCAACCCCCTTACGACTAACTAAACGGCCTAAAGATAATAAGACTACTTGATTACTAAGCTGATATTTTTCTCGCAAGAAGGGGGCTAGATTTTCCTGATTAGAAGCGCTTAACTGGCTAACACCAGGATTAACAACAACAATTTTTGAAGATAGTTTGGGATAACGAGCCGACACCAAAGCAGCGACATGCGAATTGGCCGCTATAATTTTTTTAGCTCCCCCTAAAATCATCTTAGCCAAAAAAGCCTTACGAGAACGGCGGTGAGCAAAAGTAAAATCCATTCCGTGTAAAACAATTACATATTTTCGCTGCTTAAAAAACTTTGAAACAAACCAAACAGGAGTTCCGAGAGGCAAGATATGACCAATAATTATTGAAGCTTCTGGGTTTTGGCGCCAATATTTAAAAAGGCGAAAACCCAAAAACCACCAAGCACCTTTAATCTGCCAGACTTCAGGCTTTTTTGAAACAGGCCAATGTTTAATTAACTGTCCGTAGTAATTAGCTACTCCACCCTTAAAGGGGGGGTATTCGCAAGTTATCAGTAAGGTTTTCATAGACTAACGTTTAAAAGATTGTTTAACGCTTAAAATGTCGGCACGAGAAAAACCACCCAGCAAATAAAGACTAAAAAAATAAGTAAATCCGCCTAAAATAACCGCCCCCGGCAAAGACAGATAATTTTTACCTAAATAGACAATTAAGGCCATTACCAGTGCTGCTAAAAGTGACTTAATCACAACAATTAAATTTTTCTTAAAATTGTATTTAATAATCTTGTTAACTTCAAAAATTCCTAAAATAAACATCAAGCCATTAGTTAATAAAACGGTAATACTCGCCCCTAAAGCCCCCCAACGCGGAATCAAGAAAAGATTAAGAACAAAACTACTGAAAGCAACAGTAGAAATAAATAATAAATTTTTCTTCTGGCGATCGCAAGCATTCAACAAAGAGCCAATTGGATAATTAACAAAAATAAAGAAAAGTGCCAGAATTGAGACCCTGAGCGGCCAGAGCGCCTCCGGGCCGGCTTTAAAAATATCCAAAATTGCTTGGTCTAAAGCAAAAACGCCGGCAATAATTGGTAAAGAAATAATCGTCAAATAACTAAGAGCTCTTTCTAAAGAAACGGCTAACTGATTTCGACTATTAAGCCAATAAGCACTCATTGCTGGATAAAGTGAAGCAACAAAGGCAAGGGGTAGAAATTGGAGGGCATTAATAATTTTAAAAGCAATTTGATAAACGCCAACTTCATGAAAGTCGGCCAAATTACTTAAAAGCACTGAGTCTAGATAAAGATAAAGCCTTTGCGCAATTGCGAACATCCCAAAAGGCCAACTAAGAAGCCAAATCTTACGCCAAGACTCCCGGTTAAACACAGGATACCAGGGGGTTTTCAACTCCCGTCTAAGCGCCCTAAAACTAAAGATAAAATTAAAAGTGCTCGCTAATACTAAAGCAAAAATAACAACTAAAACACCTTGATTAAAATATAGAGCCACCCCACCAAAAACAAAGACTAAGGCTTGAAAAATAATTGAAGCCAGACTTTCATATTTTAAAGTATGCAAGCCGCGTAAAGTGGCAAAGAAAGTAGCCGTAAAAGAATCCAGCACCATACTAAAGGCGGAAATCAAAATTAAAAGCCAAACTAAGGGCTCATAGCCTAAGAGCTGAGCCATTAAAAGCGCCACCAAAAAAGTAGCAACTGCTAAAGGGATTTTAATACCAATCACGTTTCCTAGCCAGCGACTAGCCCCTTCTGGAGATTTTGCTACCTCACGAGTTAAAACATTAGCCAAGCCTAAATCAATAAAAATACCAAAGATGGTCGTAAAAGAAATAGCTGTATAATACTGCCCCATCACCTCTAAACCTAAAGCCCTAGTAAGAATTATAAAATACGAAAAAGAAATTACCTTTTGGATAATCAAAGCTAAAGTTAAATATGAAGTGCTTCGAGCAATGTTTGGAATTTTTGTCATTAGCCAAATTATAGCAACTCTTGCACCTTTTTTGAAGTTATGTTAGCATTACTGCAGCAATTATTTATTGCCTAACACTTTTTTTAGTATGAAAAACGGAATTCACCCTCAATACTATCCTGATTGCCAGGTCACTTGCGTCTGTGGCAATTCTTTTGTTACTGGAGCAACTGTTCCAGAAATCAAAATCGAGCTTTGCTCTGCTTGTCATCCTTTCTATACCGGCAAGCAAAAATTAGTTGACACCGCCCGCCGGGTTGAGAAATTCTCTGCCAAGAAAGAAGCGAGCAAAAAGGTGGCAACTGTTCGTCGCGGCAAAAAAGTAAAAAATGAAGCTCGCTCTAAAGAACGGGCCAAAAAAGAAATTGTCGTTAAAACTAAAGATATTAAAAAGATTGCTCAAGTTACTTTAGGAAAAAAGAAATAGCTAGTTTAAACTTTTTAAATGATCGCTTAAAGAGCGTCAACTTTTGTTGCACTTCTCTTCTCAGCGGTCATTTTTTTAATCTTTTTTCTAAAAAATATATGTACCAAGAAATCAAAGACAAATTTAAAGATATTGAAGCGGGATTGAGCAATCCTGATATTTTAGCTAACCAAAAAGAGTTTATCAAAATTTCCCAAGAACACTCAGCTTTAAAAAATATTATTGAAAAAATCAAACAGGCAGAAAAAATCAAGCTTGAAATAAGTGATTACCAAGAAATTATTGAAAAAGATAGTGATACTGATTTAAAGGATTTAGCGATAAACGAATTACCAGAACTTGAAAAAAATTTAAACAAACTCAAAGAAGAGATTGACGAAGCGCTCTTTCCAGCTGACCCTCATGATATCAAAAATGCGATTATTGAAATTAGAGCTGGGGCGGGTGGTGATGAAGCCGCTCTTTTTGCCGGCGATCTCTTTCGCACTTACAGTAAATTTGCAGAAAAAAATAATCTAAAAATTGAACTTCTTGATTCTCACGTTATTGGAGTTGGTGGCTACAAAGAAGTTATTTTTTCAATCAGCGGTCGCGGTGCCTATGGTTTATTTAAATATGAAGCGGGGACTCATCGTGTTCAAAGGGTGCCGGAAACCGAAAAGCAGGGTCGAGTCCACACCTCAACAGCGACCGTCGTTGCCCTACCTGAGGCCGAAGAGGTCGACATTGAAATCAAAATGAGTGATTTACGAATTGACACTTTCTGCTCTAGTGGACCGGGCGGTCAAAGCGTTAATACTACTTACTCAGCAATCCGAATTGTCCATATTCCAAGCGGGCTCACTGTTAGTTGTCAAGACCAAAAATCACAACATCAAAACAAAGAAAAAGCTTTACAAATTCTACGCTCGCGACTGCTTGCTAAAGAGGAAGAAGAACGTCAAGCTAAAAATTCTAGTACCCGTAAAGACCAGGTTGGCAGTGGCGACAGAAGCGACAAAATCCGTACTTACAATTTTCCTCAAGACCGAATTACCGACCACCGTGCCGGCGAATCTTGGCACAGCATTAACTTAATTATGGACGGCAATCTTGAACCAATTATTGAAGCTTTAAAAGCAAAAGCTAAAGCAGAGCGTCATCATGGCCTTAAAAACAGTTAAACAATATCTGGATTATTCCTGCCAGCGCTTTAAAAGCGCTGGCTTTTCTGAACCAGAAAAAGAAGCTTTAGCCCTGCTCTCAGCCGTAAAAAAAGAATCGCTAGAGAAAATCTTAACTCACCCCGAAGCAAAAATATCAAAGTTAGTTTTTTGGAAATCTAATTATTTTTTAAAAAAACGCCTAAAAGGTTGGTCGCTCGCTGCTTTAACTCATAAAAAAGAATTTTACGGCCGCCAATTCGCGGTTAACTCTAAAGTCTTAATTCCCCGCCCAGAAACAGAGTTATTAGTTGACCTCGCTCTAAAAACTGCCCGAAAATTAAACTCAAAAACAGAAATAATTGATCTTGGGACTGGAAGCGGTGCAATTATTATCAGTCTCGCCTTGGAACTAAAATCAGCCGCTAATTACTATGCTTCTGACATTTCTCGCGCCGCCTTAACAGTTGCTAAAAACAATGGTCGACGCTTTGGTCTGAAAATTAATTGGAAAAAAGGCAAACTCCTGACTCCGCATCAAGAAATTTTAAAAAGCGCTAAACACTTAATTATTGTCGCCAACCTCCCTTATCTTAAACCCGAACAACTAGCCGAGCCCTCAATTAAACGCGAGCCACTTCTAGCTCTAGTCTCAGGAAAAGATGGGCTAAATCATTACCGCCAACTATTCCTGCAAATAGCAAGCAGCAATCAACTTCCACAGAGCTTTACCCTTCTAGCAGAAATAGACCCCAATCAAACTGAGCTTATCAAAAAACTGGCTCACGCCAGTTTAGAAAGATTATCTTTAACTTTTTTTAAGGATTACTCCGGTAAAAACCGCTTCTTTAAACTAACTAATACTGCACATCTTCAAGACGACTAATAATTGAAATCCAAGTTTTTCCTGGCTTAAAGACGAATTCACTTTCGTCTTTTTTATAGAAACGCCAACGCTCAGAACTATTATTTTGCTTCCAGTTGCCCCAATTACAAACACCATTTTGACAAAGTAAGGCAGTGCCGCTATTTTGAGGTATCAACGCTAAACGCAAATCGTCATCAATCACTTTAAAAGCACGCACTGGAAAAACCAAATTATCAACAACAATTAAACTTCCATCAGCTTCTTGATGGGGGGAATTTTCTAAATAACGCTGATAAGTATTAGTTTCTGGTGAATAATGCCAAGAAACATTATACCCCTCACTATACTTAACCTTAACCAAAGAAGACGAGCTAATTTCAGTTGCAGGCAGATCTTCAAATTGATAAGGAGTAAAATAATTTTGCTTTAAAAGAGAAAAATCCTCTTCATCAAGCTTTAAATCTTGACGATAAGAATCTAACTTTTCTTTAGAAGTTAAAATGTTGTGTGGCGCCGGACGATTTTTAGAGCGCCAAAAATAAGCGCCTTGATAAAATTCATTAACATCATTGAGCCCTAAATTTTTTGCCAAAACTAAAGCCTCTTCACTGCCACCAACATGAACATAAGTTGCTCCCAATTCCTGAGCCCACTTTAAAAAATAGGGACGCGCCGAACGTATCGGACCAATCTCAGCAGGCAAATCTTGAGCCTTGAAAATTGCCATTAGTCTAGTCACGCCACCTTCAACCGGCGCCTCATAAACTAAAGTCGCCGCACTTAACCCCACCGATGGTCTAGCACCAACATAATTATCAATCATCAGCGCCCAAGGGCGACCATGAGTCTCGGATTCTTCCATCAACTGACCGCTAAGAGGGTGAACTTTACAATCGAGGCAGATTTCTTCTACTAGCGGCGGCGTGATAATTGCTAGTGGCTCAGGCGTTGTTAATTCTTCAATTGGAAACAGCCAAACCGGTTGCCACAAATACAAACTTAAAGCAGTTAAAGAAGTAAGCAAAAACAGAGCGGCAATAATTATCGCTCGATTTAAGTTAACGGTCGCCGAAGAGGCGACCGTTTCCTTTTTTTCTATTTTATTAAGCCTCTTTTTTTTCATCTTTATCTTCTTTTTTAGCTTCAGCAGTCTCAGGCTCAGCTTCGGGTTCTTGAGCAACAACTTCTTCTACGCGAGGAGGGATAACAGAGGCAACAATTACATCCGGGTCACTTAAAAGTTCCCAGGCAGCTGGAATTTTGATATCAGAAATTTTAATTTCGTCTTCAAAGGTATCTAAAACAGAAATATCAACATCTATATGATCAGTTAAGTCTTGAGGCAAGCATTCAATCTCTAAAGCGTTCACATTTCTAATTAAAGAACCAGAGAACTCTCGAACGGCCTTAGATTCACCAACAAACTCCAAAGGAATTTCAGTGTTAATTTTTTCTTTCATGTTAACTTGGAAAAAATCAACATGTTGCAAAAGAGCACTCACCGGATGGCGCTGAACCTCCTTAATTAAAACTTTAACCTTCTCGTTGCCGTAGCTCAAGTCAATTAAATTGGATTCACCCGCCTCTTTTGTCAAGCGCTCTAAATCTGCTCTTTTAATCTTCAGGCTGACATTGTCCACATTTCTACCATATAAAATGGCCGGAACAAAGTCGCCCTCTAGCCTTTCTTTGGGGGCACGAACATCCCCACTCAATTTCATTTCCATAGTTTTTATCTATTATTTAATAATTTATCTTAGATTTGATAATAATATTTTGCATAATTCCGAGCCCAATAAACATCGCAATCATCGCACTGCCTCCATAACTAACAAAAGGTAGCGGGATGCCAACAATTGGAAGAATGCCAAGGTTCATACCGATATTAACAAACATGTGAGTAAAAACAAGCCCCACGAAGCCAAGAATGAAATAAATGCCAAAATCATCCTTTACGCGCCGAACCGCCGCCAAACTGCGATAGAAAAAAACACTAAAGAGGCTAATAACAATTAGAATTCCCAAAAAGCCTAACTCTTCGGCAATAACTGAAAAAATAAAGTCTGTTTGAGCGGCCGGCAAAAATTTTAATTGTGACTGCGAGCCAAAACCTAAGCCCCGACCAGCTAAACCGCCAGCTCCAATAGCAATTAAAGCTTGCTGCTTATTATAACACTCTTCTTCACGACAAACCTCTTGAGCACTACTAAAAACCGTTGTGATTCTCTGTTGTTGATAAGGACTTAGATTAAACCAAAGAGGAATTAAAGCAACTAGAGCAAGGATTAAAGTGGTCAGCCAATATTTTTTATGAAAACCGGCCACTAGAGAAATAAGCAGCCAAACTGCCAGTAAAACCAAGGAAGAACCAAAATCAGGCTGTAACCAGACGAGAAAAAAAAGAATGCCGGCCGCAATTAAAGAACCAATAAAATGGCGAGAATTTTTAACACGAGTGGCTAAGCTGGAAAAATAGCCAGCCAAATAAATAATCAAGATAATTTTAACAAATTCTACCGGCTGAATTCTAAAGCTAAAAACTTCAAACCAACCAGTCGTATTATTTACCGTTTTTCCAAAAATTAATACTAAGATCAAAAGAACAACGGCTAAAAAATAAAGATAAGTTTTCAAACTTTTTAAAAAACGATGATCAAAAAAAGTAAGCACAAACATCCCAATCAAACCTAAGCCGATAAAAAGAAATTGCTTATAGAAATTATTAAGTGCATCACCACCAACACCCAGAGCCACACTGTAAACTTCAAGAACGCCAAAAATTGCCAATAACAAAACGGAAAAAAATAAAATCCAATCAAAATTTTTAAAATAAGTTCGAAAACTATTTTTCATATCAATTTTCAGGGGCCGAATACGGTCTATAGATGCTATCGTCGAGAATATTTAAATTTGGAATAATTTCAATATTGCCACCACGCGCTTCCCCTTCCGGCCAAAGAAGTCGAACTGAACGCGTACTTCGACTTAAAAAATCATAAACCACATAACGATTAATTGCCATTACTTTATCACCTTGGCGAATAAAGATATCAAAAGGAACTGAAAAATAGGAAAAAGACGTATTATTACTAACAGAAAATTCTAAATAAGCAACTTCGTTGGTATAAGTAGAAAATTGCGCGTCATCAACCTCAAAATTAAGACGCTGTTCTTTAAAAACAGTCCAATCAGGGACTTCATAAGCCTTTAATTTCTGCCACAAAATTCTTTTGATTACAAAGCGAATTTCACCTCCGGTTCCTAAAGTTGAGTTTAATAAAGCTAAATCTTTCTGATCTTGCGGCAAAATAAAATCACTCCCACAAGCTTCATTTTCAGAATTTATAAAACAAAAATCAAAATAAGCATATTGCTTCTCATTAGGATTACTAATTCTAACAGTTAAATCAGTCTCACTGCCACCAGCCAATGATCGCGGAGTGCTAATCCTTAAATCCTCCGGACGATTTTGCTCCCGATAATCAGAGATATCAACCCCGCCACTAGAATAAAGGGTAATCTTTTCCCTTTCTCGACCAATCGTATTGTATTCAATTACACCATAAACTGCATAAGCCACAGTCCCAAAAGCAATTAACCCCAAAAAAATAACCAAAGCACGATAGAGTCGGCGCTTATTGCGGGCAACCCAAAAACCTAATTTTAAATTTTTGGGGGTCATATTAATTGGATCATCATAATCGTGAATCTGATCATCAGAAATTTTTCTTTTCCCTTTACTCATAAAATGATATAATTAGAGCGCTTAATTAGTTTAATAATACCACATTAAGTTAATATTATAAACTATTTTTTAAATTATCAATATTTTATTTTTTATGAATCAATTAACCGTTCCTTTATCAGTTCCCCTAAAAAAACGAGCTGAATACCAAAAAAACTTACGCCAGGCGACTGCTAATAGCGGACGCTTATTACTTTTTGCCGGAGACCAAAAAGTGGAACACTTAAATGCTGATTTTGTTGGTCCAAATGTTAGCCCCGCTGACGCTTCGCCAGAACATTTATTTCAAATTGCCGCCGCGGCTCCAGTTGGTGTTTTTGCTACTCAATTAGGCTTAATTAGTCGTTATGGAACTAAGTATCAAAAAGTTCCTTACTTGGTAAAGATTAATGGTCGCTCCAATCTGTATAAGGATTATTCTGAGGTTAAAAACGAAGCCTGGTGGTCAGTGGCTGATGTTCTGAGTTTTAAAGAAAAAAGTGGCTTAAATATTTTAGGAATTGGCTACACTGTTTATTTGGGTGGTAAAAATGAAACACAAATGTTAAAAGAAGCGGCTCAAGTAATTAAAGAGGCTCACAACGAAGGTTTATTGGCAGTAATTTGGATGTATCCGCGCGGGGAAAAAATAAATGAAGCTGCAATTAAAACAATTGCCGGCGGAGCGGGGATTGCGGCTGCACTTGGAGCCGATTTTGTCAAAACAAAATATCCTTATACTAAAACTCCAACAACCAGTGCAAAAAAATTTCAAGAAGCAATTTTGGCAGCCGGCCAAACTAAAGTAATTTGCGTTGGCGGCGGACAACAAAAAGCCGAAGACCTGTTAAAGCACGCCTGGGAGCAAATTAATACCGCCAAGGCAAATGGGATGGCGATTGGTCGAAATTTACACCAACGCCCCCTAGAAGAAGCAATTAGATTAGCAACCGCTTTATCTTTAATTATTAACCACGACGCCAGCCTAGCTGAAGCTTTAGCGGTTTATCATGGTCGAAAAAAAATCAGCCCCCTAAGAAAGACTAAAAGTAAATTCCTTGGCCTCTTTTAACTTAAAGGACTCAAAAGAAAAGCGCCTCTTAAAAGAGGCGCTTTTTTTATAATTAATCAGCAGTTTTTATTTTAATTCGATCTGGCAAGTGTGGCGCTCTTTTAATAAAAGAGGGCCAAAAATCAAGCTCATAACTATCAATTTCAGGAAGCTGACTAAGGTGATCTCTTATTTGCGCTTCTTTCAAGCTGACCAATTTATTAGAATCCAGAAAAAGACTGTCACCGTTTGCAAGCATCTGACCACTAAAATTAGCTGTAACTGTCGCTTGAGCTGGATTACTTTGATATTTTTCTAAAGTAAAAACAATTGAATCTGGGTTAAACCCGGTTAAACGCTTGTCATCAGGAATCACCATCGCTAAACGATTTTTAGCAAGATTAATCGCATCCTCCTTAGAAAAACGGGCTAAAACATAACCTTTTTTAGCAGTGGCAGTAAATTCTGAAGCATTATCACCCGCCTTAACACTAAATTCAACCACAAAAGACTCAGGAACTTCTTTATAAGTCGTTGCTTGACCGGCGGCTGGACGAAAATCATTTTTAGCTTTAGCATCTAAAACTGCCTGAATATCTGCCTCAGCTTTCTCTAAATCTTCTTCGGTAACAATAGTCTTGATGTCGGCCTGATAAGAAAAAGGTCCACTGCTTTCTGCGTAAACACTATTTTGCAAACCCTCCCACAAGCCAGGAATAGTTAATTTTTCCGAACTAGTTAATAGTTTATCCCTCCCTAATTCATCAGCATAAACACTTGTCTCAATCTGACCGCCGGCGGGGATATTAACCGCCTCATCAAGGCGATAAAGACGCCCATCCGCTGTTAGTAATCGGGTAGTTGCCACGAGACGTTGATTACGGGCTAACTTATTAATTAAAGTAACACTGCCGCGGACTCGGCCACTTAAATCATCAACCTCATTTCCCTTTTCAACTTGATAAACTTTCTCAGCTTCTTCCTCGACTATTTTTGCTTCACCACGGACCAAGGGATAATCGGAATCCACTTCGGTTGCAGAAGTAACGGTAAAATTCACCTCATCATTAATTAACTCTTCTCCCCGAGGATGAATGGTAACTGTTAGCTTAACTGCAAAAAAATAAAAAACAGTTAGCATTAGAATTAGTGTTGCCGCCAAATAAACCCAAGCTTGCCGACGATAAAGTTTTAAAGGTTTCTTTCTTAAAATTGGTTGCTCGGCCATCTCTTCATTTGAAGAAAAATCATCACTTTCCTCAATAAGCTCGGAAAAAAAGTTTTTCTGCTTATCAAAAACTTCATTATCGGTTAGCTCAAAATCCGGAATATCCGCTTGCTTATTATAAATATTTTCAACACCTTCTTCTTCCTCATTCTCCTCCTGATAGTCAGGTTGATAAACTGGTCGTCTAAATGTTGCTTCTGTCTCTTGGTCAGAAATAACATCAACAAAAACTGGCTTCACCTTAGAAACTTTTTTTTCAAGCGATTTTTTAACGCTTGTTTTTTTAGTCGGACTCTTCTTCGTCAAATTCGTTCTTTTAGTAGCCGTTTTTTTAGAAGTAGTCGTTTTCTTTGGCGCCTTTTTTTTAGGAGCAGCAGTCTTTTTAGTAAGCGTCTTTTTAGAAGTAGGAGCTTTTTTTGCAGTTGCTTTTGAAGTCTTGGCGTTAACCTTTTTTTTAGCA
This sequence comes from Patescibacteria group bacterium, assembly GCA_028681575.1. Classification (GTDB taxonomy): domain Bacteria; phylum Patescibacteriota; class Patescibacteriia; order Patescibacteriales; family UBA12465; genus JAEZRQ01. Next base: position 23,612 of record JAQUHX010000007.1, on the reverse strand, counting down.
CTTAAACTTTCTTTAGGCATAAAATTAACTCTTACTCAAGAAAAAAAATCTTGAATTATTGTCTGAAAAAATAAATTTAAAAAATATTACTGTTCCTAGATTATAACAAAAAGCTAAAGCTTAAACAATTCTTAAACTACCATTAAATTTTTCCTTAATTGCTTTCTCAAGAGAAGAAGAAATTTTAACCCTCAACCCGGCTTTGAAAACTGTGTCTTTTTCCGGCCTCTTAATTTTAAATAAAGTTTCGCAAGAACCAGGATGCTCAGCTAATAAATTTCTCAAAGCCTCCAAATCGGCGGCGGCTGGCATTTTCTCAAAAAATATTTTTAATACTTCTGTGGCCGCTGCTGCACTGGCGGTTGAAGTTGGGGCTGGAGAAACGGGGACAGCTTCATCCGTGGTTGCAGTTTTATCTTGAATTTTATTATAATTCCGCCGCCGCCAAGCCCCATTACCATTGTTTTCCCGACGCTGTAAAACACTGCGCTTAAAATTATCAATCCCTGCATCTAAATTATCAGCTTCTAAAATAGCCACCGCGTTAACTAATAATTTTATATCTTGGTCTTTTTCAGAAACTGTCGCCTCGCAAATAAGTGGTCGACCAGAAACCCAAATCGTTTCTGTTTCTTTTAGAAGACGAGGAAAAATTAAAAGTTCAACCGAAGCGACCGCGTCTTCAATTTTAACAAAAAGCATGGACTCATTATTCTTGGTGATGATTTTTTTTATTGTACTAATAACTCCCGCTGTAACAACCGAAGGATCACCACGATGACTCTTTAAATTTGCTAAAGGCACAGCATAACCTAATAAACGATTTTTATATAAATTAAAGGGATGTTCGCTTACATACAAGCCCAATAATTCTTTTTCCCAGGCTAATTTTTCTTCTTGACCAGCTGGAGGATAATTATCTAAAGTAATTCGAGAATTAAAATTTTCCGCCCCCAAAGAAGCAAAAAGACTATCTTGCTTGCTCGCTTTTTCTTTAACAATTTCTTTATTAAAACTTAAGAGTTTATCGATGTTAGACAAAAGAAAACCACGTTCACCCCAACTCTCCAGGGCCCCACATTTAATTAGACTTTCTAAAGATTTTTTATTTAAGTCTTTGTCGGTAATCCGTTCTAAAAAATCAAAAAGGTCTCGATAAGGGCCCTTATTTTTCCGTTCAGAGATAATAACCTCGACAATATGCTCACCCACGTTTTTAATGGCATTTAAACCAAAGCGAATTGTATCAAGAGGCACCGATTCTCCAATTATAGCATTCGCGGCTGTATTTGGAGTAACAACCGTAAAAGAGGCAAAAGACTGATTAACATCAGGCGGCATGATTTTAATATCCATATTACGACATTCTTCAATTTCAATTGCAATTCGATCAGTATCATGCTGGTCAGAAGTTAACAGAGCAGCCATAAACTCCACCGGCCAATGAGCCTTAAGGTAAGCGGTTTGATAGCCGATTAAAGCATAACAAGCTGCATGGGAACGATTAAAACCATAACCAGCAAAAGGCTCAATAAAAGAAAAGACAGTTTCAGCTAACTCCTGATAAACACCATTTTTAATACAACCATCAATGAATTTCTCTTTTTGTTCAGCTAACAAGGCCGGAATTTTCTTACCCATGGCCTTTCTAAGAACATCGGCCTGCCCCATCGAAAAGCCGGCTAAATCTCTGGCGATTTGCATCACTTGCTCCTGATAAATCGCTACTCCGTAAGTATTCTTTAAAATTGGTTCTAACCTGGGATGAAGGTAACTTACTTTCTTTTCTCCGTGTTTACTCTTAATAAAATCAGGAATCCACTCCATTGGCCCTGGACGATAAAGAGCAACCATCGCAATAATATCCTCAAATTCTGTTGGCTTCAAATCTTTTAAATAACGCTTCATCCCCGAAGATTCAAATTGAAAAACACCAGTCGTTTCCCCTCTTTGAAAAAGCTTATAAGTAGCCTCATCGTCTAAAGGAATAGTTTCGATATCAATCTTTAAGCCACGGGTATTTTTAATAATCTTTAAAGCAGCTTCAATAATCGTTAAATTTTTTAAACCTAAGAAATCCATCTTTAGCAAACCCAAATCCTCTAAGGGGTTAGCTGAATATTGAGAAACTATCGTCTTATCACTAGCAGAAACATACTGAATCGGAGTGTAATTTGTTAGTTCATTGCGGGTAATAACCACGCCGCAAGCGTGAGTTGAAGAATGACGAGAAACACCTTCAAGACGTAAAGCATAATCTAAAACTTTACGCACATCAGGTTCAGTGTTATAACGTTCTCTTAATTCGGGCACATTCTTAATAGCGGCCGGTAATTTAGTAAACATGGGGATTGCCTTAGAGAGACCATCGCAAAAATCGTAAGGATAATCTAAAACTCGACCCACGTCGCGCACCGCCGCTCGGGCAGCCATGGTTCCAAAAGTAATAATTTGAGCAACATGATCGGCTCCATATTTTTCTGAAACATAAGACAAAACATCATTACGGCGAATATCAGAAAAATCCATATCAATATCCGGCATTGAAATTCGATCAGGATTTAAAAAGCGTTCAAAAAGCAAATCATACTTAAGCGGATCTAAGTTAGTAATGCCAGTTAAAAAACAAACCAAAGAGCCAGCGGCGCTGCCGCGCCCAGGGCCAACAACGATGCCGTTATCTTTGGCCCAATTAACAAAATCAGCCACAATCAAAAAATAATCAGGCCAACCCATTTTTTCTATAACCGACAACTCATAATTCATTCGCTCTAAAATAGGCTGCGCCTCGGGAGCAGTCAAGCTCACCCCCGGATAACGCTCGCTAATCCCTGCCTCAGCCAAGCGGCGCAAGTAAGAGTTACCGTCAAAACCCTCCGGCACTTCAAAATGCGGCAATTGAGTATGACCGAGCTCGATCTCGACATTACAGCGTTCAGCAATCTTTAGCGTGTTTGAAAGAGCCTCAGGAGTATCCTTAAAAGCTTCCTTCATTGAAGCAATTGAACGAAAAGAATAATCACCCATTCCCAACATTGACATTCTATCCTTATCCGTTAGCTTTTTTTTGTTTTGCAAGCACAATAAGATATCCTGAGCTTCGGCATCCTCTTTTTTTAGATAATGAACATCATTTGTTGCTACCAAAGGGATGTTTAACTCTTGAGAAAAACGAATTAGGGCTTCATTGACCTTTTCTTGGCCATCAAGCTCGGGATGGTCCATAATTTCTAGGTAATAATTCCCCTGACCAAAAAGATTGTTGTATTCTAAAGCTCTTTTTTTAGCCCCAATCTCATCCCCGGCCAAAATCATTTGCGCCAATTCTCCGCCCAAGCAAGCAGAAGAAGCGATTATCCCCTCATGATACTGAACTAATAAATCCCAATCAATCCGCGGCTTATAATAATAACCTTCCAGGTGAGCAGCGGAGATTAATTTAATAAGGTTCTGATAACCGACATTATTCTCAGCCCATAAAAGCAAATGGTAATTCTTAGCATCAGCTCTTCCTAACTTATCAAAACGACTCTGGGGGGCTAAATAAGTTTCCACACCAATAATCGGTTTAATTCCAGCCTTTTTACATTTTTGATAAAACTCAATTACGCCATAAAGAACCCCGTGGTCAGTAATTGCGACTGCGGGGGCGCCATCATTTTTTGCACACTCAATTAATTCATCAATCTTAGTTAATCCATCTAACAAGGAATAGTGAGTATGATTGTGAAGGTGAACAAAAGACATGATTTTAAAATAAAAAATAAAAAACAACCCCTCTTAATATACCAAGTTAAGAGTTGCTTTTCAAATCTTTATCAATTTTTAAAAAAACCCGCTTCGAGCAGGCTTTTTAGAGAAAAAAAATTATTCTTTGATTAAGCGTTTAGTCAGCTCGCCCAACTCTTCGTCGCTATAAAAATCAATAATTATCCGACCGCCACTCAATTTTCGCTCAATCGTAACCCTAGTCCCTAAAGCTTTAGCTAGGCGATGCTCTTTATCTAAAAGCGTATTATCTTTGACACGGGCTTCTTTTGTTCCACCGAGGCGACGAATTAGACGATTAGTATCAGCGACTGTTAAGTTTTGACGTAAAATTTTACGAAAGACATTCAGCTGCTGAGCCTCGCTATTTAAGCCTAGTAAATATTTAGCGTGAGCCTCACTTAAAAGACGCTTGGCTAAAGCTGTCTTGATTTCTTCTGGCAAACTTAGAAGACGTAAAGAATTAGCCACGGTTGAACGAGCCTTACCCACCCTTTTAGCGACCGCTTCTTGAGATAGATTAAATTCAGTCATTAACTTATCGTAGGCCCAAGAAGTTTCTACAGGATTAAGATTTTCTCGTTGTAAATTTTCAATCAAAGCTATTTCTAATTTCTTTTGGGCATCAGCCTCCCGAATCAATGCCGGTACAGTTTTTAAGCCAAGATTTTTCGCACTCCGCAAACGCCGTTCACCAGCAATCAACTCATAAGCCCGACCCTTTTTAGTAACAATTAAAGGCTGAATAATACCATGCGCCTTAATAGAATCCATTAAATCATTTAAAGCCCCTGGGGCAAATTCTTGACGGGGCTGCCAAGGATTAATAGAAATTAACTTCGGGTCTAACTCTAAAACACGCTCACCGTCAGCCGCCAAAAGAGGCGCACCTGCTTCACTTAAAGCACTAGCTGGTAAATGTTGCGTTGTTTTTTTGGGGATTAAAGATTCTAAACCCCGTCCTAAATTACTTGGCATATACTGTCTAAATTATTTAGTCTCTAAAGAAATAACTTCTGCCGCCAAATCTTGATAAGCCTGCCCTCCGCGACCACGAGGTTCATACTGCAAGATACTACGCCCAAAACTAGGAGCTTCCGCTAAACGAACACTGCGAGGAATAATTGTTTCAAAAATTCGACCCGGGAAATTTTTCTTTAAATCTTCTAAAACTAAAGCTGATAATTTATTGCGACGATCAAACATTGTCACAACCGCGCCCATAATTTTTAACTCCGGCTTAAGATTTTCTTGTATTAAATTAATCGTCTGGAGTAATTGACCTAAGCCTTCTAAAGCATAATACTCGCTTTGAATTGGAATTAAGATCTCATCAGCGGCCACCAAACTATTAATTGTTAGCAAACCTAAAGAGGGTGGGCCATCAATAATAATATAATCATATTCTAAGCGAACTGAATTAAGAATCTCCTGCAAACGAAATTCACGATTGTCCAAAGACACTAACTCTATCCCCGCTCCAGCCAAAGAGACTGTTGCCGGAGCCACTAAAAAATTATCTTGCTTGCTTCTTTTAATTACTTGAAAAATTGGCTGCTCGCCAATTAAGGCTTCATAAATTCCGGCTTCTAATTTACTAATATCTAAGCCTAAACCGGAGCTAGCATTAGCCTGAGGATCTAAATCCACCAGCAGAACCCGCTTACCGGCCGCCGCCAAATAGGCCCCCAAGTTAACAGCGGTAGTAGTTTTACCCACTCCTCCTTTTTGGTTGACAACAGCAAGAACTTTTCCCATAAATAGTTTTTTATAATTTAATTATAGCGAAAATAACTCTCTTAAACAAGTTGCCTTTAGTTTGACAATTAGACATTTTATACTATAATTTAAAAGTTAAGCCGTGATGGCGGAACTGGTAGACGCGCACGACTCAAACTCGTGTGGGAGCAATCCCGTGAGGGTTCGACCCCCTCTCGCGGCACTTAAAAAAAGAAGCTTTTTTAGCTTCTTTTTTGTTTTATTTGTTAAACAATAATTCCACCACCCAAGAGACGGCGCCCACGATAAAAAACAACACTTTGCCCTGGCGTAATTGCTCGTTGCGCTTTTTTAAAAACAACTTTTATATCACCGTCTGGGTTGAGAGTTAAAAAACAGGGTTGAGCTGGATGACCATAGCGAATTACCGCCTGACAACTAAATTTTTTATGAGGCAAACGAGGATAATTCCAATTAACCTCTCTGGCTAATAACTCTTGGCGATAAAGCCGCTGGTCGTTCCAAGTTGAAGCCACCTTTAAAATATTACTCTTATAATCCAGCCCAACAACATAGTAAGGACCGGTCCCCCCTATTTCTAAACCTCGGCGCTGACCAATGGTGTATAAAGGTAAGCCTTGATGCTCCCCAATCTTCTGACCGCTTTCTTCTAAAATAATCGGCCCTGATTCAAGTTTTAAATGTCGTTTAAGAAAATTATTATGCGGCCCAGATAAAAAACAAATATCTTGACTTTCTGGACTTTCAGCATTGATCAGTCTCTCTCTTTTTGCCTCTCGCCGAGTTTTGGTTTTTTTATACTTTCCTAAAGGAAAAAGAAGCTGATCTAATTCTTCGGGGCTAAGAGAATATAAAAAATAACTCTGATCTTTTAAAATGTCGCGGCCCTTTCGTAAATAACGACGCCCAGGACGACCTTTAATTTCTAAATAATGACCCGTCGCCAAATAATCAAAACCTTGAGCAGCTGCATAATTTAATAATTCACCTAGTTTTACTTGTTTATTGCAACGGACGCAAGGATTAGGGGTCCGCCCAGATTTATATTCGCTCAAAAAATAATCAACCACCTTTTTCTTAAAAGTCTGGCGTAAATCTAAGGAGTGAAAAGGAATACCTAATTGATCAGCCACCCGAGCGGCTAAAGCTTCACTTAAATCTTCAGCACCTTCTTTCCAAAAAAGACAATAAACGGCACTTACCTGATAACCTTTTTCTAATAAAATTCTAGCCGTCACTGCCGAATCAACCCCTCCTGAGAGCGCAACTAAAACTTTTTTATTTTTATTTTTTCTGCTCACAAAAATTATTCATTATTACTATCAATGATTAAAGTCAAAGGGCCTTCATTTACCAAAGATACTTTCATTAAAGCCCCAAAATGACCAGTCGCCACCTTAAATCCTAATTCCCTTAAAGTGCTAATAAATTTTTCATAAAGCGGAACCGCTTGCGAAGCTGGAGCAGCCTCGGAAAAGTTAGGCCGCTGACCACGATTGGTTTTTCCGTATAAAGTAAATTGTGATATTACTAGAGCCTCACCAGCAACCGCTGCTAAATCGAAATTTATCTTGCCATCTTGATCGGGAAAAATTCTTAACTGACTAATTTTTTTAGCTAGCCAAACAGCCTGAGAACTATCATCATTTTTACAAATAGCTAAAAAAATTAAAACCCCACGCTTAATCTGGCCGACGACCTGATTCCCGACCTCAACCCGAGCCTGACTAACAACTTGAATCACTGCTCTCATAAATTTTTTTAAATAATGAAAAATAATTTCTAGAAGTTTGAGACCAAGAAAAAAAACTGACACGCGCTTGCCCCCGTTTAGAAAAATAAGCACGCAAAGACTCATCTTCTAATAATATTTCCATCGCCTGAGATAAATCAATAACTGAATAAGGATTAACCGTTAAAGCCGCATCACCAACAACCTCAGGAATTGACGAAGCATCTGAGGTGATTGTCGGTCGGCCCTGCCCCATTGCTTCAAGTGGCGGAAAACCAAAACCTTCATAATATGAAGGGTAAACAAAAATTGTTGCTTGTTGATAAAGCCAATTCCGCTCTGCTCGACTCACATAACCTAAAAATTTTATATCATCCCGATATAGAGAAGTGGCTGCCTGACGATAAATAGACTTATTTTTCCAACCTCTTGCCCCTGCTAAAACCAAATGATAGTTAGCTAAATCTAAACGTTTATCCCGAAGACGCTCGTAAGCCTCAATTAGACCTTGGACATTTTTTCGCGGCTCAATTGCCCCCAAATAAAGAATAAAATGACCACCTAAATCATTTTTAACTCGAAAATCTCGCGCTTCTTCAGAACTGAGAACAAGTGAGTCTTGATTTAACCCAGAATAAATAACTCTTATTTTTTTAGCGGGAACACCTAAAAGATCAATTAAATCTTGTTTGGTGTTTTCAGAAATTGCCACAATCAAATCATACTGAGCAATTAATTTTTTTAATCTTAAAAAACGGTGCCAAAAATTTTTACGACGAGTAAAAAATTCCGGATAACGAAGAAAAGACAAATCATGAACAGTTAAGATTTTACAAGTAGCGCTACTGCCAAAGTTCGAAAAATTAAGATGTGGCGACCAAAAAATATCTACCGGACCAACAATTTTATCAAGCTTCGGTCGTCCAAAAAGAGCTTGAAAAAAATAATTAAAAATTTTATTCGGCCAGAAAGTTTTCTTAAAAACCGCCCGCCCATTCACCCAAGAAAAAATTTCTTGAGGCAGCGGTCGCCAAGAATTATAATAAAAAATATATTCATGCTCGGGATAATTGTCTAACCAAAAACGCAGCAAATAATAAGCATACTCGGAAATTCCGCTATACTGCTTGTCCATTAAAACTCTAATATCAACGGCTATTTTCATGATTTTTGGACATTACAGAATCAACTAGCGCTTTAATTTCTGAAGTAAACCTGGCGACTGAAAAACTCTCAGCGTAGGCGCGAATTTCTTCTGGATTAAAATTTTCTGCTTTAAAAGACTTAAGCACTTCCTTCAAAGAAGCGGGTGTTTGTTCATCAAAAAATAAGCCTGTTTCCCCTTCTTTCACAGTTTCAGTTGCCCCGCCCTTGCGATAAGCAATTACCGGCCGCCCCGAAGACATTGATTCTAAAGGAGTGATACCGAAATCTTCTTCCTGAGGATTGATAAAAGCTTGAGCGCGACTATAGTAAACCGCTTTTTGATCTTCAGTCACCTGTCCTAAAAATTCAATATTTTCTGACCCGGCAGCAATTTTCTGAAGTCGCGCTAAATCAATTCCTGTACCAAAAATTTTAAGACGATATTCTGGGCCTAAATCTTTAAAAGCCTCAACCACTAAATCGATGCGCTTATAGGGAACAAGACGACAACCAGCTAAAAAATAGCGCTCGGAAGGAGCCTGGGCGCTTAAATCACTAATAAAAAAACTATCTACTTCAACTGGCGGATAAATAACTTGTGATTCACGACGATAATATTTACTAATTCTTCGCGCGACTGTTTTAGAATTGGCAATAAAATAATCAACTCGACTGGCTGCCAAAAAATCCCACTGCCTCATTCTTACCAAAATTCGGCCAATGATTTTTTTCAACCATTTATTATACTTAAGCTCATTTAAATAACTATGAGTATCACTCCATAAATACCTGGTTGGAGTATGACAATAACAAATATGCGGAACATCCGGCAAAGTTATAACCCCCTTAGCGAAAGAACTAGTGTCAGAAATTACGAGATCATACTCACTTAAATCAAAAAACTCAACAGCCATTGGCATTAAAGGAAGATACCATTTGTAATGACTTATCCCGCCGGGCAGTTTTTGAATAATTGAAGTGTCTAAACGGCGCCCCTTAAGATAGGTATCCGTTTTAACCTTATCAGCTAACAAGGTGTAGATTGCTGCTTCGGGAAATATATCAGCCAAAACCTTAAGAACCTTCTCGGCTCCACCTGTTTGAGCTAAGTGATCGTGAACTAAAGCGACTTTCATAAATAATTAGTTAGCTTCTCGTTTTTTTAAAACCGCTGCTGGAGTTTTTAATAAAATAGAAAAATCTAATAATAAACTCCAATTTTCAATATAGTAAACATCCAATTTAACTTCTTCCTCAAACAAGAGGTCGCTGCGACCTGAAACCTGAGCTAAACCGGTAATACCAGGCTTGATTGTTAATGTCTTTTTGTGGTGATGCTCATACTTAGCAACCTCTTCTGGCAAGTGTGGTCGCGGACCAACCAAGCTCATTTTACCAGCAAAAACTAGAAATAACTCTGGCAACTCATCAATTGAAAAACGACGAATAAATTTACCAACCCGAGTAACACGCGGGTCATCTTTAATTTTAACCATTGGCCCATCCCCTCTAATATTACGGTCAGCCAGTTCATTGTAACGCATACTGTCAACTTTATCGCGCATTGAACGGAATTTAAAATAACGGAAAGGACGGCCACTCTCCCCAACTCTGGTTACTGGAGTCCCGTCATCGCGACGAGAAAAGAAAACTGGCCCCCGGGAATCTAATTTTATTGCTAAGGCAGTTAATAAAAAAACGGGCGATAAAAGCGCAATTAAAAGCGTAGAGAAAATAAAATCCATGATTCGCTTAGCAACCCTGCCCCACCCCTCTAAAGTTGTTCGCTTTACCTCTACCACAGGAATACCAATAATTTCTTCGACTTCATGACGTAAAACTTTAATCTCTAATAAATCGGCAACGTATTTAAAAGTAAGCTGATTCTCATTAGCAAAATCATAAAGACGCAACGTTTCAGTTTTACTTAAATTAGGATCAGCTTGAATAACCTCATCGACTCGACGCGTTTTGATTAATTCCCTTAACTCTTGAGCCGTCTCTAGAGAAAAATCACGTAAACGACGAACCACTTCATAACCCGAATACTTATTAGTGGAAAATTCAGCAATTAAATTATCAACTGTCTTGCTATTACCAATTAAGACCACCTGACTAAGACCAATGCCTCGAGCATAGACTTTTTTTTGCAACCAATTCACAAAAGGATGACTAATACTTAAATATAAAATCGCGAAAGCCCAGGTTGCCAAAACAATAAACCGAGAATCAAATAAATCTCGCTGTAAGAAGATAATTAAAGTTACTAAGGCCAAACCAACAGAAATACCAGTAATAACCCGCGTTACCTCCTTAGCGGGCTGCTTGTCCCTTTTTGGGCTGTAAGCGCCAGAAAGAAACATAATTGGAATCATTAGAGCGCTAATTAAAAGAAGGCTGGACCAATACTCACTAATTGGCAAATCAAAAATAACTGGCCTTAATTCACGATAGTGCTCAGAAAAACGAAGGTAGTAAGCAGAAATTCCTGCTAAAAAAATCAAAATAAAATCTAGAGGCACTAAAACGGTTGTAAAAAATAGTTCTGCGCGCTTGTGTTTCATAAAAAAAATTTAAAAAATTATCTTTTGGGGGTAAGCGATAAGCCGGATTCTGTCTTTGGATGATTATTTATCTAAGCCGATTTGTTGCCAAACCGATCAAGCGGACTACTTTTCCTCCAACACCCTAAAGTGACGGAGTTTGTCCTTGCTCCAGGCAGGGTTTACCGCGATTTTAGCGTCACCGCTAAGCGAAAAAGGTAGCCTTACGACACCCCTTTTCTTTTCACCTTTCATTTTAGCAAGCTAAAATTAGTATTGTCTCTGTGGCACTTTCCCTAGGGTTACCCCCGGTGGACGTTATCCACTGCCCTTTTTAAGGAGTCCGGACTTTCCTCTCGGCGAACCGAGCAACCACCTACTTACCCCCACTAGATAACACTTACAGATTACAAAAAAATAGCGCAAAAATCAAGCTAAAATAACAACTCCGGCTATTTAAAAATAGCCGGAGTGAGCCACCACCGTCTCTCGACTTGGCGTTAGCTAACATTATTTAGATAAGCGCTTACCAGAAAAAAGCAAAACCATTTTAATCCAAGTACTCACAATAGCTCTCATACTCTGCTAAAACTGCCTCGCTATTTAAAACCCCCTTCCAAATCTTAAGCTCATCAATATCAGAAGACCAATTTTCACTATCAATAATCAAACGATTTAGCACTGTTTCTGGTCTTAATTTCATAAAAGGAACTTCTTTCCATAACTCTCCATCAAAAAACAAGCGCCAACGATAACGATAGGAATCATAAGTTACCGCTAAGTGATGCCAATTGTTATCATGAGGAAAATAATCTTTGCCATATTCGCCCAAAAAACCACCCTCGCCATTAAAAGAATAACTGGGATTATAAATAGTTGGCATTAAGGTTAAAATATCTTTATCGCCGCCTCCTAATTTAAAATTAAAGCGCCCTTCGTCAGGATGAGAAGTATTTCGCCACCAAAAGGCAAACGAGATATCTTTTAAGGGCATTTCTGTTAAATCCCAAGAAAAATCACCTTCCACCTTCAAACTGCTACTAATAAAACCCTCCATATTCCAATCCTGAACCTTAATCGCTAAATCGTCGCCACCAATTTCATCGCGAGCGACTTCCTGGTTATTCTCGTCAAAACGCCAATAATGTTCAAGCTCTGGTGCCAGCTGGGGGCTGGGCCAAGTGTAGGGATTAAAAGGTAAATTATAATCAAAAATTTCCTTAAGTTCGGCTTCCGATAAAGGTCTTAACCACATTGCCAACTCATCAATTAAGACGGCGGGCGTATTTGGTCTTAACTCAATTTCCCAATCAGTAAAATCCGGGATTATCCAAGTATTTTCGTAATAATGCTGCTCCTGACCGTCAAGATACAAAGCCCAATATCCAGCTATCTGGTTAACCACCAGGGCCACTTGGTGCCACTGGTTATCGGCCGGCCAAACAATGTCAAAAAAGACACCATTGGGGCCGGGGAAACCATTTATTTCAGTACGATATTCATTTAAATTAAGGGCAAATTGTTGTGTTTCCGGATTACGATTGTTTAAGCGCCAATCAATAAAAAAGTTACCAGAAACATCATTTTTGTAATAGAAAGCGATAGTAAAATTATTGCTGTCAAAATCTGAGGGTAAATCACTTTTTAAGCTACGATTATCTGCATTTAACTTTAAGGCACAACCCCATTTACCTATCCCCCATAAATCAGCTGCCGTCAAAGTTTCTGGGTGGGCACTCAGGGTTGCTAAAGCATTGCTCTGTTTAGCACCAAAACATTCATCAAAATGCCATAATTGTGTTAAATTATCAGAATCTAGACCGGCCAGATTAACAAACAAACCCTCACCATCATCAACTAATTCCTCGGGACTTGAGCCAGCTTCTTCTTCCTCATCATTATTTTCTTCTTCAGGAGCAGGCGGGTCATTCTCTTCTTCGGCGGCTTTTATTAATTCGTAGTCATAAGGAATTAACAAAAAATCATAACTATTATCCCCACTGTCATATAAACGCGGCCACAATTCCTCTAAACCACCGCTTGATAAAGATTCAATTGTCGATTGGGCATTCGCTCTGCGCTCTAAGGCATAACCAGGAATTAGGGCTGGCGCTGGAGCACTTGAATAATATAGGGCTGAGCCATAACCTAAGCGATCAACTATATCATTATCATCGTCGCTAGAAATAGCCCCTGTTCCTAAATAAAGAGTATAACCCTCTTCAGTCCAGGAAAAGTTATCTCGCGTTGAAATAGCATCGGCTAAAGCCTTAACTTTTTCTGAGGCCGAAGAACGAACCACTAAATAACTGCCACCAGGAGCAATAACTGTTCCGCCCGGATAAAAGCCGTGATTTTCATTACCAAAATTCATAATTAAAATCGGGCTCGAACCCTTAGCTTTTACTAGACGATAATCATGCATCGCCAAATCTAAATCTTCATTAGAAGCGTTAACAATTTCTAGCCAATCATCCGTCCCATTACTATAAACCTTAGAAATTAAAGCTTTCGGGATTGGCAAATCAGTTTCCGGTTGAGAACTTTCACTTACTGAAGTGTTCTTAGGCTCTTCTTTTTCCGGCACCAATTTTTTTAATTGATTGGTAACCGACTCCTTAGGACTAGCAACTTTAAGTGGAACATAATTATTCTTTGGCGCTGTTTTAACAGGACTTTGTGAAACTTTTGTTTGCGGCTCTGGATTAAAAGAAAGAGCTAGCGACTTTGGCTTGTTTTGAGGTTGGGCCACTATTGGCGTCGTTGTGGTAGTCGGGCTTGGATCAGAAATAGAGATAGAACTTGAAACAACTTTTGTACCTAAGATTTCTTTTTTATCCAGGACTGCAGAGCTTGAACTAGTTTTAGGTGCTATCAAAACAGGTTCTTGATAAGAAGTGACCTCTTCGTCCGAATTTGAAACTGGCGGCTCTTCCTCTAAATAAACCAAACCGTCATCATCGGGAAAGATAAGATTTTTGACAAAATTAAAAGCGGTTGTGGCTTTATGAGCAATTTGTTTAACAGTAGAGATTGGATTATTAACTAAGCTCCATTTTAAAGCGACCTTAAGCACCGGGATGCGCCCGCGAACAGGGTCAGCCTTAAAAGCCGATTCTAAATCAATATCCACCGGCACTTCTAAAAGAGAGATCTGAGCCTCTTGAGTTTGGGGAAAAAAAATGAAACGATCGCCACCCTTTTCAATCCCAAAATCATAACCAATTTTCTCTGGTAGGGGTAAGATTAATTCAGATTTTTTAGCAATTTTAGAAAACTCTTTGGTTTTTGAAAAACAATCACCATCCTGGTTATAAAGACTGTGATTATCAAACCCATCGGGAGTAATATCAACCGCATAATCACCAATCTCATAGACAAGGGTTTCTAAATCAGCGGGATTACTGCTATTGGCACTTTCATAAATTTTTTCTGCCAAACCCACACAAGTCCATTCTGAAGGGCCGGGCCCTTTCTGATTTTTAAAATCAAAATCATAAGCCATTTCAGCACGAGCAATATTTTTTGCCAAAAGAGCCGCCCGCGCCCTTTGGGCCGGAGTAGAGTCTTTAGGAATTTTCGCACTAATTAATTTTTCACCTAAAGCGGTATTTACAAATTGATTAGCCGGAATTTTAATCGCTCCTTGAGGTTGCATTTCCACGACATAGTGAACCCCCTCTTCCTGACCAACATAAATTCCAGTATGACCAGAATAAAAATGCTTAGGAAGCCCATCCTCAATAATTACTAAAATATTAGTATTATATCCATAAGCTAAGCCATCAGAAGAAGTTCTAAATAAAAGTGTACCAATCGGAAGCGCCTGGGCTGGTAAGGCAAATAAAATAAACCCAAGACTTAAGAAAAAAATTAAAATTTTATTTTTTAAATAGCTCATATATTTTTAATAAGGTCTGGTTTTAATTTTAGCCAATCAAATAAAATCGTTTCCGTTGCTAAGCGCAAATGAGGATTAAGGTCATCAATCTGTTCTAAAAATGCTTTTAATAATTGTTTCAGCTCCTCTGCCTGATAAATTAAGTGAGTTTTTGGTGCCAAGCCCCAAATAATTGATTCTTTAAGCGAAGACGAACTAGACTCGCTTAATAAAACTTCTTGCCACAAAGATAAGTCTATTAGAGCCTGAGCTCTCTCCTTATTAGGCAAATTAGCCCAAAGCAGATAAGCCTCTTCTTTTATTGAATTTGCGTAATTTTTATTCTGAATAATTTCCTTAATTAGTTCTTCAACTATTGGCTCTTGATTTCCTAATAAATTTCTTAAAATTAAGACTCGCTCACTATCATCTTTACTTTCATAAAAACGATTTATTAACTCTGCCAACCAATCAGCGGGAGCAAGCTCAGGCCAGGCTTGAACCAGGGCAATCTGTTGCTCCAGATATGGAGCGGACGCTAATAGCTCTAAATTAGGAGCGCCCCAATCAGCTTCCTGCCAACTATTAATTAATAATCGCCTAATTTCCGGATTAGTGCTTGAAGCGATTAAAGCTTTTTCCATTTTAAGGCGTAAGTCCTGACCACCTGCAAAAACCAAAGCAGCATATTGCTGACGCTCTTTTTGACAACTTTCTCGACACGAGCCTCCCAAAGCCTGGTCATTTAAAAGATAGCTAAGAGCAATCTGGGCTCGTAAAGAAGCTGGGTAAATAAGCCAATCCTTCTTCATGATTGGAAATAATAATAGAAATACACTTAAAAAGACTAAAGCGCCAATTAAATACCAGCGATAAAGGTGCCAGAACTTAATTATCTTTATTTTTAAAGACAGGGTCCGCCATTTTTTTCTAGACATAAAAAAGCATTTTTAAAATATGCTTTTAGCCTAACAGAGGACGAATCCAGAAAGACTGAATTTTTTATAAATTATTTCCCCCCACTTTTTCAAAAAAACCTAAAAAAAAAGAAAACGGCTGAACCGTTTTCTTTTAAAAATTTTATTTTTCAACAATTTCTTAATCTTTTATTTTAACTAAGTTCTTATAAACCTTATAAGGATAAATTGTGAAAAAAGGTGACAACAAAACCCAAATTAGATTTATCAAAAGATTATAAGACTCAAACAGCCAGCCGCTATCGCCAATCCAGAAAAAAGGAACACTTAGCAAACCATAAACCAAAAAGCCAATCAAAATCAAAAGACAAAAGCGTCCAAAAACTGGCCACCAATAATTAAGTACAAGGTCATAGCTGCGCTCGATTGAACTAAAAGGTCTTTTATCTTCAGCAATCTGAACATACTGAGCAAAGCCATAATAAATTCCGAAGATTAAGGCCGGCAAAAGAAAAAGCATCCCCCAGGCGAAAATTAAAACAGTGAGCAAAGCAGTCACACCAAGGAATGGAACTAAATATTTATTCGCCTTTTTAAAGCTTTCCCGAGGTGAGGGCTGATAATCTTCTTTTAGGAGAATAATACTACCTATTTGCGCCCGTAAATTCCAGATAATCATTAAGACAAAGGCAGCTACCAAAAAAATGCTTAAAATTCCTAAAACGCCAAAACCAATCAAACCTTCCTCAAACTTAACTAAAGCATTAAAAAAGACAAAAATTAAAATTAAAAACGGCAAAGAACCAATCAAACCGTAGATTAGTAACTCAATAAACTTAAAAGCGTATTTTTTATATTCTTGCCAAGTACCCTTTAATAATTCAGCACTAGGAATTAATTTTTTTTCTTTTTTAATGAATAAATCTTTTAATTTTTTCATAAGATTAATAATATTATCTTGATGTCCAGCCACCATCAACATAAAGCATTTCTCCGGTGATATATTTAGCCTCATCGCTGGCTAAAAAGACAGCTGCCTTAGCGATGTCATCGACATCACCAACATGCCCCATTGGCGTACTATCAATAATTATTTTGTTAAATTCTTTATTTTCCAGAATGTTTTCAGTCATTTTGGTAGCGATAAAACCGGGCGCAATAGCATTAACTCTAATTCCTAGAGGAGCTAACTCTAAAGCGGCAGTTCGAGTCAACTGAACAACACCACCTTTAGCACTGCAATAACTAATTGCCCCAAAAAAACCAACCTTACCCAAAACGGAACTCATATTGATAATATTGCCAGCAATTTTTAACTCTTTCATTTTGCGAGCAGCAGCTCGAGCACCATAGAAAACTCCAGTAAGATTAATATCAATAATTTTTCGCCATTCTTCATCAGTCGTCTCTACTAAAGTATGGGAATCGCCAACGCCAGCGTTATTAACCATAACATCTAAGCGGCCAAATTTATCAACTGCCGCCTGAACTAAGTTATCAACCTCAGCGCTTTTAGAAACATCACATTTTACATAAAAAGCATTCGGGTCAGCTAATTCCATTGTTTCTGATAAACTAGAAAAAACTACTTGCGCCCCCTCTTTGAGGAAGTGCTCGGCTATTGCCCGGCCAATGCCTGAAGTCGCCCCGGTAACAATCGCCACTTTTCCCTTCATTCTCATAATTTTTTAATTAAGATATTTTTTTAAATAAGTTGCTAATTCAACTAAACGCTGGGAATAGCCCCACTCATTATCATACCACGCTACTACTTTTAGTAAATCCCCGCCAACTATTGTTGTTGAAGGTAAATCAACAATCGCACTATGAGGATTGCCAATAATATCTGAAGACACTAATTCATAATTACTAGCCTCAAGAATATTTTTTAAGCGCCCGGAAGCTGCCTGCTGAAATTTTTTATTAACTACCGCAACACTAGTTTTTTTATTCAGAAGAAAAGTTACGTCACATAAAGAACCAACCGGAACCGGGACCCTAAGAGCCATGCCATCAAATTTTCCGGCCAAGGAAGGAATTGTTTCAGTCACCGCTACGGCCGCACCGGTGGTAGTTGGCACAATATTAGCAGCCGCCGCCCGAGCCCGGCGCCGATCTTTAGGATGAGGTCCATCGACTAAATTTTGATCCCCAGTATAAGCATGAATAGTGGACATTAAAGCTTTTTTAACACCAAACTCTTTAACGATAACAGAAGTAAGCGGGGCCAGGCAGTTGGTAGTACAAGAGGCACAAGAAATGACCTGGTCATTCTTTTTAATACTTTTTTCATTAACACCTAAAACAATAGTCTTACAACCCTTACCTGGAGCAGAAATAATTACTTTTTTGGCACCACTTTTTAAATGAATAGCAGCATCCTCTGCCCCCCTAAAACGACCGGTGCATTCTAAAACCACATCCACTTCTAATTTTTTCCAAGGCAAATTGGCTGGATCTTTTTCGGCAAAAACTAAATAGCGCTGCCCTTTAATAAGCAAGTTTTTCCCCTTCACGCTAATTTTTTTATCAAAACGACCATAACAGGTATCAAACTGTAGCAGCTGAGCTAAATCCTCAGCTCCCACTAAATCATTAATCGCAACCACCTGGATTTCGGGATGCTCATTTAAAATAATCCGAAAGGCAGCTCGGCCAATTCGGCCAAAACCATTAATTGCCACTTTTATTTTTTTCTGTGCCATAAATTATTCTTAATAAAATTATTTACTTTTTAATAATAACATAAAAAACAACAAACCCCCAAAAGAAAAAACCCTCCTCAGAGGGTTTGGTCTACTAATTTTTCTTTTTAAAAGATCGTCTCTTTTTAAAAATTGCGTCTTTTTTTTCCCGTTTTTTCGGCTCTTTAAAATCAGAAGGCTCAGACTTGTCTTTAATAGCCGCTTTTTTCTGATGACGATTAAGATCAACTCTGACAATCGAATCACGCTCCCCTTCTCTATTGGCTGAAAATTTAACATCAACCTCCTGTTTAAGGGGGTGGTGACCAATAACAACACCACGCTGACCATCAACGTTTACCCGAGTTCCAATTGGTGGCAATTTTCCATTTAACTCTTGGTAACCCTCATACTCGAAAGAGAGACAACACATTAAACGGCCGCACATTCCTGAAATCCGATCACTTCCCCGATGAACAACCTGTTGTGCCTCCGCCATTTCTGAAGTCACAGAAAAGAAGTCTTTAATAAAACTCCGACAACACAAAACCTGACCGCACACCCCACAATCACCCAAAAAACGCGCCTCATCACGAGCACCAATTTGCGTTAAACGAATATTCTTATTAAGCCTAGTTGTTAAATTTTTTACCAAATCCCGAAAATCTACTCGCCCATTAGCGGTAAAAGCAAAATTAAGACGATTGCCAGACAAAGAGAAGGCGACATCAATTAACTTTAAATCCAATTGATAAAAATCCACTAATTCCTGACAAACTCCCAGGGCGGAAGCTTTCTCTTCAGCGCTGGGAAGACGCTCTAAATCATTTTTATTAGCCCGTCTTTTGACCATTTTCAAAGGAGGGGCCTCAGGATCTAAATCGTTTGTCTCTTTTACTTTAAAAACTCGACCCAAATCTTCACCAAGCTCGGTTTCTAAAACAACATAATCACCAACCGCTAAAGTCGAATCACTAGTTTCAAAAGTATAACTTTTATCCCAAGGGGCAAATTTAATCTGAACTAACTTCATATTGAAAATAAAACCGCGCCTTTTAAGGGCGCGGTTTAGGCTAGAATTTAAAGACTGAAACGAACAAAACCGAGCACCTGAGAATCACCAAGAATATCTTTAATTTTCTTTTTATCATCCTTAATGTATTCCTGCTCAACCAAGCAAACTTCAGTATAATATTTTCCCATTTTTCCTTCTAAAATCTTATCAATCATCTCGGTTGGTTTTCCTTCTTTAACTAAAATTTCACGAGCAATCTCACTCTCTTTTTCTAATTCTTCACTACTAACCTCTTGAGAATTAATATATTTTGGATTAGTGGCCGCCACCTGCATTGCTATATCTAGAGCTAGCTCACTCTTTCCTGGTTGATCAAGGGATACTAAAACACCAATTCTTCCACCTAAGTGAGAATAAGCAGCAACACTCGCTCCTTTTAAAATTGCCAAACGATTAATCGCTAATTTTTCTCCGATTACCCCGGAAAGCTGGCTTAAAGAATCTTCAACGGTCAAACCATTTAAATCTAAAGCAAGCAAAGTCTCTAAATTCTCTGGTTGCTTTTTAGCAATTAAATCTAAAACTTGCTGAGAGAATTCTTGAAATTTTTCATTGCGAGCCACAAAATCAGTTTCAGAGTTAACCTCAACTAAATAACCTTCACTCGCTTGATCATTTACTTTAACGGCAATTAAGCCTTCACTGGCTTCACGGCCAATTCTTTTAGCGGCTTTAGCAATCCCTTTCTTGCGTAAAATTTCAACCGCTTTTTCCAAATCACCAGCAGCTTCGTCTAAAGCTTTTTTACAATCAACCATGCCAGCGCCAGTAATTTCTCTTAATTTTTTAATATTTTCCATAATCTTATAAATTAATTATTAATAATTTAAGCCTCTTTTTTAGGCTCCTCTTTTGGGACCGGTTTAATTTGGCTTAGATTCTGGCGAATTGTCTCAGTAACTAGAGCAATTGTCTTCGTTGAATCATCATTACCGGCAATCGGATAATTAACCAAGCTCGGATCAACGTTAGTATCACAAATAGCGATAACCGGGATATTCTTAACTCGCGCTTCTTTCACGGCTGTTTCCTCCTCTTTAATATCCCAAACAAATAAAGCGTCTGGGAGCTTAGAGACATTGGTTAGACCGCCAACTCGTTCTTCTAATTTTTTAATCTCACGATCAAAATCTGAACGTTCTTTCTTTGTATAACGATCTAAACGGCCACTTTCCTTATCAGAAACTAACTCTTTATATTTTTGAACTGATTTTTTAACCATTGAAAAATTAGTTAAAAATCCGCCTAACCACTTACCAACAATATAAGGCTGATTAATTGCCTTAGCCATTGCTTTTAAGGGCCCCTTAACTTGGTTTTTAGTGCCAACAAATAAGACTGACTTCCCCTCGCTAATTAATTGGGCCATAAAATCCAAAGCAGCCGCTAACTGTTCCTGACTTTTTCTTAAATCAATAATGTAAACCCCTTTTTTGTCAGAAAAAATAAAAGGCTTCATTTTTGGATGCCAACGATTAGTTCGATGGCCAAAATGCATACCGGCCATCATCATTTCTTCTACACTTGGTAGTTTCTTGTTTTCCATATTATTTTTCTTTTATCCCCTAAAGCGGGGCGTCCATCGCCTGGTCGACCGACCAGAAAAAATGGCGATGTGTTATTTAATAAAAATGATTAAACGCTGAGCGAAAATCACTGGCTTATCTTAACCTAAGACGGCCCTCTTGTCAACGTTTTTTTATCCTAAAAATCAAAAATAAATGATTATTTCTGATAAAAATCAGTAATTTCTTGATTATATAAAAGAGCCAAGTCATTATATTCTTTTTGTTCTTGACGATAACTTTCTAATTCGGTGTTATAACTAGTAGCCGCCTGATTATAAGCAACAACCGCCGCATTATAAGAGTCAAGATCTCCTGCCGTTAAATAAGCATCTAACTGAAGCCGGCTAGCATTTAAAGACTCTTGCTTAGCGCTTAAGGCATTAGCGAGCACCTCTAATTCTTTTTTTTGGGCAATTAAAAGCGAATACTGCTCTTTTAGAACTCTGGCTTTTTCTTTAGTGGCCGCCACCCCCTCATAAATAGCCCCTTCTGTTTTTTGATAAATCTCTAAGCTTCCCAAGTGGTCAGCGGTAAATAAAGCGCCAATTCCCTCATCCCCACCGACAGCTTGGCCAGAAGAGATGCCAATAGGAACAACTCCCAAAGGAAAATAATTAGTTGTTTCAACAAAACAATAACCACTACCAGCGAGAGAATCAGAAATTGGGCAAGAAATACCAACAGCCGAGTGATTTTCTTCTGGAAAATCTAAAATTGCAACCCCATAACCCAAACCCCTTAAAAGACTCACTGCTAAAAAAGTCTTATCCGAACAAACCCCAGAATTTTTATAAATCGTTTCATAGGGGTAATTTGGAACAATTGGCGACTGAAGCAACTTGCTCTCATCGTAAGGAATGTATTGAACTAAAGCTAACAAGAATTCCGCTATTTGATCGCTACCCCAACCTTGCTCAGCGCCAATTTGACGCCCATAAGAAACCAAGTCGGCAACAAGAGTGTCTCCAGCCTTAGGTTTTAAAAACAAACTATAAAAGCTTTCTCTAACAGACGCAATATCAGCCTCGTTATTATAGTAGAAAACTTTTAAACTCTCGGCGTAATCTTTATTTAATTGACGGGATAAATTAAGTTGTCGTTGATAGTTTTCTTGCTGATATCTCCAAGTTAAAGTGCTAGAATAATCCGAACTTACCACTACCTCTGCTGGCGTCTGAACAAGTGGCGGAGCGACAGCTAAAACACTAGCCGAAGGAATTTTGTCTAAATCAACATTAGTAATTCCCAAACCTTGATTACGCAGAAGCTGCCAAGCATCATCAGGGCGCCCAAGATAATGCCAACGTTGGCTTAGATCAACATAATAAGCCTCGCCGTGACTTTCCGGTCTTAAAAATAAACCCCCGCGCGCCCAAGCAGGAGCACCGCGATTCCAACTAGCAAACTCGGCTTCAGAGATACCAAGACTGAGCTGCCGCATCAACTCTAGAGCATCACTAGGGCGCCCCAGATAATAGCGCTTAACATTATCTGGGTTAACATACCAAGCCTCGCCATGGCTTTCCACTTGCAACAAAATCCGCCCCGAAAGACGCTGTCCTAAAGTTTCCGCTCTTACTGGAGTAGAAAATAATAAGCTACCACTTAAAAGTAAAAGTCCAATTATAAAAAAGTGATAGCGAAAAAACTTCATAAAAAATAAATTCCTAGTCCTTCAAATTCTCTAAAGCAAATGACCAGTTAGCTAAATTATCAATAACCGCATCGACATAAGCAGCGCGCTTGTTTTGATAATCTAAATAATAAGCATGTTCCCAAATATCAATTGTAAATAAAGGTGTTTGCCCATGAGCCAAAGGAGTGTCGGCATTACTGGTTTTTATCACCCGAACCTGATCATCCTCTTTAACTAACCAAGCCCAACCACTGCCAAACTGAGACAACGCTGCCCCCTTTAATTCTTCAATCATTTTTTCCCAAGAACCAAAAGAATGAATAACGGCATTCTTTAATTCTACTGGAATTAC
The DNA here is from genome assembly GCA_028681575.1 of Patescibacteria group bacterium. Taxonomy (GTDB): domain Bacteria; phylum Patescibacteriota; class Patescibacteriia; order Patescibacteriales; family UBA12465; genus JAEZRQ01. Next base: position 571 of record JAQUHX010000007.1, on the reverse strand, counting down.
CGCTTCATGACGGGCTGGCCGTAAACAATTCCAAAAAAAGTCATGATTATAAACCTGAGCGGCATTATTAAAGATTCCTTCCTTTCCTTCACGAGCGTAACTTTTAAGAAGTAAACCGACTAAGCTATCTTTTTCCCAAGGCGTTCCCGCTACCAATTTATTTAGATTATCGATATAAGCCTGATGGTGTTTCCCGTGGTGAAATTCAAGAGTTTTAGCAGAAATATGTGGCTCTAAATCAGTCAAAGAAAATGGTAATTCGTTTAAAGTAAACATAGTATTTGATATTAATTTATTAACGTTCTTTTTAGTATAACAGATATCAGACCACTTTAAAAATGCTCCCAAAAAATCCCGCTATCGCGAGATTTTTATTTTAAATCTTAATATATAATCGTACGATTACTCATAAAAGGGGTCGTCGGACAAATTCCTTGATATATCTTTTCTTGATCACAGTCTGGCAGTTCTGGATCGCTTACAAACCGACCATCTGGCAATAAAACTCCATGAAGCTTAAGGTATTTATCAACTTCATTTAAACCTACTATCTCAAACCCATCTAAGGGAC
>JAQUHX010000006.1 GCA_028681575.1 Patescibacteria group bacterium | reverse complement strand
TTTTCTTGATCACAGTCTGGCAGTTCTGGATCGCTTACAAACCGACCATCTGGCAATAAAACTCCATGAAGCTTAAGGTATTTATCAACTTCATTTAAACCTACTATCTCAAACCCATCTAAGGGACAAGCCCCCTGCTCATAAGCAGAAACGGCACATTCTTTACCGTCACCCCAAACACAAACCTCATACTCCTTATTATCACCCCTGACCCTAGTTTCGATATTGGCAATCTCTGAACAATTTTTACCAACATAAAACTTAGCATCTTCCGTGTTTAAATTGATAATAGCCGTCTTTTGGTTAGTAGAATCATTTTCTTGATGATAAGCAACATTGATAGTATGAAAATAAGCGCCTAACTCTACCGATATTTTATCTGCTAAATACTTATCATCATCAGCAACGAGATACCCGCCAAGAAAATTTATTTTACTAATATCACCTCTCTCAAATTGAAAAGCTCCAAGATAAAGAGCATAGTCTCCATTTTCATACTCAACTTGAATTGGAGCTAAAAATGAGTCCCCATTTAAAAAACTTTCTACTTGATTAATGTCAATAAGCACTTGACCAATTTTCCCTGTAGTATTTTTAAGGGCGCCGGCAACGTAGTTATTTTTTAAGGAGTCAAGGTTTGCCACTTCTTCACTTTTATCAGGAATAGTGATTGTGTTACCTTTTAAATTTTTAGTGGCTGCCAACTTCACATCTCTAGGAAAGCATTCTTGCTTATCGGGGCCGACCAGCTCACCGCCCCGTTTTTCACAAGTATAATTTTTAAAAACAGAAGAGCCTGATAAAAAATAGATGCCCGCACCGAAAAGAATAATTATGACCATCGCCGCACTTAAATAAGTTTTGTTTTGCTTAGACATGTTTTTATCTTTTAATAATAAACAATTTTTAATTTATATAAGTATTTTAACTAATTTTTATAAAAAAGTAAATAAAAAAATTTGTTAAATAATTAAATTTATATTATAATTGAAAAAGATTATTAACAATTTAAAAATTATTAAAAATGAAAAAGATTACTGGGGTTATTTTAATTTTTTTATTTTTATGGGTGGCTCTACCTTCTAATTTATCTGCCCAAACCAGCGGAAACAATGTGCCGATCAATGGAGACCTTAGCGTTTACTTTTCACCAAATTCTATCGGTGATTATTATTTTTATTACAATTTTTCTAATCTTTGGCCGCATTATGTTGAAGTTTCTGTATATTGGCAAAGTGATACTTATCCGGGGTGGAAAAATTTTTACACTAGTAGAGTAAATCAACAAACTGTGCTTTTACACAGTGGCACAAATGACAATGTTCGTTATATGGCAATATTTAGAACAACGGACATTAATGCCACCGTCTCATGGATTTTTTACTAAAATTCAAAAATAACCTAAAAACCTATCAAAATGATAGGTTTTTTAAACATAAAATTAAATTATTTTTTAGCCAACTGTCCACAGGCGGCAGCAATGTCGCCACCATAGGAGCGGCGCTTAGTGACTTTAAGACCTAAATCTTCTAAACTTTTCTTAAACTCCCTAACCCGTTCTGGGGTACTAGGAAGAAAGCGGCCGGTAGGGTTATAAGGAATCAGATTAACCATTGAAAGTGGTCGTCCACTTAAAAGCTGAGCCAAGAGCTTGGCATCGTTATCACTATCGTTAATTCCTCTAATCATCAAATATTCAAACATTACTTGGCGGCCAGCTTTTTTTTGGTAGAGAGAAACAGCCTTCATTAATTCTTCTAAAGAATATTTTCGGGCAATTGGCATATAATGTTCCCGTTGTAAATCGCTAGCAAAATGGAGAGAGACTGCTAAATTAAGTTGAAGTGGTTCGCCAGCCAAGCGTTTAATTTCCTCTGGAATCCCAACCGTAGAAATAGATAAACGCCGCGCCCCTAAATTAAAAGTCTCCGGATCATTAAGCCATTTTAAAGCTTTAATAACTTGCTCATAATTTAACAGCGGCTCACCCATGCCCATAAAAACAACATTATCGACTCGATTTAAACCCTCTTTCTTTAGATAACGCTGCCAAAATAAAACCTGTTCAACAATTTCAGCCGCCAGTAAATTACGACTAAAGCCGTTTTGACCGGTAGCACAAAATTCGCAAGCTAAAGGACAGCCAACTTGAGAAGAAACACAGACAGTTTGCCGGCCATCATTTTGGCTAATCAAAACGGTCTCAATTTTTAAACCATCTTCAAGAGTAATTAAAGCCTTACTAGTAGATTTATCGGCGCTGCTCATCAATTCAGCCTCAATAACTAGCGGGCAGTCTTTCTGAAGACGGGCGCGTAAATCTTTAGGAAAATTAGTTACTAATTCCCAAGTATCTACTAAATCTCTAAAAATTGCCTGCTCAGCCTGAACATGGCGAAACTGTGCTTCTCCGACTAAACTCTGGTGAACCTTTGATAAATTCATAATTATGCTTTCTTTAGAGTAATTAAAACAATTTCCGAGCGAGTCCCTAAACGCAAGGGCGGCCCCCAAGTCCCTAAGCCGCTCGTTACCGATAAATGATAGTGACCATCCTGATATAAACCATGAGCACGCCAGCCATAAAGCTTAGCAGCTAATAAATTAAAAGGAAATACTTGACCACCATGAGTGTGTCCAGATAACTGCAAATCAATTCCCGCAATTTTAAAAGCGAACGGATCTTTAGGCTCATGATAAAGGAGAATGCTTGGCAATTCCGGCCGGTAAGAAGTCTTCGCCAATTGATCTCCGGGAGCTAAATAATTGTCTCTATCTTGAAAATTAAGGCCAATAATCTGTAAACCCGATTTAAGCACTAAACTATTTTCCAAGATTTCTATTGGCCAAGGGTCTAATAATTTATGAACTTTCTCAGCTCCTAAATCTAAATCATGATTACCAAAAGAATAATAAACCCCCTGGGACGGCTGAAATTTACTTAATAAATCCCCGAGCCAAGAAAAATCCGCCTGACTGCCATCAAAAAAATCGCCACTAATAAAAATTGCCTCCGGAGTTAGAGCTTCAATTTTTTTAAGCACGCGCTTTAAAAATTTCTGCCGCCAGATTGGGCCAAGATGGAGGTCGGCAATGTGAACAATTTTTTTGTTCACCCAAGAATCAGGCAAATTATTAATTTTTACTTCGTAAGTTTTCTTTTTCGGCTCACGAGCTTGATAAATACCCACTAGCGACAAACTAAAAGTAAAAGTTAAAATAAAAATTCTTAAAACTGAAAAAGAAATTGAGATTCCAAAAAAAGCGAGACTTTTATAAATCAAAACTCCTAAGACTGTTAACAATAAAAAAATAAACCCCACTCCTAGAGTGCCAAAAACAAAGTGGTAGAGAAACCTCCACCACCAAGAATCTTTTTTATTATTTTTCTTAAAAACAACTACTGTCAAAACAGCAAAAGCAGAAAAAATCAGAACCGATATAATTTTTGCCGACAAGGCTGACCAACTAAAAAGCCAAGTAACCAAAAACCAAACAAGAGAAAGGCTGCCAATAAAAATTGTCCAATTGAGATATTTAAAAACTCTCATAACAATAAGGGTAATGGCGACCAACAACTTTAACGCAAAAAAGGAAAAGTGGCCAACTCCCCAGCTTCGCCCAACTCAGCCGCGATTGCCAAAAGCCGATTATATTTAGCCGTTCTCTCACTCCGGGCGGGGGCCCCAGTTTTGATTTGGCCGGCCCCGAGGGCAACCGCCAAATCAGCAATAAAAGAATCTTCAGTTTCGCCGCTCCGATGAGAAATAATTGCGGTAAAATTATGCTCTAAAGCTAAATTAATAGCCGTAATTGTTTCTGTTAAGGTGCCAATCTGATTGAGCTTAATTAAAATAGAATTACTGGCTCCAGTGGCAATTCCCTTTTTTAAGCGTTCAACATTAGTTACATACAAATCATCACCAACTACCTGAGTTTTATTATTAAAAACCGTCATAAATTCCTGCCAACCTGCCCAATCATCTTCCGCCAACGCGTCCTCAAAAGAAATAAGTGGGTACTGACTAGCTAAATTTTGATAGAATTTTACCAATTCATTAGCTGAGAGTATTTTGCCTTCTTTTTTTAATTCGTATTCACCATTGTGAAAAAATTCAGTCGCCGCCGCATCGATACCAAAGACCACCTCTTTACCGAGCTCATAACCAGCACTCTTAACTGCCGCACTCAGCAAATCAAAAGCCTCGGAATTAGTTTTAACTGCCGGAGCGAAGCCACCCTCATCACCAACCGTAATTTGATAACCTTTACTCTTTAAGGTTTTTTTTAGGGCTTGGTAAATTTCTGTCCCCATTTTCATAACTTCTTCCATATTCCTCGCCCCAACTGGCAGAATCATGTATTCCTGAATATCGGTTGCCCAATCAGCATGTTTACCCCCATTTAAAATATTTAACATTGGTAACGGCAATTTATAAGTTCCCTGAAAACGCGGATTAAACTGAGCTAAATATTTATACAAAGGCTGCTTAAGGCCAGCCGCCGCCGCCCGAGCAACTGCGAGAGACACAGCTAAAATTGCATTGGCTCCCAAATTAGCCTTATTTGGTGTCCCGTCTAAATCAATCATTAACTTATCAATTGCTGCTTGTTCGCTAGCTACTTGACCAATCAAAACTGGTGCAATTTTTTCCTTAACATTTTTTATTGCCAAACTAACACCAAGACCACCATAAGCACTAGCACCATCTCTTAACTCAACCGCTTCATAGCTACCAGTTGAAGCCCCACTCGGAACAGCTGCCCAACCGGAAGCACCGTTCTCTAAGGTAACTGTAGCCGCAACCGTTGGATTGCCGCGAGAATCTATAATTTGGTAAGCATCAATGGTTTTAATTTTCATAATTTTAAAAATATTTTTTATTCAAACTCTCCTCCGTATAAGTAATTACTTTTTTTAACATTTTTACTGCTTCTAAAGAATATTCACCAATAGCGGTTTCATCAGAAAGCATAATCATATCCGCCCCATCAATAACCGCATTAGCAATATCGCTTACTTCAGCTCGAGTTGGGTGGGGATTTTTAATCATTGAAGTCATTACTTGCGTCGCCAAGATAGCCGGCTTCTTATACCAATGAGCCTGACTAATTAAATTCTTTTGAATGATTGGCAAACGCTCTGAAGGGACCTCAATCCCTAAATCTCCTCGAGCGACCATAATCATATCCGAAGCCTCAATAATATCGCTGATATTTTCAAGAGCAATCCCCCGTTCAATTTTAGAAATAATTTTAACTGGTTTTTTGCCAATTAATTTTCGCAAACGGATAACATCATCAGCTGTCTGAACAAAAGACAAGGCAACACAATCAACTCCTGCTTTTAAACCGATTTTTAAATCACGCTTGTCTTTAGCAGTTAAGCCAAAACCCTTTAAATCAGTATTAGGAACATTAACGCCTTTATGGGAACCAAGGACGCCACTATTTATTACTTGAGCTGTTATCTTTCCCGCCTTAACATTCTTAACAATTAATTCAATTGCCCCATTAGCTAAAAATAATTGATGCCCCTTTTTGATGTTTTCTGATAATTCCTTAGAATCGATTGGAATTGAGCCTCCTGGCTCATAAGGTTTTTTAGAATACTCAAAAACAAAGGACTCACCCAAGCGCATTAACAAATTATTTTGGGGAATCACTCCAACCCTAATTCTTGGTCCCTGCAAATCCAGAAGCATCGTCACTGAACGCTGATTTTTTTTATTAAAATCCTTAATAATCTTCTGCACTCGGAGATATTGCTCCTCGCTAGCGTGAGAAAAATTCAAACGGACGACATCAACACCACTTTTTAAAAGCGGTTCTAAGGTTTGGGTGGTCTCTGTTTTTGGGCCAACAGTAGCAATAATCTTGGTTCTCATAATAGATATAAATAATAAATTTTAACCGGCGGCAAAAAAAAGACCGCTATCGGCTCGGCTCTTAGTATAGAAAAAAGTCAGAGTTTTGCCAAGCCTCACTAAATTTAAATTTTTAAGCATTTATTTTCTTAAGTTTTTCTAATAATTCATTGAAAAATTCTAAATTGTTTAAACTAGCTAAACGTTGCCCCAAGGGTTCCCCGCTCTTAAAAAGATGATGCAAGTAAGCACGACTATAATTTCTCAACTCCGGGATTTTACTTGCAGAATTAATCGGATTCTGATCGCTGGCATATTCAGATCGTAAAATATTAATTGCCTGATAAAAATCTGGCGCTTTTTTAATTATTTTTGACCGTTGGCCCGGGGCCTTAAAATCTTTAAAGTCTGGTTTAAATGAAAACAATTTTCCGTGCCGCCCCTCCCGAGTCGGAATTACACAATCAAACATATCCCAACCCATTAAATAAGCTCGATAAATATCCTCCGGTAAACCAACGCCCAAAGCAAAACGAAGGCTATTTTCTGGAATAGCGGCCGCTGTTTTAGACATTACTGCTGCTAAAAAATTACCATCTTTATCGACTGGACGCGCACCAAAGCCATAACCATCAAAACCAATATTCACTAAAGCAGCCGCACAAGCTTGTCGCAAATCAATTTCTGCGCCACCTTGGATAACCGCTAAAAGGCGTGGACGATTGGCTTCGCTTAAACGCCTCTTTTTAACTTGCCGTTGATATTCAGCTTTAGCCCGGAGCGCCCAAGCAATTGTCCTTTCAACCGCTTTCTCAAGATCAAGTCGCGAAAATTCGTTAGGCGGACAATCATCTAAACAAATCATAAAATCAACTCCCAAAGAAAATTGAATTTGAATAGATTTTTCAGGCGTTAGCTCATGAAAACTGCCATCTAAAGGAGATTTAAAGCGAGCCCGCTCATCATTAATGTCTCCCTGCCCTAAGCGGCGATGAATTAAAGAAAAAACTTGAAAACCACCACTATCAGACAAAAGGGGGCGCGAATAATTCATAAGACGATGAAGTCCGCCCACTTTATCAATTAATTTTATTCCTGGACGCAAGTAAAGATGGAAAGTATTAACCACTAACGCTGGTGTGCCAACTTGCTCTAATTCCGATACTGTTAAATGTTTGACTGCCCCTCGAGTCGCATCCGGCATAAAAAATGGCGTTTCTAAAAATCCGTGAGGGGTTTTTATTTTTCCTTGGCGACAGCCATTTTTGTTTTTCCAGATAATCATAAATAAACATCAACTCTTATTGAATCAAGCCTGAGTTGCTTAAAGCCGCAATTTCATCATCTTCCAGTTTAGTTGTTTTTGCCTTTGAGGAAGCAGTTAACATAATCCCCGTTTCAGCGTCTAAGGCCTGAGCAGTGCTTCCTGGCAATATGACCAGCAAAGTATTACGCTGATCTTCACGAGGGATTATGTTTAAGTCAAATTGCGCTTCAGCTTGATAAGTGCTCAGTGGTAAATCTCCAATTTCCCAAGTAACAAATCTTGTCCCCGGATCGAAACTTAAACTGCCCAAAGAATTACTGCGCGCCCCCTTAAAATCAAGGTAATCCGGCAAAACCGCGACCACTCTTACCCCTTTTAACTCATTAAGATTATTTTCAAGATTCCAATAAACACGAACGCCTGTCTCTTGGCCTACCACTGGAGGCAAAGGCCCACTCCCAACCGGCAAATTATCGTTATCAAAATACAAAACTTGCTCATTAAACTGAAAATCGCTATTTATTTTAGTAATAACCGTATTACTTTTACTATCATTGAGGCCCGTGCTTTTTCCGCCTAGAGTAAAATAAGCATAACTTTCAATGCTTGTCTTATTACCAAGATTATCATGATTATAATCTCCAATAGCAATCTCAAAACTAATTTCACCGCTAGCGCCTGGCTCCAAAACGGCCAAAGCTGGCAATTCTTCTTTGGTCCAGACAATTGTATTATTTTTTATTTTTCCACCAGCTGTTTCTAGTTCTCCTCCCCAATCTAACCAATCCCCCTCTAAAACAGCCATTAAAACTATATCTTCTAAGGAATTTTCACTCTTATTAACATAAGCTAAAGAATACTTAAGCGTCTCTCCAAAACTAGCTGCCCCTGAATTTTTATTATCATTAACACTTAAGGTTAAGTTTAAATTACTGGTCATCACCGAAAGATTAATTACCTTTTCTAAAAAGACATACTCTCGGCCATTGGCATCTTTTTGGCTTAAACGAATAATCAAGTCCTGACTATCAGAAACTTTTCGATCCACTTTATAGCTTACTGGTAAAGAATATTTTTCAGTTGAAGAGGCAAAATTACTTAAACGCCAAATTAAATTACTCTTATCAATTGCCACCGGAGTGTTAGTAGCTTCAGTTGTTGAATTAATTAAGGAGATATTCTCTGGGAAAGCAAAGGATAAATCAAAATCTTTCAAAAATGTTTCTTCGGGAGCACTAAAAATTAATTCAATTTCATTTTCCTGACCAACCAAAACAGCATTACTGTATTGAAAATCGAGATTAAAACCAAGACTATTAATTGTTATAGAAGAAACATCTTCAACTCTAAATTGAGTTGAAAAATCTTGAGGCGCATAGCTTAAACGGGCCATTAAAATATTAGCTGAATCCTCTTTGCCAATTAAAATACCGCTTATTTTTATTTTGCCCTGACCGCCAATAGCCAAATCCGGCAATTCAAAATAATTTCCAGCGCTACCTAGAGCGACAACATCACCATTAAGCTCTCCGCGAATAAAGCGTTCTGGATAAGTTAATTCCAGACGTAAATTTTTAAGAGCAAACTGGCTGCGATTTTCATAAACAATTTCATAAGTAAAAGTTTCGCCCGCCTTAACCTGTTCCGGAGCTTTAATTTTTAAATCTAGCTTAGCCTCATTAACATTAGGGCTAAAAAAATAAGTAAAGGCTGCATAAATCAGCGAAGCAATCACTGCCAAAACAAAAACATTTTTCAAAACAGAAACGAGAAGTGATTTTTTCCGAGATTTAAATTCCGAAACATCAACTAATCCTCCTTTTTTATCGCGATAAATTTCAGAAAGATTGTCCTCAATCTCTTCCTGTCGTGCTTCCTGACGAACCGCTCGTTCAAAATTCTTTACCTGATCTTTTGTCGGCACCGGATGAGCCACAAAAACAGGACCTCGATTCACTGGTCGAGATAAAGACTCCTCTCTTAAGCGGTTTTTTCGAGACTCAGAAGAAGATGCCATAGGCTGAGAGCTGCTCTTTTTCTTAAGCGGCCGTTTAATTTCTCCCGGCCCAGAAGTAACTGGAATGTTTTTTTTAATTGCCATATTATTAATATTTACTAAAAGCTAATGAGTAAAAATGATCACGAGTTAAAGGAGTAAATGGTGCTAATCCGCCAACCAAGCCAGGACCTTGCCAATCTAAAGTATAATTATCAGGCCATTTTACCTCAAGTTGATAATTATCATTAACTGCTCCTGGCTGTTTTTGGAGCAACAAAGAATAATTATAACGACTCATTTGTTCAGGATTAAGCCAATTATTAAAACGCTTGAACCAATTATCAGTCGTAATTATTTTTGGCAAGGGGCTGGGCAATTCATATTCAAAAAATAATTCAGATGTTTCGCCAGGGTCAACCATACTCCAATTAGCGAAAACCGTCTTGCCCGACTCTAAGTAAACTTTAGTACCACTAAGCGGGTCAATTAGGGCTCGGCCCTCAGTTTCTTTTAAAATTTCATTATCCTGCCAAGCAGGATCGGGACTTTCAAAATAATGCTCATCAGGGGTTTTAAAACCCTCAGCTCTCAAAAGCTTAGCCCCCTCAGGAACATAGATTCGCATCCAATTAACATTACGAACTCCAACCAGTGGGGTATGTGGCGCGGCTGTATGTTCGCGCTTTATTTTTAAACTAACAACGACTCGGCCATTATTTTGAATATTTACTTGTTGGTTAATCGTTTCTCTAATCATCCGATCAGTTTTAGCTCCAGCGATGTTAGTGTTAGTAACCATCAAATAATCATAAGGAGCCTGAGTCATCACTCCGCCCCACCCCCAATCGTTAACCATCTGTTGCAAATCGGGATCAGAAAAATAAAGTAAAACTTGCTTAGCAGCCAGACTATCTTCAGCTAAAGCTGCTAATTTAAGAAAGTTGGTCTGGTTCATTTTTTCTGGCAAAATTTCTAAAATTTCTTGAGCCAAAGCACCAATGATTTTCTTTGGTTTATTCTCTTCTCCAAGCGGCAAATGAGCAACTAGTTCTGGATTAACTTCTATTAGATTATCGCGCTCGGCCGTCAGTTGAACTTCTTGCCAAAAATTATCAGCCGTTACCACAACCCCGTAATCAGAACTTAAATCAATCGGACCAGTAATTTTTAATAACTCCTCAACCACACTAGGAGTAAAAGAGATTACCCCATCCACAGTTGGCCCATCGCTTTTTTCCAAAAACCACATTAAATTGCGAGCTGTCGTTGGCCAATCTGGCCACCAATTAGCATCCCAGAAATGCCACTTCGGATTAACCAACCACAAAGGCTCGGGAGCGACAATATTCAAACGAAGCCCCGCTTCGGTATCATAAGATCCGCCACCCGGCACCTCAAGGTTAGTAATTTTACCATCCCGAAAATCGATTAAGGCATAGCTTCCTAAAAACCCACCCGAACCACGCATCTCAGCATTATTTTGAAAAACCAATAAATAACGCTTATCGGTGCCGCTACCTAATAATTTTTTAAAGCGCCCAGCATTATCACTAACTAAACTAAGCACTGTCGGCAAAATTTCAGCTCGACTAATTATCTCTTTAAAATCTGCCTGGTATTCTGCGGGTAAATTTTCAACCTTAATTGTCTCTAATTTTGAAACGAGATTATCGGCCAAAGATTGAGCTGATTCAGATTTCTTCTCTAACTGATCTAATAAAACTAACCAATCACCATTTGCTCTTTCCCAGCCGCTAAGGGCAGCAGCTAGCTCAGCCGCTAACTCCGAACCTAAGGCACCAATTTGTAATAATTTTTTACTTTCAGCCACCAATTTTAACTCCGGATTATTAGCATAAGATGCCAAAGACAATAAACGATCATTAATAATTTTCAAATTTGCCGAGACTTGTGAGAATTGATTTTCAGCTGAATTAAAATCTTTCTCAGCCTGCCGCCAATTCTGATTAATACTCGCCTTCCCCCCGCTACCCAGGCTCTCAAAGGCACTTTTTGTTTTTTGAATAATCCTTTCTTTAAAAGAATAATTATCTAGATTATTAAATTGAGCCCAAAACTTAAAAGGGGCAACGACCAAAAAAAGAGAGGCCGCAAAAATTAACAAACCCCAAAACCAAGGCCGACGCGAAGGGGCAGGAATTGAAAAATTTTTTTTTCTAAACAAAAATAGTTTTTTTTCGCCAAACTGAAGCTGACGATCAAATTTTTGCTCATAATGCTCCAAGCGCCGCCTCGTTTGACGCTCGCGCCAAAGACGGCCAACATAACTTAAAGTCCACTTTTTTGGTAGAGGCTCACTCCTAATTTCTTCTCTGTTTACTCGAGCCAATTTTAAAAGATCTTTATTTTTTTTAGCAAGCAAACGCAGATCACGTTGAGCACTTTTCTCCAGTTTACGTCGAGCCTTTTCTTCTAAACGACGGGTTTTAACTTGTTGACGTTTAATATTTATTTTTTTATTTCTAGCAGTTCTTCGTCCATCAAAACCCTGCAAAAAATTAGGTGCGACTGACGCCCCCAAATTAAATAATTTTTTTTTATTTTGTGATGATTTAAACATCTAACGTTTCCTTAAAACTTGTTGATAAACCTCAAAGGTTAAACGAGCACATTCCCACCAATTATATTTTTTTACCTGTTTCTTGCCCAGGGTCACTAAAGCTTCCCTTAAAGATTCATCTTTTAGAGTTCTATCTATTACCTCTTTCATTTTTTGTTCATCCTTAGGATTAAAGTAAGCAGCTGCATTTTCTAAAATCTCTGGCATGCTAGCACAATTAGAACTAGCTACCGGGCAACCATAAGCCATCGCTTCAAGCGGTGGCAAGCCAAAACCTTCATAAAACGAAGGAAAAACATAAAGAGCCGCTTCTTGAAACAAGGCTTCTAAATCAACATCCGGGACATAACCCGGGAAAACTACGGGCGTATTATGATTATCTTTTTGCCATAAATTCAATTGTTGCGCGTAAAGACGAACCCGATTGTAGAAAAAATCTTCCTTACCAACTAAAACCAAGCGTAAATTTGGATGGATTTTTCTCAACTCTAAAAAAACTCTAATTAATCCTTCTAAATTTTTATGCGGATAGGCATTGCCAACATACAACAAATAAGGACTGCCAATATTGTAAAGCTCTAAAGTTTTTTGGTTATCAAGCTTAGCTACAAATAAAGAATCACTACCTTTAGCTAAGTTAGCCACCCCCTCATAGGTAATAACAATCTTTTTGTCTGAAGCTTTAAACTGAGTTATTAAATCTTGCTTAGTAAATTCTGAAACCGCAATTATTTTCTGGGCAAATTTTACCGCCGAACCAATAACTAATCGATAGGCCTTATCTTTTAACCAGTAAATAAAAGGCTTTTTAGTTGTGGCGCGGACAGTTGGAAATTTAGTTAAAATTAAATCATGGATTGTCACCACGTAAGCCCCCATTTTAATTAACGGGACATTAAAATGAGGAAAATGCATTAAATCAATTTTAGCCCGCCACCACTTATAAGGGACTTCAAACTGTTCTGCCACCGAATACCAGCGCGCCTTAATTAACTCCTTGCGAACATTCTCACTTGGACAAATAAATTCATCAAAATTCGCTGGCGATAAAAAAATTACAAAATCAATTGGCTCATCTTGGGCAATTTGAATCACATTATCAACAACCTCTTGGACATAACGACCAAGCCCCTTGCCTAAGGGGCCATAAAAACGAGCGTCAACGCCAATGGTACGCCGGGAGGCTGATTTCTTCTTCATACTTTTAAACAAAAGGTAAATCTGAAGGCGGCTCAGGCTCAGTTGAGCTCATCGGGCCATCCTCTTTAACTCTGGTCGCCGCTCCGTCTAAAGACTGAGCACTTATTTTTTGAGAATCACTTGACTCCACCCAAAAACGATCATCATTATCTTGATTTACCAGAGGACTGCTTTCTTTTTTAATCTCTGAAGGTTTTTCTTTTTTTTCTAAACCACTAAAAATATCTGGTGGCGGATTTTTGATAAAAGAGAAATCTTCAGCTAAGGGTAAGGCAGCTGGGGCATCAGACTTTCGGCCTGGAGCTTTTTGGATTAATGGCGCCTTAACAACCGCATCTAAAGGAAAATGCCACAGAGTAGCTAATTCCTCTATATTTAAGATGGAAGCCGGACGCCCTGCTAAAGAACGGTTAATATAATTCTGCATGATTACATTCTTTTTAGTAACCAAGCGAACATCCTTTCTAAAATAAGCTGTTTTAGTAGCGGTCACTTTCATATCCGGCTTAAAGCTGTTTAAATCCAGGGCCGTAAATTGCTTAATCCAGCCAACAAAACCAGAAACCATTTTTCCTTTATTAAAAACCCCCCGACGGCCAATACAAATTATTCGCAACTTAAAACCAAAAGCTAATTTCGAAGCCTTATTTTGAATGGCCTCAATTTGTTTTATTTTTTTAGGCGTTAGCTCCATCATGGAAATTGCCTTTTTTTCTTCTTTTGGTTTAATATCCTTCCAAATTGCAAAAACATTTTCACTAAGCTCCCCCAGCCAAATTAAAAATTTCATTATAAGACCTTCTTTTGATTTTGGAGTCTTGCCTAAAATTTTATCGACCTCAGCGTCAGAACGCTTGACCCAAGCAAAATCAGTTGGGATAACAATAAATTGAACCCAAAGCTGCTCGCCCTTATTTAAAGAGCTTGTTAAATCCATTAAGGTTGCCATTGGATCCTTAAAGCGCTCTTCTGGTTCTCCTTGCATAGACTCAAATTCTGAATAAAGCTTTATTGGATAGGAATCTGGTCCAGTTAAAACAAACTCCCCGCCCCACAGGTCCCACTCGTCGTCAGGAAAGCGATGGGGTACACCCGCGGTATAATCGTCAATCTCACTTATTTCTGCATCGGGGTATTGAGAATAAATAGCTGACTCCAACAAAAATCGTTGCTCGACTGGAGTCCGAATAACAAATTGCGTATAACCATCAATACCGACAATTTCAAAACTAAAAGCTTGCTGAAAACGACCCTCAAACCATTTTTCATAAAAACTGATGGAACCGTGAGCGCCGCCTAAATAAGTAAAAAGGTTTTCCACTGCTTTTGGAGACTGCGCGTTACCCCGCGGAATATCAATCGCCAATAAGACATACTTTAGACCGGACGCAAACTTATCTTGAATATACAAAAGATAAATCTCTCGCACCCCTAAAAGAAAAAAAATCGCCAAAATAATCCAGCCGACATTAGCAAAAAAAAGCCAAAACATTTCGGCCAAATCAGCGGAAAAAAAATAATCCAAACGCGAGGTATCAATCATTATATCCATGGCCTTATTTTAACATATCCAAACAAAAATAAAAACGCCCAAAGAGCGTTTTTAATTTTATTTTTTATGAGAAAAACTTTTTTTATTTCTTTTCCACCGGAACCTCTTGCCACTCCTTTAAACCATACATTCCGCGCCCGGTTAAAATATAACGACTATCTAAAATAAGCTCGTTGTGAACAGTTGCTGGATTAGCCGACTTTTTATCAAACCCCACTTCATTAATTCGCTGGGCGATTTCCGTAAAATGAAGCGGATGTCCAGTATTCTTCAAAATTAAATAAATTTTATCATTAACTGTCTTTGGCTTAATTTCATGGGAAGCAGTTGACCCCCAATAACCAAAATTATTTCGCGCAACGCCACGAACAGCGCGCAACAAACCATATAAAACTTTATTAGAATTAATTAATTCACCTTTATCGGGAAAAATTTTACTCTTAAAAACAGAAGTTACATCCAAATCACCATCTTTGATAATTTCCTCTTGATAACGATTATAAGCGTCTAAACCTTTAATGAGTTCTAATAAATCCTCAGTCGGCATTGTCTCGCTTAAATGAGAAACTCTATTTAACAAATCATCAGCTAAATCTTCCAAAATCTTTGTTTCTGAGGCTTTTAATTTATAAGAAACAACAAAGCGATCAGATTTTTTCAAAGTTTCAATTTCATCTTCTAAGAGTTTGGAAATTAAAAAATCTGCATGATTACGATAAATAACCTTAGTTTCCGAATCTGGTTCTTGCCGGTTTTCTCTTCCTAACTCTAAAGCATAAACAGTTAAGATGTCTAATAAATATTCACGATTTAAAAGGCCACCGTGACGTTTTATAAGCTCGGCGACCGCTTCCTTAAAAGCGCCCAAACAAGAATCTATCTTATCTAATTTTTTAATTTTTTTAACGCTCGCGACCTCAATTTGTCTAACCCGTTCACGCGTCAAATTATGAGTTTGACCAATTTTTTCTAAAGTTTCACCACGACCACCGCGCAAACCATAACGACGCGATAAAACATCAGACTCTCGTTCTGGTAATTCGCTTAATAAGTTGGCAACGATATTAATTGCGTTTAATTTTTCGAGCTCCTCTTGTTTCTGCTCTTTAACAATTTTTTCAAGAATATTTTCCATACTAAAAAAATTAGTTCTCATTTTATAACTTGCAGTTTTACTCTAACGTTATAAAAGAGTTAAAAAAATGTCTTATCAAAAAAGCCCAATTAAGACTTTAAACTAAAAACATTGACTCTAATTTAGCATAATATATTGTATTAGTCAAGTATTTAATTAAGCTTGCTTGGCACCTGACGTAATTTATTTATTTTCTTGTAATCTTTAAGCAAAAAAGGCTCCATTGCCAAAGCCCAAACAAACATTTTTAAGACCTTTAAGAGAATAAAAAATTTATCTCTGAGACTTTGGCTAGACCAATGTTTAAAAAATAAAAGATGATCATTTACAAAAGACCAGGAACGCACTTGACGACTGCGCGAACGACGAGACAGGAGTCGCCCCCTCAGGCCACCTTCCGGCACGGCGACTGTTCGATCGTGATAAACAAGAGCCTCTTTAACAAAATGAGATTTATAACCAGCCCTATTAAGACGATAAGCTAAATCACAATCCTCTTTATACATAAAAAAACGCTCATCTAGGTAACCAGTCGCCTCTTTAACTGTCTTTAAGGCTGACATTCTAAATAAAGCCGCCGCTCCCGAAGGGCCAATAATTTGTGCCTGATCATATTGCCCCCTATCTAACTCCCCCTGCCCTAAATCAAAAAACTGTAAACCAAGCCCCAAAACCAAACCACAACTATCTAAATAATCAGTGAGTTGTCGCTTATCAAAATCCCAGCGTTTTATTTTTGGAACAACTGCCCCTAACTCCGGATTAGCCGCCAAAGCTGCTACTAATAAATTAATTGCCTGAGGATCAATAACTGTATCGGGATTAATCATTAAAAAGTAATCAGCCCCCCAGATAGACGCCTCTTGAATCATTCGGTTATAACTTTTAGAAAAACCAAGGTTAACCCCTGGCCACTGGAAATCTATCAAGGCTCCCTTATTATTAATAAACTCCTCCACGTAATCTTGATTATGATTATCGGCTTCATCACTATTATCAATCGCCAAAAGGCGTAAATCTTGAGCCGGACAAAACGCTAACGCTTTAAATAAACTGTCTAAAAAATAGGGCAAATAAATTGCCGTTGCACTGTTATAAGTAATAAAGCCGACTGCTAATTTCATACTAGATAATCATGTTTTTAGTTAAATGATCTTTGGCAATAATCTGAGCCCTAAGCAGACTATCAAAAGTTCCCGCATCCAACCATTCACCAGTCACCGACCCAACTGTTAATTCATTTCTTTCTAAATATTTGTTCAAAACATCAACAATCTCTAATTCACCTCTGGCACTAGGCTTTAATTCTTTAGCAAAGCCAACGGCTCGCGCATCGCAAACATATAAACCAGTTACCGCATAAGAGCTTAGAAACTCTTGCGGCTTCTCAACTAATCTTTCTGCTTGTTGCTGCTCATTAAATTTCACTACCCCAAAACGCTCAGGGTCCGGAACAGATTTAGCAAAAACCTTTGCGCCACCAGAAAAACTTTTTATTTCTGTTGCTAAATCATCCTCAAAAATATTATCTCCCAAAATAAGAGCAACATCGTCATCATCAATAAAATTTTCGCCAATCAAAAATGCCTGCGCCAATCCTCCTGGCTCATCTTGAATCTCATAAGTAAACTTGACCCCCCACTGTTTACCACTACCTAAAAGATTTAAATAATCCCCCGCCCGCTCCGGGGCGACAATAATTAAGATTTCCTTAATACCAGCCTTAATTAAAGTATTAAGTGGATAATAAATCATCGGCCGATCATAAACTGGCAACAACTGTTTACTGGTAATTTTAGTTAGGGGGCGTAAACGGGTACCGCTGCCACCGGATAAAACTATTCCTTTCATAAAAAATTAATTAAATACTCTTTGAGTGCCTCTCGGTAATCTCTAAGAGCTGGAAACTTAGTGTTTATTAAAGTTGAGTCATAAGGACGTTTAGCTGGTCGCTCTAAACTAGAGCCCGGAATCGGTAATATTTCCACTTTTAAATCAGCTAATTCTTTGAGAGCTAAAACCCCGTCATACCAAGTTGCTGCTGGCGGATTGACTAAATGATAAATACCAAAAGGGTAATTTTCTTTAAGCAAAGTAAAAGTCGCTTGAGCTAAATCGGGGGTATATGTGAAACAACCCTTCTCATCATTAACTACTTTTAAACTTGCTTGTTCAAAAGATAACTTCTTCATGAGCGCAAAAAAAGAATTTTTAGCAAAAGGGCTGTCACTTTTTGGTCCGAATAATTTAGAGGTTCTAATTAAATAATATTTTAAGTTTAACTTGTCAGACAAAACTTTCTCGCCGGCCGCCTTACTGACGCCATAATTATTAAGTGGATTTGGCCTGGCAGTCTCATCTAATTTTTGTTGTCCATCGCCACTAAAAACATAGTCAGTTGAATAATGAATCAGAATTGCCTGAGTATCAACGGTAAAATCAGCCAAAGTCTTAGGAAGAGCTTCATTTAAAACAAAGGCTAATTCTTTCTCAATTAAATCCTGCTCGCATTTATCAACCGCGTTATAAGCGGCTGCATTAATAATCAAATCAGGCCTCAAAGATTCGAGTCTAGCCCTTAAAGATTTAAAATCAGTTAAATTAAATTCCGGAAAATCCCAGGCAAATAAATCATCATCTCCTTGAGAAAAAACTTTACTTAACTGTTGGCCTAAGGCGCCACGGCTGCCAATAATCAAAATTTTCATAAATATTTATTAAAAATCAACTCTATTTATTATAAATCAGGCCTTTTCAATAAGCAAGTTAAAAACTCTAAAAAACCGCTATTTATGGCGGTTTTTTCAAGAGATTATTAACTATTTTAGTTTTGCCAACTCGGCCCCTGACGCACTAGAAGCGAGTCAGCCTGCTCTGGCTCGGCCATAATTTCTTTAACGACTCTTTCTAAACGCATCGCCTGCGACCCCTTAACTAAAACAACATCACCATGTGAAATTAAGGGTCTAATAAAAGCGACTGCCTCATCTAAAGTTGATAAAAGCTGCACTTTTTCATCGGGAAAACCAGCCTCAAGTGCCCCCGCTTTTATAAATTTAGAACAAGCGCCAATTACTAATAAACTATCAATTCCTGATTGAGCCGCAACTTTACCAACTAATCGATGACCAGCCTCAGTAAAATCGCCAATCTCGCGCATATCCCCTAAAACAGCGTATTTTTTACTAGTTGGCGCAACTTTTAAACGAGATAAAATGTTTAAAGCAGCCACGGCGGCATCTGGTGAAGCATTGTAAGTATCGTCAAGAATAAAGCTATGATTAAGACCAGCCAAAAGATTCATTCGTCCTGGCGGGAGATTAAAATTACTCAAAGCAGCGGCAATGTTTACCAAGTTAAGCTTAAAATACAAGCCAACCGCCGCCCCAGCTAAAGCGGCATAAAGAGCCGGCTCCGATAAAACATTTTTCATAAACACCGGCACAATTGCTCCATCGTAACTCAATTTAAAATGAATGCCGGATAAATCATAGTCGCCCTTTTCAAAATTATAAACAATATCTTGAGCTCGTAAATCAACCTTTTCGTCTAAACCATAAGTTAGGACTCGCGCCCGACTCAGAGCCGCCATTTCTCGAGTTAGCTCGTTATCATAATTTAAAACCGATAAACCTTTATTAGGCACCTGCTCAATTAAAATCTGCTTTTCTTTTTTTATGTTATTAACAGTGCCAAAAAACTCTAGATGAGCGTAAGAAACAGCCGTTACTAAGCCAACTTCAGGCCTGACAATCGAACAAAGATAGGCCATGTCGCCTGGGCGATCAACTCCTAATTCTAAAATTAAAATTTCAGGATAATCAGCCTGGCGTTTTAAAATCAAACCCAGAGCGTAGAAAAAAATTTTTAACCACTGCTGAGCCGAACGACCGGCTGATTCGCGACCAATGATTGTCAAAGGAACACCTAATTCATTATTATAATTTTTAGCAGTTACGCGCACCCGAAACTGAGACGCTAAAACTTGATAAACCGCTTCTTTGGCACTGCTTTTACCAATACTGCCCGTAATACCCACCACTTGAGGGCGATATTTTTGTAAAATACGTTTCGCTAAAAATTTTAAAATTATTTTTATCAACGACCGCATATAATTATCTTGTTATTTGCTTTTCGGAACTTCATAATATTGAAGCATAAACTTAGCTACTTCCGTCCATAGGGGCAAAGCCGAACCCTCAGCGTACTGCACTCCTTCGGGGCTGTCAATTCTCGTCAATAAAACAAACCGAGGATTGTCAATCGGCGCAATCCCTACAAAAGTATGATTATAACGATCTTGAATATACTTACCATCAACAGCAATTTGAGCAGTTCCAGTTTTACCGCCAATATAATAACCCGGGATATCCGCCTTCTTGGAATGGCCAGTCACAACCACATTGCCAAGCATTCCTAAAATAGTTGTCGCCGTCTTGGCAGAAATTACTTGACGTTCACGAACAGGACTGGTTACAAATACCTGTCCATCAGGACGACGAATTTCTTTAACGATATAAGGCTTCATTAAATAACCATCATTAGCAAAAACCTGATAAGAAGAGAGCATTTGTAAAGGAGTAACTGATATCCCTTGACCAAAAGAAGCGACCGCGGCATCGATATCTTTAATTTTTTTTTGTTTCAAATTATTAATATTACCAAAAGCTTCTCCGCTTAATTCAACTCCTGTCCTTTTTCCGAAACCAAAATTTTCAACATAATCAGCAAAGGTTCCTGCTCCCACCTGTCGCATTGCATAAATTGCGCCTGTGTTTAAAGAGTTTTCCAAAACATAATTCATATCAACATCTCCATGAGCGCCTTTAGTTGAAAAATCTGAATTACGAATCGCCTTAGACCATCCCTGAATATAGATTTCGCCTGAATCGTGATAAATTGTATTTGGAGTCACTTTCTCCTCATTTAAAGCAATCGCCATTGTTATTGCTTTAAAGACTGACCCTGGCTCATATTGATCAGTGATGGCCGGATTCTTAAAAATTGATAAGTCCTTAACTGCTCCATAATTATTAGGATCAAAATTAGGAGCGGAACACATTGCTAAAATTGCTCCCGTCTTAACATCCATTGCCAAAACCGTGCCCCCCTTAGCGTTGAATTTTTTCACAGTTTTTTCTAATTCTTCGCAAGCAAAAAATTGAAGACTCCGATCAACTGTTAAAACAATATCAACGCCGGGAACTGGTTCGACATATTCACGATCGTTAACAATAACTGAATTATTATTACCAAATTCACCTTTGTAATAGCCCACTGTTCCTGATAATTCCTTATTAAAATATTGCTCCAAACCATAACGCCCCGCACCCTGACTGTCTGCATAACTAACAAAACCAAGTAACTGCGAACCAAGGGTTTCTTCTGGATAATAGCGGAATTTTTTTGTTTCAAAACTAAAACCTTTTATCTTAACCGCTTCTTTAGTTTCCCGATTAACAACTTGACCGACCGAAATCATCAAATCATCGGGCTTAACCATCACCGTTGAAGAGGCGGTTGAAGAGGCCAAGCGATTATTCATAAAAGCGTAAAAATCAAGCAAAGTTTGATTACTAACCTTATTACGGATAACTGTATACTGACCACCAGGACGACTAAGCTTTGTCTGATACTTTTCTATAATCGCCGCCTTCTTAGTAGTAATTAGCTGTTCTTTAGTAGTCGCGTTTTCGCCTAAAAGATCAGCTGCTTCTTGGCGATGGTGTTCATAACGAATCGCTTCATCAATTTCTCGGCGCCGTGTTTCGGCATCTAAACTATCATCATTATTTAAACGCTTAATCTTATCAGTTAAACTCTCTTCTTCTAAAAGTGGCGTAGTCGTCCCAATTGCTGCCTCGACTTCTTCAAGAACGGTCGCAGCGTCAAAAAATTCATATATCTGCTCAGCAATGAAGACTGGATCCTCAATATCTTTAGGAATTCCAAAAATTAAATAAAAATCTTTATTAGTAGCCAAAGCATAAGTACCGTCGGCGCGATTAAGGGAATCGGTAATTAAAATTTTTCCTCTTTCAGCTGCCAACTCCCCAGAAGATTCGTGCTGATTAGCCGCAAGCGCCCGATAAGTATCATGTTTTATAATTTGCAAATAAAAAAGTCGGCCAATTAAAGAGGCTGCCAATAAAAAAATAATCGCGACTACCAAACCCAGGCGATTATTATCTGCGGACTCTTTTTTCTTCTTCTGTTGTCTCTCATCTTTGCGCCACATGTTAATCTTGCTTCAGCCAAAAAACTCCGCTTTTTAAAATTGTCCTTTTCTATTTTTTAGCTAAAACGTTATTATCATTTACTGTTAAATATTCAACTTCTCCAACGGCAACCATATTTAAGCGGCTAACTTTATTATTTAATTCTTGGTGAGCCTGCATTCTCATCACTTGCGCCTCGCGATCAAGCAACTCACTTTCGAGCTTTGCTGCTTCAGTTTTTAACTCTCTAATTGTAAAACCTTTAACTGCCAAATCATTAACAACAACTAGTTGAACGGTGCCGAGAATTAAAATTAAAAAACCAAAAATCAAATTAAAAAAACGGAGATTTAGGCGACGCTCAATTTTTACCTGACCGGTAAGATAATTAGATTTTTTAGTGATGATAAAAGCCGTCATAAAATTATTGTTAACCTATTGGAATTTAAAAATTATTAAATTTTAATGGCTGCTCGGAGTTTAGCGCTGCGAGCCCGAGGGTTACGACTATTCTCAGCTAAATCGGCAATCACTGGTTTTTTTGTCAAAAGGTTAAACTGTTTCTGATGTTCACAAATACAAACTGGGGCGGTCGGTGGACAAATGCAAGTTCGGCTTTCTCTTCTTATAAATTCTTTAACTATTCGGTCTTCTCCGCTATGAAAGGAAACAACCACTAATTTCCCACCCGGAG
This sequence comes from Patescibacteria group bacterium, assembly GCA_028681575.1. Lineage (GTDB taxonomy): Bacteria > Patescibacteriota > Patescibacteriia > Patescibacteriales > UBA12465 > JAEZRQ01. The sequence continues at coordinate 18,350 of JAQUHX010000006.1, read as the reverse complement.
CCAATAATTTTAAACTAGCTGCCAATACTTCCTCTAAAGCTTTTTTCTCTTGATTAGTTTCCATCCGCAAAGCCTGAAATAATTTAGTTGCCGGATGCGTTTTTCCTCGAAAAGGGCGATTTAAGCCAGTAATCTCTAGAAGTTGAGCGGTAGTTTTAATCTCTGTTTTTTTGCGAGCCCGAACAATTTTTTTAGCCAGACTCCAGGCCTGAGGCTCATTGCCATACTCTGAAATTATTGCCGCCAATTTTGCTAGCGGATAACGGTTAACAATCGTTGTCGTCTTTACTGCGGCAAACTCTTCCCCACCGAAAGACATATCTAGGGGGCGATTACCTTGGAATGAAAAACCACGATTCTGATCATCTATTTGGGCCGAAGATAAACCAAGGTCTAAAACTAAACCGGACCATTTTTGCTCTGGACCAAACTCGGACTGAGCAATATTTATCAAGTTACGAAAATTACCTTTAATTAAAGAAACATTATTTAAGCCCAGAGCAGAAAACTTTTGCCGGGCATTTTCTAAAGCTAAATCATCTAAATCAAGAGCTAAGACCCGACCACTCGAACCAACTGCCGTCGCTAAAGCAATAGTATAGCCAGCACCACCTAATGTTCCATCAATAAACCATTGACCGGCTTGCGGTTCCAGATAAGAAAGGACTGTTTCCAGTAAAACTGCTTGATGGGAATAACTCATGTTTTTAAATACCTAAATCTCCTAACTGCTCAGCAATCTCGTTACTATGCTTATCAGCATCAGCCTTATAATTCTTCCAAGCGCTTTCATCCCAAATTTCTAAATGATTATATAAGCCAGCGATGATAACGTTTTTCTTGACGCCGGCAAACTGGCGCAGATATTCGGGCAAAGTTATTCGCCCCTGAACATCAAATTCAACATCCATTGCCCCCGCCAACATATGTCTAGAAAAAGCCCGCGCTCGCGCTTGACTTAAAGGAAGAGCGGCAAATTTTTTAGCAATCACTGAGAATTGTTCAGCTGAATACAAAACCAAACAGTTATCCAAGCCTTTGGTTACAACTGCTCCTTTTTTAAAGGCGCCTCTAAACTTTGCCGGGATTGCCAAGCGCCCTTTGTCATCTAGATTGTGCTGATACTCACCGATAAACATAAAGCTTGTTTCTTAGTGGTTAAAAGAAATTCACCTCCTTTCCCCACTTTTTGACTTTATGCCCCAATTATACACCAAGCCGCTACCCGGGTCAACACAAAAAAAGTCAGCCCTTTTTAAAATATATTAGCTAATCTTAGAATAAAAAAAATCACTGTGGATAAGTGACTTAAAAAATACTTGTTTTTTCGCTGTGGATAACTTAATTAGATACCTGCTTGCTTTTCTTTTTAGTCTGTCCTATATTCGGCTCCCCATCGTATTCTGGAACAGCAATTTTATGATTTAAAAATTTTTTTAAATTATCTTTTGATAAATCTTCACCGTCAACTCCAATTGCTTGCAAAGGCAAATTAGCCGCATAAGCTAAAGCGTTAGCAGTCAAAACTCCAATTCTCAGGCTTGTAAAGGAGCCCCCTCGAACTACTACCTGAATTCCATCTAAATCCGACCAAGAAATTTTTGCCTCCGCCAGAATATCAATAATTGCCAACAATAAATTCTCAGATTGAGCCCGGGGTGTCAAAATATCTTTAAGTAAAAAAACTTGACCTTCTTTTAATAAGGAAACGTTAACAGTATCGGGAATTGTTGTATTTATTTTTAAAATCATATTTTAAAGAGGATTTTTCTTTTTAATAACTGGTTCTAAAATATTTTTTAAATCGAAATAATTTTTTATTTTGACAACTGCCGATCGAATACTGCTAGCATCGGGCAGGCCTTGAACATAATAACATAACTGTTTGCGCAATTCTAAAAAAGCCTCACTTCCCTTTAGCTTTTCAGTTAGTCGCCCTTGAGTCAACATTAAAGAGGCAATCTCTGGCCAAGAAAATTTTTCCTCCTTCTGATTAATAATCTCTCTAAACAACCAGGGTCGCCCCAATGAACCTCGCCCCAGACCAAGACCGGCAGCGCCGCTTACCTCTAAAAGATGATTAGCTTCAGCTAAAGAATTTACCCCCCCATTAGCTAGAACTGGACCAGAGAAGTTAGCAACTGCTTCTTTAATTGTCGCCACATCTACCGGTCCAGCAAAACCCTGTTTTCGAGTTCGACCATGAATCATCAAGGCGGCAATCGGCAAATCTTTAAGATAAGCTAAAAAATCTTTAGCCCCGACAGCGCCAGAAGCGCTTCTAATTTTAATAGAGACAGGTAAATCAGTGTTAGCTAAAACTGCTTCAACCACTGCTCGAGCCCGAGGCAAATCAGCCATTAAGGCAGCTCCCGCTCCCTGCTTGGTCACCTTAGGCACTGGACAACCAAAATTAATATCAATTCCTGCTGGTTTTATTTTTTCTGTTACTAAACGACTAGCCACCGCAAAATGCTCCGGCTCGGCTCCAAATAATTGAACAACATAGTGCCCCTCTTTTTTGGGGCTAAATTTTAGAAGACGATAGGTTTCTGCCGAATCATAAAAAAGAGCCGCCGCCGAAATCATTTCACTATAAGTAACCATTGCTCCAAAACTAGCGACAATTTGCCGAAAAGGAGAATCAGTAAAACCTGCTAAAGGCGCTTGAGCTAAAATTGGACGCGGCAATTGCGCCCAAAAATTATTTGCCGCTTTTAAACGTAACTTGGCCTCCTTTAAATCAATTTTTGAAGAAGGAGCCTTTTTTATTTTTTTTAATATTTCTCGAATCATTGTTTAATCTAAAGTAATTATCTTCACTCCTCCCTTTAAATCTTCAACCGCGTAACCACGCTGTCGCAATTCCTCACGCAAACGATCAGAAGTTGTAAAATCATGATTTGTGCGCGCTTGCTCCCTAGCTAAAACTAACTCCTTTATCTCTGGAGCTAATTCTTCTAGAGAAATTTCTCGGTCAGCTAACTCTTTAGCCTTAGCTAAAGAAAAACCCAAAACACGGTCAAAGTCTAGAACAGTCGCCAATTTGTCAGCTTCTGTTAAATTTGATTTTAACAAATCTTGAGTAACTGCTAATGCTTGAGGGAGATTAAGGTCATCAGCAATAGCCTGAAAAAAACTTTCCTGCCAGGCAGAATTAATTTTTCCCGGAGTTTCCGGTAAAGCCGCTACCTGTCGCAACAGATTGCGCCAAGTATTCTCAGCTTGCCGCAAAGAAGCTTCCGAATACTCCATTGGCTTTCGATAATGAACCGAAGCAGCTGCTAAGCGAAAAGCCAGAGGGTTAATTTTCTTTTCTATTAAGGAGTTTTTCAATGTCAAAAAATTACCAGCACTTTTAGCCATCTTTTTGCCGCCAACAATATTTAAAAAAGCGCCATGCAGCCAATAATTAAAAAACTTTTTGCCGGTAGCTGCCTCACTTTGAGCAATTTCATTAGTATGATGAACATTAATATGATCAATGCCACCACAATGAATATCTTGATTTTGACCTAAATATTTAAGGGCTATGGCCGAACATTCAATATGCCAACCAGGGAAACCAAGCCCCCACGGAGATTTCCATTCCATTTGTCTTTTCTTTCCAGCTGGTGAAAATTTCCAAAGCGCAAAATCAGTTGGATTTTTCTTGGCAATATTTTTCTCTACTCGCGCCCCCTCAATTAAGTCTTCTAAATGCAGATGGGACAATTTATTATAATCAGGAAATTTGACGGTATCAAAATAAAGGCCATCTGGAGTTAAATAAGTAAACCCTTTCTTTTCTAAAAGCTTAATTAACTCAATCTGCTCAGGAATATTGTCAGTTACTTTAGCCCACTGAGTTGGTTCGGCAATGTTTAACATTTTTAAATCATCGCGAAAGGCCTGCCAATAGTAATCAGCTATTTCCCAAGCGCTCCGCCCTTCTCGAGCTGATCCTAGTTCCATTTTATCTTCCCCTAAATCACCATCGCCAACTAAATGCCCCACATCAGTGACATTCATAATATGCTTAACCTCATAGTCAGCGTAAAGCAAGACTCGTTTTAACCAATCTTCAAATAAATAAGTACGCAGATTCCCTAAATGAGCGTAATTATAAACCGTCGGACCACAAGTATAAAGACCAACTAAGGGCGGCTCAATGGCTTTAAACTCTTCAAGCTCTCTTGAAAGAGTATTGTAAAATTTTAAATTTTTCATAATTTTTTCGAATACCTCTCGGACTTTAACCATCATCTAGACTGATTAAATGAAATCGGCCACTCTTGAATAAGGCTCTCTGAGTCAGTCTTTGTTAAATTATTTTTATAAATCAATAAATAACCGCTTTCGGCTCTTGTCTCAAATTCAATCAAGGCGGCAAACGGAGCATAGCCCGCAACCGCGGCGGCAAGCGGCTGCTTGCTGGCAAAATGTTTTGCCAAAGACTGCTGTTTATCATCTCTAAGCTCAACTAAAAGCTCCCCCCCATAAAACCAATCATCAGGAGCCAAGCCCGTAACCGCTAACGGGCTAAGAACGGAATCTTCCAGACTTGGAGTTTTAAGAATTATTCTTGCCTCTGTCTCTGAAACAGTTTGGGAATCCAAGTCATTTTTATTCTTAGCAGAATTGTAATTCCCTAAAATTAATTCCGTATCAGCGATTAGCTCACCTAAAGGACCCTTATCGATTAAACAAGCCTTAGTCGGCCGAGGCGTATTCGGTTTTCCTCTTTTTACCCACTGGCCGTTATAACACTCCCAAGTGCCGGATGGCAACAAAAATCTCACGAATATTGCCGCTACTACTATTAAGATAAGGAAAGCCCAACGCCAGGATTCACCTAAGAAATTTTTTTTAAACATAATCTAAATAGCTGCTCTTTGATTATAAAATAAATACTCAATAAAAACAAAAAAACCGGTCAAACCGGTTTTTTAGGGCTAAGCTTAAAAATTATCAATTATCCAATTTTCTTAAAAATTGAGCGCAGCTCACCTGATAAAAACATTGACCCGGTAATCAGTAACAAATCTTCAGGTCCCAGTTGCTCCTGGCTCCAGGCTAAGGCAGCTTTAGGATCTAAAAAACTGCCCACCTTTAACCGGGGCTTTATCTTTAAAGCTGAATTTTTTAACTTCTTAGGGTCGGCGGATTTGCGAAAAATATTTTGAGTAAAGCGCGTACAAGCTAAACTTTTTGGATTCAAAGCCAGAAGTTCATCTAAAAAAGAACTGTGATCTTTATTGTCAGAAAAACCAACTAAGAGGTGTAATTTTTTATACTTACCTTTTAGGCTTTTAAGACTAGAAATCGTCGCTCGAACTTTATCAGGATTATGGGCGCCATCTAAAATAATATAAGGCTTTTGAGAAACAACTTCAAAACGAATCGGGAAAACAGTATTAGCCAGGCCTCGTTTAATCGCGTCCTGACTCAAGCCTAGCTTTTTTGCCGCCGCAATCGCAACTCGAGCATTAGCAACCTGATGATAACCCAAATTATTTATATGATATTCTTCGCCATTAATTCGAAAGTCTAAGCCCTCCCAACCATGCTTTAAGACCTCACCATTAATCAAGAAGCTATAACGACTAGCGTCAACCTCTTCAAAAGAACGGGCTTTCTTTTTAGCGGCGGCTATTTTCAAAATATGGATTATTCTAGGATTTCCTTCAGCAGTAATAACATCGCAACCCTTCTTTATAATCCCTGATTTATTAAGAGCAATTACTTCTTTATTAGTTCCCAAAACACCTAAATGATCAAGGCCAATATTAGTAATAATGGCTACATCTTTATGAGGAATAATATTAGTGCTGTCATTTTTACCGCCACAAACAACTTCCATGACCGCAAAATCAACTTTTTGCTTAGCAAAATAATGTAAAGCAATCAAAGTGTTTAAACTAGACATTGAAGGAAAAGTGAACTTCACTTCATTTGCATAAGTATCCCAAACTGGCTTTAACTCTTCAATTGTCTTAACAAAATCCTTCTCCGACATAGAGCGGCCATTAACCTGCCAGCGCTCAGTAATTTTTGTTGGATGCGGCGAGGTTATAGTTCCAACCTTAAAACCCTGGGCAACCAACATCTGGCTAATCATTAAAGAGACTGAGCCTTTACCGCTGGTCCCGGTCACATGTATATAATGAGGAATTTTTAGCTGAGGATTTCCGTCTAAACGCAGCATGGCATGCATGCCCTTTAAAATAGTCGGTGTATTCTGCCAATTCCCTTTACCGCGATAAACGCGCGGCAAATTATGAAGCGAATCTAAGTATTCGTAGGCCTCTTGATAAGTCATACAATATTTTTGATGGATAGATATTCTAAATCAACCGTCGTTTAATCGTCGGTTAATAAAAGATTAGTAATAAAACTTCCTAGCCATAACCAAATAGCTAGCCAGAGAGCTGGCCAAAAACCAGCCAAAGCGAAGCCTTGAATAAAACTAGAAACAAACCAAACTAAAAGAGCATTAATAATAAAAGTAAATAAACCTAAAGAAAGAATGTTAATTGGTAAAGTTAAAATAATTAAAACTGGGCGAATTAAAGCATTAACCAAACCTAAGATAATCGCCACAATTAAAGCGATATAAAAACTACTCACCTCTAAGCCGCCAATTAAAAAAGATCCGAGGAGAATCCAAGTGGCGTTAAAAAGTAAACGGAATATTAATTTCATAAAAAAAATTTTCTTAATCGCTGTCGCTTAATAATTATTGAAAAACTCATTTAAAAGAATTATTCAATCGACAATAAACGATTGGTGGTTATTAGTGGACTTGAACCACTGACCTCTGCGATGTGAACGCAGCGCTCTAACCAGCTGAGCTAAATAACCAGAATTAAAATTAAAAAAACTGCTGACAGTATAACGAATTTTTAGATTTTTTTCAACCCTAAAAAAGTATTTTAAAACCCCTTAAAAGCAGCTGTTTTTACTACCAAATTTTCTGATTAAAAAAAAGACCGGGCTTAAAGCTCGGTCTTGGACTGGTTAACATTTTGCATGTTAGTCCTGCGGGAAAAATCCGCCAACACATTCTCCCTTTCGAAGCGTGCGTTTTGAACGGAAATTTTCATGCTCCTCAAAGAGGAGAACAAACTGGTCTTCGGCAGGCGGCCAAAATTCACCGGGGTTAACTACCTGTTCAACCTGCCTGAATAATTTCAAGTACAGAGAAATTACATAACAAAGCTTCCGCCTGGAACTTTCACTCTTTTGAAATAATTTCCAGGGAATTTCTCTTTTTAAAAAATCTCTGGCCTCCAGCTCTGTTTTTCCGGAACGAGCCATTTTCTGAATTTCTTCAGAAAAATCGCGATGTGGCTTTCTGGCAAACATTAAAATTGTATTGGCCAGATCCAGGTCATCTTTTTCTCGCTCAGTAAGACAAGCAGCTTTCTGAATTTCCTCCCAGTAGCCACAACAACCATTACTTCCGTTTCCCTGATTTTCTCCGTTACTTCCGTTTCCTCCTTTTTTTTCCATGATCGAATATTTTAAGTATTAAGGGACTATATAACTGTTTGCACAGTTATCGGCTATTTAAAATAAATAACTTTTTTATTTTACTGTTAAATCCTAATTTCCTCCTAAAAGACTTAAACTAACTTTAACACTTTCTAAATTTATAAACAAGAAAAACTTAAAAATAAATTTATCTTGGTGCCCGAAGAGGGACTCGAACCCTCATGAGATTTCTCTCACAGCGACCTGAACGCTGCGCGTCTACCAATTTCGCCATCCGGGCTCTTGCTTAGAAATTATCACAAAACATTACTATTGTCAACCTAAAACAAAACCGCTAGTCGATATCGCCTTAAAGCTCGCCGTCTAATTAAATAATCAGGCAGAGTTTTTTCAACAAGTTTCCAAAATTTTGGTGAATGATTAGGAACTTTTAAGTGACAAAGCTCATGAACAATAATATAATCTTGAAGCTCTAAAGGCAAATTAGCCAAGCGACTATTAAAACTTAAAGTCCCTTTGGGCGAACAACTTCCCCACCTAGTCGTCTGATGACGGATACTGACACGCTGCCAATTAAAATTATAACCCTGATTAAAATAATTTAAGCGACTAATAATTTCTTTTTTAAACATTGGTAACTCCGTCTTAGCTAAAGGGTACAAAGGAATTTGTTTTCGCTCTTTAGCGAGATTGCGCTCTAACCAAGCGCTCTTGCTTTCTAAAAATTTCTGAGCCCTAACTTTGCTTACCCAGCGCGGTTTAAATAAATAAACCCGACCGTCTTTAATTTCTAGACGCAGACAATGCCCAGCAGAATTGCTAATGGAATAAGGAATTGGAGTTTTTTTAATAATTATTATTTCAAAAGTCATATTTTGATTATAGCAAACTATTCTAATTTTAAAGCCCCTCGCTTTTAAACTTTAGCTGTGTTAAATTTTTAATATTAAAGATTATTATGCTCGATTTAGAAAAAGAACTTAAACTCTGGGAAAAAAATTACCAATACGTCGCTGGCGTCGATGAAGCTGGGCGTGGGCCTTTGGCTGGTCCGGTAGTAGCCGCTTGCGTTATCCTAGGACCCGACTTCCCTAAAAATGACCCCGAACTAGCAGAAATAAATGATTCTAAAAAAATAAGTGCTAAAAAAAGAGAGCGCCTTTTTTCTCTAATTAAAGAAAAAGCAGCTGCCGTCGAAATTAGTGTTATTAGCCACGAAGTTATTGACCGAATTAATATTTTACAAGCTAGCCTGTTGGCGATGAAACGCGCAATAGAAGCTTCTAAAATTAAACCGGACTATATTTTAATTGACGGTCAAAACAAGATTCCCCGTTTAGACATTCCCCAAGAAACAATTATTGGTGGCGATGCCAGTGTCTTTGCAATTGCCGCCGCCTCAATTGTTGCCAAAGTTAGCCGTGATTATCTCTTAGTTGAATACGATAAAAAATACCCTAAATATGGCTTTAAACAGCATAAAGGTTATGGCACTAAGCAGCACTTAGCTGCTCTAAAAGAATTTGGACCCTGCCCCATTCATCGTCTTACTTTTGCGCCGCTAGCACCGCCAAAAAATAAAAATCCTAGATTTAAAAAAACCCCTAATCATTAAGACTAGGGGCCCCATTCAATCACTCTCTAATAAACAATTAACCTATCCAACACCTCAATGATGGATGGAAAGGTTTGGTCCTCTTTTAAGCCGTAAGCCCAAAATAACCCTTGAGGGCAAATTGAACTGCTAATCCCCCAAAATTTTATGCCTGCTTTTTCAGCCGTAGCTAAGTCATTCTTACAGGCACCAACATAGAGAATATCCTCTTTCTGGTAATCATGCAAAATGTTTCTAAAAACTTTCGGATTGGGCTTGAAAACTCCATCATCTGAAGTATGCATCACCTGAAACCAAGAGCTTTTAAAACCAAGCTTGGAAAGAGAATCTCTAAGCTCTGCTCGGGAACGATTAGTAACTATTCCCAAGTCATAATGCTCTTTGAGCTCTTCCATTTTTCTAGCTAAACCAGACAGACTAAGAAAATTATCGTTATCAAATGAACCACGAGCGGTCACGATAACTTCATTTTTCTGCTGTTCAGTCCAGCTACCAGCCGCCGCCAACAAAGGGATAATTTCTTTATGAAAACTTCTCTGATAGTTTTCATAAATTATTCCATCTAAGAGCGGAACACTGCAGGCCCTAATGGCATCACACCAAAGGGTAATTTTTCTATCAAAAGGCAGTATTAACGCCCCCGAAAGATTAAAAATTACAATCCGCTCCTTCTTTTCCTCCTTTTTTCTCTCCATCCTTTATTCAATTTTTAAGGTAAAATAATTAAGACTTTCTCGCTGACCGAACTCGCTCCACCTCAGTTAACAATTGCTTCCGTAAACGAATACTGGTCGGTGTTATTTCTAAAAATTCATCATCTTTTATTATACTTAAACCACGCTCTAAATCAAGCTCCCAAGGCGGTGTTAGGTTAATCGCTTCATCTGAACCAGAAGCACGAACATTACTCAATTTTTTTCCCTTAATCGGATTAACGGCTAAATCATTACCTTTGGAAACGTTGCCAATCACCTGCCCCTCATAAACAGTCACATTCGGCTGAATATAAATAACCCCTCTATCTTGTAAATTCCAGAGAGCAAAAGCCGAAACTTTGCCAGAAATCATTGAAACCATTGATCCAGTCTGACTATATTCAATCGCTCCAATTTGAGGTTTAAATCCGATAAATCGAGAACATAAAATTCCCTCACCCCGTGTATCAACTACAAATTCAGACCGATACCCAAGTAAACCACGAGTTGGAATTTCAAAAATAAGTCGGCTTTGTCCATTTTTATTTTTTAAATCCAAAAGTTGTCCTTTGCGGCGAGACATTTTTTCAATAACTGTTCCTGAAGATTTTTCTGGAATATCAATAGTTACTTCTTCAAAAGGCTCTAATTTACCAGTTTCCGTCTCTTTAATAATTACTTCTGGTTGCGAAACTTGTAATTCATAACCTTCACGGCGCATATTTTCCAACAAAATTGCAATATGCAACTCACCCCGTCCGTAAACACGGGCTAAATTAGCATCAGAAAAATCAATCTTTAAACCAACATTAACTTCGAGTTCTCGAGTTAGACGCTCTCTAATTTGACGATTGGTCACAAATTTCCCCTCACGACCAGCCAAAGGAGAATTATTAACTAAGAAATTTAAAGAAATTGTCGGCTCATCAACTAAAATTGCCGGCAAAGCCTCAAAATCAGAACGGTCGGAAATGGTCTCACCAATATATAGATTGGGCAAACCAGCAATAAAAACAATATCGCCAGCCTCGGCAATATTTGTCTCTTGACGGCTCGTGCCTAAAAAAGTAAATAACTTAGTTATTTTTCCCGAACTAACTTTTGCTTCCGCATCTTTAATGTAAACTGTCTGACCAGATTTTAACTGGCCTGAATAAATACGACAAATTCCACAACGCCCCAAGAAACTATCATAAGCTAAATTAAAAACTTGAGCACTTAAAGATTGCTCTTTTAATTCGGGGGTTGCTGCCGGTTGAACATGTTCTAAAATTGTATCCAGTAAAGGATTAAGATTATCACTATTATCTTCTAAATTTTTCCAAGCAATACCGGCCCGGCCATTAGCAAAAATTACGGGAAAATCTAATTGCTCATCAGTTGCTCCTAAATCTAAAAATAATTCATAAACCATTTCCTGGACTGCGGCCGGCTGAGCAGCTGGTTTATCAATTTTATTAATAACAACAATTGGCTTCAAGCCTAATTCTAAAGATTTTTTTAAAACAAACTTAGTTTGCGGCATTGGCCCCTCTTGAGCATCAACAACCAGTAAAACACAATCAATTGAACGCAAAATTCTTTCCACCTCCGAGCTAAAATCCGCATGCCCCGGCGTATCAACTATATTAATTTTTGTATCTTTATAAAAAAGACTACAATTTTTTGAATAAATAGTAATTCCCCGCTCTTGCTCCAGACGGTCGCTGTCCATGCTTTGCGCCTCAACCAAACCACTCTGACGTAAAAAAGCATCAGTTAAAGTAGTCTTGCCGTGATCAACGTGAGCAATAATAGCAATGTTTCTAATTTCCATGAAAATAATTATTAGCTAACCTAAGATAATTTTTGAAAGGCAAAAAAAGCGCCTTGCCTAATATACTAAATACCTCACTTTATGTCAAGCCATAAAAACTACCCCTTAAGGCAGTTTTTAATAAGTAACCCCATTATCTCAAATCTAACTATTATAAAACCTTTTTTCTCTTCGGCTTAATTAGCACAACATAAAGAGCGGGGACAACAAAAAGGGTAAACAACGCTGATAATAACAATCCAGAAATAATTGCCGAACCTAAGCCTCGCCACATCTCACTCGATATCGTGATTGGTAAAAGGCCCAAAATTGTCGACATCGAGGTGATAAAGATTGCCTCCAGGCGAGACTTTCCAGCATCAATAATTGCCTCGTTATAAGGAATACCGGTTCGCAGATTTAAGTTAATTTTATCAACCAAAATGATAGCGTTTTTAACAACAATTCCGAACAAGCCCAAAACACCAATTAAACCAGGCAAAGACATTGGCACTCTAATTAGAGATAGGCCAAAGCTCACGCCAATAAGCGCCAGAGGAATTGCCGCAACGATAATTAAAACTTGCCTAAAAGAATTAAACTGAATAACTAAAGTGATAATAATCAACAAAAGAGAGACCCCCATCGCCTGAACTAGCGAATTAGTCGATTCAGTAATTTCCTGACTAGCGCCACCGTAGACGACTTGATAATCATCAGGAAAATCATAATTTTTAATACGGGCTTGAAATTCTTCAAGAACAGTTGCCGAATTACCGGTCGCCGTTAATTTAGCCGACAAAGTAATGCTTCGTTCCCCATCAACACGACTAATGCTCGCAGCGGCTGGCTCCAACTTAATCGTTGCCACATCTTTAAGGAAAATGTTTTGCCCCTTTAAATTGCTAAGCTGTAAATTTTGCAAAGACGATAAATTATCTAATTTATTTTCTGCAACCTTGGCAGTAACTTTTATTTCCTCGCCTTCATTTAAAACGGTGGTGACCTCAGAACCGGAAACAGCCAAACGCAAGGCTCCACCAACATAAGCAGCATTTAAATCGTAGAGCTCCAAACGTTCCGGATTAAGGATAAAAGTATAATCAGCCTGGGCTTCTTCTAGAGAATCGTTAGTGGAAGCAACCCCGTCAATCTCTTTTAATATTTCTTCTAAATCAAAAGTGATTCTTTCTAACTCCTGTAAATCAGGGCCGTGAATTTGCACTTCAAAATCGGCTCCTGTTGGCGGTCCAGCAGCTAGAGCACTAACTGTTAATTCGGCGCCGACAATATCTTTAAAATCCTCACTCCACAAATCAGCTAACTCATAGGATTTTAAGCTTCGCTCCTTTAAGGGCTTAAGACGAATAGTGATATTTGCTTGTGACGAAGCGGCCGCGCCAGAAAAATAAGACAAGGAACCGCTACCACCAACCACAGTTGAAAAATTAGAAATTTCCGGATAAGTAAGAAGACGCTTCTCCACCTCTTGAGTAATTTTATCAGTTTCTGATAATTTTAGACCGTGAGGCGCTTTTATATCAATGGTAATATATTCTAAATCAGTTTTAGGAAAAAACTCATATTTAAGAATACCAGCAAGCGGTAAAGACAAAGCAATGAAAAACAAAAAAACAACAAAAGCTAAAAAGCGTTTACGAACAAAACTTTTTTCAATAATGGGCCGCAAATATTTTTCGTAAACCGGCAAAACCTTATCGAAGCTAATAATCCCGTGGAATAAACGCGTAAAAAAATTAGCTTCAGTCGCTGATGACTGCTTAATTAATTTTTCCTTTATCTTGTTATCGTCAAAAGACTCTTCGGCCATCAACTCACTATTCTTTTTTAGAATCAAGCGCCCGCCCTTGAAATACCAAAGAAAAGCTGCTCCTAAAACGGCCAAGATTAAGATTGTTATTACTAAGGCCGCCGGCCCCCCGAAAACTCCAGCCCAAAAAGCAATTAACAAAAGTCCAATAAAAACTGAGAAAAACAAACCTTTGCCGAAACGAATTCTCTCTAAAACTGCCGCTAATGGATGGTTGATAATTAAAGCAATAATTAAAGATAAAATTAAAGTTGTGGAGATGGTAATTGGAATTGATTTTAAATATTCACCCATTATTCCGGTCGCTAGTAGTAATGGTAAAAAGGCCCAAACGGTTGTTAGAGTACTCGCCGTTAACACAACCTTAAAATCATTTAACACCAAAAGAACTGCTTCCTCAGGCGTGAATTTTCCGCTTTTTAAATATTGCTTAGTTGCAGAGACAACAACAATCGCATCATCAACTAATAAACCCAAAGATAGAATTAAGCCATAAAGAGACAGAAAATTTAAACTAATACCAGAAAAAAGCATGACTGCAAAAGTGCCAAAAAACACTAAAGGAACAGCTAAACCAGCCACCAGCGCCTCTTTAAAACCAACAATTAAGAAAAGAATGGTAAAGACTAAAATAATCGTCAAGGAAAAATCACCAGCGAGCTGATTGAAGTCTTTTTCAATCATATCAGACATATCCAGAGTGGTGGCATAGCTTAAGCCGGCGGGAAGATTTTTAAGCTTTGTCTCTAAACGCGCTTCCCCCTCATCAACAATTTCAATAATGTTGCCGCCAGTTTTTTTTATAACTTGAAAACTAATACTTTCTTGAGGAACTGAGCCCTCCTGAGATAAACGAGATAAGCTAGTTTTTTTAAGAGCCGTTTCCTGAACCAAGGCAACATCTTTTAAATAAATAATCGCACCATCAGCAGTATGACTTAAAGGAGTGTTTCTTAAATCCTCCAAACTACTTGGCTGAGCATCGGTACGAATTGAATAAGAATATCTCTCCCCATCAAAAACCCCAACGGGAATAGCGCTATTACGCATAACTACCGCCGAATTAGCGGTTGTAGGTGATAAATTATAAAAAGCTAATTTTGAAGAATCATAATCAATACTGAATTGCCGCTCATCTCCCCCAGAAACAAGAACCTCCCGAATACCGGAGACTTTTTCCAACTCTTCTTTTATGTCTTCAGCAAAATCACGCAAAGTAAAACGATCATAAGCACCCGACAAGGTAAAAACCCAAATTGGCGAATCGTCAGCAGAAATTTCCTGAACGATTGGCTCAGAAACTTCAGCTGGCAAACGCCCCGACAAACTATTAACTTCATCTCGCAACTTACGCAAAGCGTCTTCTAGATTTTCTTTAGCATCAAACTCGACTGTAATCATTGATACTGAGTTACTAGACTCAGAACTAATTTGCTTAACCCCTTTAATCCCAGAAATGCCCGACTCCAGACGCTTCGTCACCAATTCTTCAACATCTGTCGGTGAAGCTCCTGGATAAGTGGCAATGACCGCTGCGTAAGGAATTTTTACCTCTGGGCTCGATTCACGCGGCAAGGCTTGATATGAATAAAAACCGAGAACCACTAAAAAAGCAATCAACAAAAAAATGACTCGCGGTCGGCTAACAAAAAAATTTAACCACCCTCGCCGTAATTTTGATTTGAATTTTATTTTTCCCAAATAGAGCTGATCAGCTGTCGCCCGGTCTGAAGCAGAATTTAAATCTTGATTAGCAATTGAAAGCTTCTGTTCTTTTTCTAAATCTTTTAAATCTATTTCCATAGAATTATTCACTTAAGACGATTGCCTGCCCCGGGTTAATTAATTTATTACCATCAACAATAATCACTTCTTCTGGTCCTAAGCCACTTTTAACTTGAGCCATCTCGCCCTGAACTTTTAAAACAGTAACCACTTGTTCACGCGCTATGCCGTTATCATAAATTAAAATTTTAGTTTCATTTTGACCAACCGTTAAGGCCGATAAGGGTAACCAAGAAAGACCACTTTCTAAAGTTAAAGCTTGAGTAACCTTAATTTTTACATCAACAACCGCACCAATTCTTAACCCCTCATCCTTCGTTAAAGATAATTCTGCTAAAAAGCGATGCGACCATTCATCTGGTTGTTGAGAAACTAAACTAATCACCCCCTGATATTCCTGACCAGAGTTATCTTTAATTATAGCTGGCATCCCTACCAAAATATTTTTAACATGCTCGGCATCAAGATAAAATTTTACTTTCAACTTATCAACTTGACTAACTGTCGCCACTAACTGCCCAGCACTAACAGAGTCGCCGTTACTTGCAGTCTTGCTTGTTAAGGTGCCGCTGATTGGCGAAATGATTGAATGAACATCAAACAAACTCTGAAGACTAACCTGAGCATTTTCATACTGCCAGCGTGCATTTTCCATTTGCGAACGAGAAGCAGCTAGTTGAGAAGAGATTTTTAATTTTAAATTTTCGTATTGATTCTGCGCCAAGTCCGCTGTCAAACCAGCCTGATCTTGCTGAGAAGTATTCCCTGCTCGTAAATTATTAAGATTTTGAGCAGCCGCTGCTTCTTGTTGTTGAGCCAACTGATAAGCTTTTTCTAAATTTTGAATTGTAGACTGCCGATTCAAGCTTAAATTATTTAGACCTTGTTCAGCGGTCTTAGCTTGGGCAAGCGCCCCATTAACCTGGGTTTGATAAGTTGCCGTTTGCTGTTGTAAGCCAGACAAAGAAACTCCCCCGATCGATGTTTGCGGCAACGCAGCGGAAGGAATACTTTTTTCTAATAAATACTTAGTAGCATCAACCGCTGTTTTTGTTTCTTCTAAAATTTTTATCGCGGCTGCCAGCTGCGTCGGCGTATCAATATAATTACTTTTAAAATAATCATCATAGGACTCTTTAGCAACTTCATAAGCCCACTCCGCCTGACCATAGGTATTAGATTCTAAAGCGCCTAAACTTGGCAAATAATTAATACTAACGACACCATTATCATCAAAGGCAGCTAAATTATTAATAGAGTTTAAAAGAGCCCCTGAAGTCGAAATTGCCGAATCTACTGCTAAAGTAGCGTTTTCTAAAGAATCAGCTTCGCTCTGAGCGAGTTGTTTTTGGCCACTGCTTAAATTGTTTTTGGCCTGCTCTGCTGCAATTTTGGCGGTTTCATAAGCTAATTCAGCACTTTTTACCCCCTCACGAGTGGTTAAAGAAAGATTTTTTTCGTTAGTAGTTGCCTGCTCTAAAGAAAGCTCCGCACTTTTTAAATCTTTAGTAGAAGAAAGTAATAAATTTTCATAACTAGTTTGAGCCAACTGATAAGCTGCTTGAGCTTGCTCAACGCCAATCTGGGCCTGTTTTACCTGGCCAGCATTAAAACTATCTTTAGTCGCCCCCACCTGATCGTCAATGCGTCCTAATTCTTCTCCAGGGCTAAGTTTAGTGCCAATCTCCACATCAAAACCAAAAATTGTGCCACTGGTTTTAGCGACAACCTTAGCCTCGCCTTCAGACGAAACAATGCCCGGATAAGATAATTCTTGCTCCCAAATTAAAGCTTCAGAAACGCTTTTCCCAGAGACAGAGACCGGTTTTAGCTCCGGAGCCTCCTCTTCGGTATCCGAAGCACAGGCGCTTAAAGTTAAAGTTGTTAGAAATAAGAAGCTGACCAGAAAAATTTTTTTCATATTTTTATCATTTTTTACTCTCAATAGCTAAGGCTTGATTTTTGAGCCACCCCTAAAAATAACAATAAAATGCCATTTAGTCAAGAGAGGAAAAAGCCCTTATTTAAAACTTGAAGTTTTTTTGGCAATCAAAGAAAAACTTCTTTTTCACCTAAAAAATTCAATAAAAATTAAGTTACTGGCCCTATAATAAACTAAATTATAAATTAATTTTTATGCTTATGAAAATTCTTATCGTTGAAGACGAGATCACAATCGCTCGCTTTCTTAAATCAGGGCTGGAAAGCGAGGCTTATGTCGTTGATTTAGCAATTGATGGTCAACAAGGCTCTTTTCTGGCACGAACAAATGCTT
This sequence comes from Patescibacteria group bacterium, assembly GCA_028681575.1. GTDB lineage: Bacteria > Patescibacteriota > Patescibacteriia > Patescibacteriales > UBA12465 > JAEZRQ01. Next base: position 878 of record JAQUHX010000006.1, on the reverse strand, counting down.
ACGATTTGATTATTCTTGACTATCACCTTCCTAAACAAAACGGATTAACGGTTATTGAAGAAATACGGCAAGAAAGAAAAACCCCCATCTTAATGCTCACTGTTTGTGGTGATCCCAGTCGAAAAATTGAAGCTTTCAAACTCGGAGCAGATGATTTTTTAACCAAACCTTTTTTACTAGACGAGTTGCTTTGGCGAGTTTATGCCCTACTCCGTCGCCCACCGACCTGGCAAGCAAACCTTCTAAAAGTAGATAATCTCCTTTTAGATTTAACACAGCATTCCGCTAAAAATCATGGGCGCCCGCTTAATTTAACTCGCAAAGAATATTGTCTCTTAGAATATTTAATGCGCCATCAAGGCGAAATCAGTTCACGAGAAATTATTATGGAAAATGTCTGGGATATGAACATGGATCCCTTTTCCAACACCTTAGACACCCATATTTTAAATTTACGGCGTAAATTAAAAGCCGCTGGCGGAAAAAATTTGATTCACACTTTTCCGGGCCGCGGCTATAAACTAGCGACAAAACGTTTTTAACTATTTTTTATCAATTTTTGAATCTTCCTTAGGGCTAACTTTATTAGCTGCTTTTTGAGTTGGCAAATCAGGGAGGAAGCGTCTTTTAAGTAATTTATCTGGCAAATAAGTCTGATTATGAGAGTCGACTAAAGGGGTATACTTATAATTTTTACTATAACCTAAATCTTTCATTAGTTTAGTTGGAGCGTTTCTGATATGAAGTGGAACTGGCAAATTGCCGCTCTGCTCAACCTCTCTTTGAACTTCATTATACGCTTGATAAACAGCGATGCTTTTTGGTGATTTTGCTAGGTAAGCAACCGCGTGAGCCAGATTAACTCCGCACTCAGGCAT
>JAQUHX010000028.1 GCA_028681575.1 Patescibacteria group bacterium | reverse complement strand
GAAACTTATTTTGACCGGGCGCACAATAATTTAATTGATATCGCTTCTACTACTGGTTTAGTGGGTTTAGTGACTTATTTATCTATTTTTGTGGCGCTCTTTTATTATTTATGGAAATTACGGCGCCGCCGCCCTGATGATCCTACGCCGCTTATTTTAGCCGGTTTAATTATTGCTTATTTTGTTCAGAATCTGGCAATTTTTGACTCTTTTGTCACCTATATTGGCTTGATGCTTGTTTTGGCCTATGTTTACCATTTAAGCCGTTCTACACAAATTGAGAATCAGCCTAAAAAGATTCCTGAAGGTCTAGTTTTGCTTGTTGGTTTAGTAATTATGGCTATTTTTGCTTTCAACACTAACTTCCGAGCGGCCCAAGTTTTCGTCTTGACAATCGATGCTTACACACAAATGGGCCGCGGTAATTATGACCAGGCTTTAAAAATTTATGACCGCGCTTTTTCTTTAAATAGTCCTTTAGATAAAGATGGAAAAACTTCTTATATAAATTTAGTTGTCGGTAATAAACTAAGTTCTTTAGCGAAAGAGGATCAGAAAAAACTAGCTGAATATGCAATTACTTTGGCTCAGGAAAATTTAAGCGCCAATCCTCAAGACAGCTTAATGCAAGTTCAACTTGCGCAGACTTACTATACGGCTTACTTATTGGATTTAGAGGGTGATTATGCTGAACTCGCCTTAGAGAGCCTTAATCGGTCCATAGCCCTTAGCCCGGAGCGTTTGCCGGTTCATTACCTTAAGTTCGCTATTTTACTCTTTGAGGGGCGGAAAGAAGAGGCAGTTGCAACCCTAGAGCCCTTAGTGGAATTAAATCCGGATTATCCTGATACTTATTGTAATTTATTTAAAGCTTATCGTCTTTTAGATGAGCCCCCCTTAGAACTTGTTTCGGAAAATGCGGATAAATGTTTAGCTTTGGGTGGTGCTGAAGTTTTGGGAATGAGTCAGGATTTTTTAAATCTGCTAGCTCATTATTATGAAAAAGGCGATTGGGATAAATCCGCCCAGGTAGTTGAGATTTTAACTCAGTATCAACCAGAAAATGTTGATTCCTTTTTACTGTTAGCTGAAGTTTACAATAACCTTGGCGATGAAGAGAAAAGTCAGGCCGCCCTAGAACGAGCCAACTTATTATATGGGGCCCAACTAGAGGCAGAAGAAACTACTCCTTAATTATGAATATTCCTAGTTATGTTTTAGAAACGCTAAATACTTTAGATCAAGCTGGTTTTGAGGCTTATATTGTTGGTGGTTGTGTCCGCGATTTATTGCGCGGAGTTTTGCCGCATGACTGGGATATTACTACCAAGGCCCGACCAGAAGAGATTTTAAAAGTTTTTCCCGACGGGAAATATGAAAATGAATTTGGAACAGTGATTTTACCTCTTAAAGAAAAAGAGGGCAGCTTGATTGCCGTTTTAGAGCTTACTACTTATCGCAGCGAGCAGGGATATTCTGATCGTCGCCATCCTGATGAGATTCGTTTTGAAACAGTTTTGGAAAAAGATTTGGAGCGCCGTGATTTTACAGTCAATGCTTTAGCCCTAACTCCTAAAGAATTGCCGCCTAGTCGCCATCAAAAGATTTTAGAAATTGAGGGGCAAAATTATACTTTAGTGGACTTGTTTGGCGGTGAAAAAGATTTGGCGAAAAAAATTATTCGGGCTGTTGGTGAACCGAGCGAACGCTTTAAAGAGGATGCGTTGAGAATGATGCGGGCTTTGCGTTTTGCTTCCCAGTTTGATTTTGTTCTAGAGCCTAAAACTCAACGGGCAATTGTTAAATTGGCGGGCAATATTAAATTTGTTTCTAAAGAGCGAATCCGTGATGAACTGATAAAAATTATGGCCTCAGAACAGCCGGGGCGGGGAATTCGCTTACTAGAGGAAACCAAGTTATTGCAATATATTGTGCCTGAATTGTCGGCTGGCGTGGGTGTGCCTCAAAGCCGCCATCATATTTACCCAGTTTTTGAGCATAATGTTCGCACTTTAGAAAATTGCCTTAGTAAGAAATGGACGGTGCGTTTGGCCGCCTTATTCCATGATATTGGTAAAACGAAAACGCGCCGAGAGATTGACGGCATTGCTACTTTTTATAATCATGAATATTTAGGTGCGAAAATGACCCGAAAAATAATGGAGCGCCTTCGCTTTTCTCGGGCCGACACCGAAGCCGTTGTTAATCTGGTTAAAAATCACATGTTTTATTATCAGGTTGGGGAAGTTACCGCCGCCTCTGTCCGCCGCTTGATTGCTAAAGTGGGCCGTGATAATCTACAAGATCTGATTTATTTGCGCATGGCTGACCGCTTAGGTTCCGGCACCCCTAAGGCCCTGCCGTACAAGTTGAAGCACTTGCAGTATATGATGGAAAAAGTGCAGCACGATCCAATTTCTGTTAAAATGTTGCAGGTAAATGGTAATGATTTACAAACCGAGCTAAGCTTAAACCCGGGACCAAAAATAGGGGCAGTTTTAGATGTTTTACTGGCTAAAGTATTAGAAGACCCAGAGCGCAACACTCGTACTTATCTGTTAAATGAAGCGACGCGCTTAAAAGAACTTGACTTGGCCGCTTTGCGCGAGGAGGCACAAAATTTAATTGCGGAAAAACAAGATGAAGAAGATAAAAAAATTAAAAGTAAATATTTAAAAAATTAAAACAAGAAAATAT
>JAQUHX010000027.1 GCA_028681575.1 Patescibacteria group bacterium | reverse complement strand
GGGTTATATTTCCCCTGCTCCAAAAAAACAATTGTCTCGCGCCTCACCCCAACCTTCTCAGCCAACTGCTCCTGGGTGATGCCTAGTTTAGCCCTAAATTTTTTAATCTCGTTTTTCATTTTTGAAGCTATGCTTATTGTAATATTTAAAAATGATTGAGTAGCTAATCATTAAGGCGCAAATCGAAAAAGCTAATGTCATGGCAATGGGTTGGTAAAAAGGGTTCCGATCACTAAAAGCATAAAGCCCAAACATTACTATTGCCCCAATCCATGATGTTAATTGGATTGCCAATAAAGCTGATTTGCCACCAATTTCATAATCTCTCTCATCGGCCATAACCCCAACCACTTTTTTCCTTAGATAAAAAAGAACTAGAGATGCCAAAACAAGGGTTGTAATTGGTATAAAAAAATTATTAAGAGCTAAAGAAATGCTAAAAATAAGAGATATTACAAAAACTATCCCTAATTTTATCTTGTTATACGTTTTTTTGGTCATAATTTTGTTAATTATTTCTAACAGTCTAATGTTAGAAAAAGATAACAAAAATGTCAAGTGCCTCTCACTTGCTTATTGACAATATCTTCTAAAATTTCTATCGTTGAGCCAGAACATAAACAATTAAAAAAATAGCCATGGAAAATTTATTAAGAAAAGTAAGCATTATTTCTCTAACGGGCTTGAGTATCTTTATCAGCGTCAGCGTGATAAATTTTTTTATAGAAAGCAGTGACTTGATCTTTTTTGAAATAATTGGATTTGCGACATTTCTCTCCCCCGTCTTTATTTCTCTGATTATGATTCTAGTTGGAATACTGACAGATAAAAGAACGGATCTATTGCTTTGCACTTTCCTAAATGATTTGTATTCTACTAGCCGTCCACGAGATTTTTTATTTATTTTTCCGCCCCCACGAGCCAATTACTTAAAGAGGCGCTACTATCTAAGCTCTCAGAGAAGGAATTATTCTACGGCTACGTTTAACCAGAGAAGTTGCTTGTATCCAAATCGTCCGAACCAAAAAGGTTAAAATATTTATTAAATAAAAATTGTGTGTCAACAAAAGATTGGCACACTTTTTTTACAGACAGAGTGGCATGACCCCCGAAATTCGGACACGATATTCCATATAAAGCGGTTAGGGATTAATATATAAGTAGAGATATTAATAAACTAATAAGACCGCTAAATCTGTTTTTGCGATTCCCATTTCTGTACAAAAAGTATTGATTTCTTGTTGTTTTGTGATTCTAAAAAGATCCACAATCTCTTTAGGAGTAAAACAAATCATGTGTTCTTTTCTTATATATTCCATAAATAAATCTAAATTACTATTTAAATTTTACCATAAAACAAACTATTTCCTAAAGCTACCAAAAAACCTCGCAAATACGAGGCTCTTGGGTCTATCCGATACTAAATTGTCTTGGCGGGGTGTTAGGGGCGCTGTTCGAACTTTTTTGTAACTATTCTGATTTTTTATTTACTCTATTATCAGCTGACATATTCTTATCGGGATAGCAACAAATCACATTATCTAAATACTGAATTCCGCAAAAATATTCGCAAATAGAAACATTCTTAATAGCACATTTATGGACAATGTTTCCTTCGGCTTCATTCCATGGACATTTCATCTGCTTCCAAGATGTATCATTCTCGGAAGTCAGATCAATATCCATATTAGCACCGTCTAAAATTTTAGTTTTCATAAAATATTTATAGTAAGCGAGCCTATTTAAATTATACCCTATTCTGGCGAATTTTCAAAAATTATACTTGATGTTATAATAATGGTCATGGAAAATAACGAAGAATATCAAATCCGCCGCGATAATGCCCTGAATTTTTATAATAAGATAAATTCGGTCTTTTCACCTGTCCTACAAACAAAAATTACTTTTCCAGCTGAGAGCTTTAATCATATAGTATTTAAAAATGCTAGATCGGAAAGAGAAAGATCATCACAGGCGTTGAGATTTAAATTATTACCACTAGCTGCAAAATTAATCGAATTATCTACTACTTATCAAGAGTACGAGGAATCCCCTTCAGAAGTCATTATAAAGAGGCACAAGAAGAAAATTAGAACCAACCGAACAATAAAATACTGGGGAATTATTGCTATTTTGGATGGTCAAAAAATAAAAGTAATTCTAAGAAAAATAGGCGATAATGGATCAGCGCATTTCTGGAGTATTATACCTGCCTGGACAACCAACAAATACAGAGACACTAAATTCTACACAACAATGAAGGGTTGCCCGGCCGAAGATTAAAAAAAAGACTTCAGAAATGAAGTCTTTTTTATTATGCCTGCCTTCGGCTTATGAATTAGCCGAATAGGGCTGACGCCCCACAAGCATATTATTATAATATACTCATTTTTATAAAAAGTCAATGGATTTCATTTTTTGGTTCGAACTTTTTTCTGGAAAATAAAAAACTTGAGACATTAGCTTTTAAATGGCTCTTACCGATACAAAAATCAAAAACACTCCTTAACGACGAAATAGCAAGGTTCGAACTGACGAATACCCCATAACAAAAGGACGAAATGAGCTTTTAAGCCTACTTCGTCCCGTACTGCGGAGAGGGTGGGGCGTAGTTGGAACGGTTTTGAATAATTAGAACTATTCTTTTGCTATATTTTCTGAAACTCTTATTATTAAATCATTAGCCTCCTCTTCATTTATTATAGTTCCAGTTTTATT
>JAQUHX010000017.1 GCA_028681575.1 Patescibacteria group bacterium | reverse complement strand
GTGCGGTATTAAATCGTGTAAAGTAATCCAGAAGCCAAGCTTTTTGAGTTTTAAGCCCATAAAGGTGCTAGCCATCCTGATGGTAGATTGAATTACGCACAAAACAATACTCTAGCAAAAGCACCTTGAAAGGGGTGTTTTTTGTTTACTGATAGCTAAATTTTTGGTAAAATAAAGCTAATATTTATTGAAAAAATATGAAGTTTGAACAAATTCCAAAGGAAAGTAAACAAGAAAATAAAACTGAATATTGGGAGAAGATTGATCAAGAATTTGCTTTGCCGGCGGAGTTTTTTAGCCATTATTTTAAAAAAATCGGTCAAGAGAAAAAACCAGAAGATATTATTCAAGAATGGTTGCAAGAATTAATGGATTGGCGAGCAAGTAATGGGGTTAACCCGATACAATCACCAGAAGGAGATATCTCTGATTTAAAAGAATTATTAACTATTAAGGCTGAAAATGATTTATTAAGTGAAGATGCCACAGCAGATAGTTGTTATTATAATCATTTATTATTATTAAGTTTTAAAACCTCAGAACTTCATAAAAATCCAGATCTTCAATATAAAAAAGAAAAAGATGTGGACGAAGAAGATGCTCTTGATATTGCCGTTAATAATATTAAGAAAGAAGCTTTTTATGAGGCAGCTAAGGTTTATTTGTTAAATCGAAATACTAGTAACTACAAACTTGAAAAATATAGTTTGGATTCTGACGCCCTGGTAGTTCTTAATAAACTTGAGCTTGCAGATATTTTTTGTGAAAAAAGGGATTATGATTATTTTAAAACTTTACCGTCTTTTGTCGCTGACAAGATGATTAAAAACGAACAGCAGGAGGATTTATATTATCCCTCTATTTTTTCTAAATTTGAATCATTTAGCAATCTGGCGGCTAAAGATATCTTTAGTCAGGGGGCTTATTTTGTAACTGATAAATTTTTAAATGATTTTGATCGTTTTCCAGAAACTGACCCTCTTTGGGCTTTAGATAAAATTTTAAAGTGCTTTAATTTATATACAAGAGAAGACCTAGTATTAAATTTTATTGATAAACATATTAAGAGTTCATCAGAATTAAAAAAGGCCTATGCGTTAATTATTTATTATGGAGTAACAGTTTCGGATAATGAAATTAATAATAATTTACCAGGAGAGGATAAAGAAGAATATCTAGATATTAGAGATAAATTTATTACTGATATAACTTTGGCATTGGGTGATAATTACAACAATTGCAACCACGCAAACGTTAAAGATTTAGAAAAATTTTATGAAATGGCTGAAAATGGTTATGCCCCAGTCCTTTTAGAAAGAACTGCGAATTATGACGTTGGTTTTGATAAAAAAATATTAATTGAGAAATTAAAGAAAAATAGGCAAAGTTCTTATATTTTAAGAAGATATGACCTTAAAGAAGGGATTGCCACGGATAGTTTAATTGCAAATATTATAAATGAGGGCGATATTGATGTTTTGGTGGCAAAGATACCCAGGATGATTGATATTGGTGAAGAAAATCTTATTAAATTATGGGAGAATGGTTACACCTCGGTTGTTAAAAAAAATATAAAAAATTTTTCTTATTTATCTGATAAAGCTTTGCAATTATTTATCGATGCTGGTGAAGCCCAGTTTGCCATTTTAAATATTAAAAGTTTTCAGCCAAGCCCGGAAGTGTTAAAGGGGTTGATTGATGATTTTGGAGACAGATTCGCAGATAGCCGCCTTGACTTAAAATATTTTGAAGATTGCGGTCTTTTTGATTACTTTCTGGAAAAAATTACTAGCGCCGATTCTTTTAAGCAATTAATTAATAAGGGTTTTGAAGGCCTATCGCTTGATAGTAAAAATAAATTTGCCTCTGTTATTAGTAAAACTGATGCTTTTGATGATTTTTTAGTTTATATCTTTAAAAATAATTGTTTTATGGATTTAGATTTTCAGATTTCGGGTGATCATCTTGATGAGCTGATTGAAGAAAATCTTGATGAAAAATTTGGTTCTTTTTTTTCAAGATTAAAAGATTTTCAAAATAAGTCCGAAGATTCTTTTTATATTAAAAATATAGATTTGTTTATTAAAGAAGATAAGCAGGCCTTAATTTATTTTTTTGTAGAATTAGTAAATGAAGATATTTTATCCCGCTCTCAAGAAGATTTAGATTTATGCCTTGCAGGCAGCACGGGTCTGGCTAATAAATTGATTAAGGCAGGAAAGGTTAATTTATTAGTTGACAATTTGGAAAAATTTAAAAATTTAGATCAGGAAATAGCTTTTAATTTAGTTGAGGCAAAGGCGGAATCTTTATTAGCTGATAATATTGAAAAATTTAATAATCTTTCTCGCGATTTTGGAAAAATACTAATGGCCTCACTTCAAGAATTTTCTAAAATTACAAAAATTAATGAATATTTCAATCCGCCTTTAGACAAGTTAGCTGCTAAAACTTCGGAAATATTTGGAGCTTTCGCCAGCGCTGACAATTATAATATGATTAAAGGTATTAGTGGCGATGACAAAGAAATTATAAAAAAATTAAATTTAAAAAAGGGTGGTAATGACGGCTTGAGGGAATTACAGGAGAGGTTTGTTGAGTTTAAGAAGGAAATTATTTCAGAAGATTTTAATCCTGAAGTTTTATTGCGAGGAGATGAGAATTCTTTGTATTTGCCTTATTTTCAGTCATATGTCCGGCTTCAAGAAGCTAGTTGGGGGTCCAGTGATGAAGAAGGTTTTAAAAAAATAATTAGCGATTATATTAATTATAAAAATAGTGGCGAAACAAAAGAGCTTAATCATAATTTTAAGCCTAGTCCAGAATTATTAATTGCTAAATCTAATGCTGCCAGTAGAGAAGGGCATCGTTTTAATGAACATTTTTTAAATAGATTCTCTGTTTTAGTTGATTCTATCAAAAAAGCAAAAAGTCTATATCAAGAAGAATTCCCCCTTAGCAAATTAGTGGAAAGAGTAGAAGCTGAAAGATTGTCATTAATTAAAGAATTGAAAGGAAAGATTGATAATATGCCTAACCCTCGGGCTCGAGATGGGATTAGCCAAAAAATAAATTTGCTCGAATCTATCAATTTAAGAGATTTAAAAGATTTTCAAAATAATTTTTCCGTTTTAGCTAAAGATAATAAATTTAGTGAGCTATTAAGGCAGACGGTTTTTTTAATGGGTTTTGCCAAAAACAAACAAAGCTTAGATTTTAATTTGGACAATATTGATTTAGCGCGGCCAGATATTGATGATATGTCCTGGATACTTGATTTTATTGATCATATCACTAATGAGGAGGTCATGTCTAAATATTTTACTGATAAGAAGGCGAAAAAAATGTTTGATGAAATAATTTCAGCCCAAGCCATTAATGATGAAATGACTTTATTGCAAGGCATTGGTGGTAAGTCTAAAGATTTTACAAAGATTCAATTAGTTCCGACCAGGGGGTTGTTGACTGAGTTTTCTGGACACATCGCTGATGCTTGTTGGGCTTCAAAGTACAGCAGCATCTTGAAAGAATTTCCTAATTTTACCTCAGTTATCATTAGACAAAATCCGGAAACAAAACATGAAAGGCTGGCTGGGGCGTTTATGTTGATTGAAACAGAATCAAAAAATGGCGAGCAGTTGCTAGTTATTAGAGGCTTTAATCCGATAGAAAATTTAATTAATTCATTATCAATTGAAGACTTTTATGATCAGGTTACAGGCTATGTAAAAAGTTTGGCAAAAAAAGACAATCGCCAAGTAGCGATTGTAATTGATGATCATTCGGGTGGTTCGGCAAGTAATCGACCGGTACTTTTTAGATATTTAAGTGACCTTTCAAATACTTTAGAATCTGTTGATTTAAAGTCGGCGGCTGACACTAAATTTAATGGGTATAATATTGTTAGACAAACTTATTTAGTTGAGTAATCTATTAATTTTATTTTTTTCTAAAAAATGCTATATTTTAAAATAGCAGACATTTGTCCGCTCTAGTAATCCAAAAATTATATGAAAGGGTACAACAACAACATCGAAGATTTAACACTAGCTAACACTAATTTTAGAGAAGTCCTCTATACTGGCAAGTATGCGCAATTAGTTTTAATGTCTTTAAAACCGGGTGAGGAGATTGGCGCTGAAGTTCACGGGGGAATTGACCAGTTTTTCCGTTTTGAAGCGGGCGAGGGGAAGGTAATTGTTGATGATAATGAATATTCAGTTAGTGATGGTAGCGCTGTGATTGTTCCGGCGGGGGCTAATCATAATGTTATTAATACTTCAGAAACAGAAGATTTAAAACTCTACACTATTTATTCTCCAGCTGAACATAAGGAGGGAATTATTCAAGCTACTAAAGAAGAAGCCGAGGCTCGTCATGAACAGGAGCAATTTGATGGTCAGACTACTGAGTAATAAGAGTTTAATTAAAAAAGACTTCACGCTTAGTGAAGTCTTTTTTTTTAAGTTAACTTTAATCTATGTTTGCAGGGCTAAATTTTAATTGTAGGCCATCAGCGCTGATTAAAATTAAATTTTCGCCATCAATTTTATATTCTGGATTAGCTTGTAATACTTGGCTGATTGTTCTTTCGGCGTTCATTAAGTCTTCATCTTCGCAATACATCAGAGTTGAAATTATACTCTCAGTTATTACAATTTTATTACCTTCTAAGATATAATCACCACCAAAACTGTTGCAGGCCCTCCCCCCGACATGATTGTCGCTAAAAGTTAGTTTAACATTGGTTTCTTTTAAATTAGTCCAGACGGCGCCATTGCCTTTTGCTTCTAAGCGCCAAGCTGTTTCACTTAAGGGGCTTGTCATTGGTGCTGGAATAAATCTAAATTGTTGCTCTTCGCCATTTTTAATAATCAGGTTATTGTCATAATCAAATTCATAGGTAGCTTGATTATTTAGGGCGTTAGTTAAATTTTGCTCTATCATCATTAACTCATTATCGCTGCACAGCATTTGCGTTAGAAAAATATTAGCCGCGAAAATCACGCCATTTTCAGCTTGGTAATCTCCACCAAAACTATTGCAAATTTTTCCACCTAGAATTTCTTCGTCAAAATTTAAAGTAATTTTGTAAACCCGGTCATCTACCCAAGAGCCACTAGTTCGATGATGACTAAGGATCCAGCGGCTACCTGCTAAATCAGTGTTTGCCGGCGCCCCTTTAGTTAAAAGCAATTCTTTATCGGCACCGTTACTAATAATTAAATCACCTTCAGAATTAATTGTTAGCGATTGATTATTTTCTAAAACTTCTATAAAAATATTTTCAATAATCATTAGCTCGCCAGCGCAAGCCATGCGGGTGGCAATTAAGCCGGGGGTGTTAATTAAGTTTTCTTTTATTTGGTAGTCACCACTGATATTGTTGCAAATTTGTGCATAAATTTTATCGGCTGTAAATTCAAGGGTTAGCGCCTTACCAGCGCTTGGAACTAAATAGCTGCCATTTTTATCTTTAGCCTCCCGAATTTGCCAATTAGTATTACTCAAGTTTATTTCTGGTCTAGAGTCGGTGATATTTGAGCTTGGTTTTTTTGGATCACGCTGTTTATTATCAGCGATTAAAAAATCTGTTAAAAACCAAATCAGAGCGGTTAAGCACAAAACGCCCAGAAGTGATAAGAGTAGATTGTTAGATTTTTTGTTCATAAGATTTTTTATTTATATTTATATTATATAAGAAAATAATTAAAAAAGATAATTTATTGAAAAATTGCTAAAAAAAATAAAAAGTGTTTTAATAAAGTTGTTTCTGCCTCCATAGTTTAATGGATAGAACGCGAGCTTCCGGAGCTCGTAGTAGGGGTTCGATTCCCTTTGGGGGCACTCTTATTTTTTTATGTTCGGACGCAAATTATTTTTTTTACTAAGCTTTTTAGGACTGATAGTCTTTTTTTTGTGGTATCAAAATAATCACTTAACTCTTAGCACTTATGAGTTTTCAGCTGATTTGGCGCCTTTGACTGAAAGTGAGGAGTCAAAAATTAAGATTAAAACGGCGTCCGCTGATTCCTTTTCTTTAGTCCATTTAAGCGATTTGCACAATAAGAGTTTTGGGACTGACAACAAAAAACTTTTGGAAAAAATTGAAAAGCTTAATCCTGATTTAGTTTTAATTACTGGCGATATTATTGATTCACAGCGAGTTGGTTCTGATCAGGCACTTCATTTAATTGAGGGATTAAAGGAGAAAACGCCAGTTTATTTTGTTCCCGGAAATCATGAGAGATGGAGTGGGTCCTACCCAGCTTTAAAAGCAAAGCTAAGGCTAGCAGGGGCAATAATTTTAGAGAACGAAGTTGTTTTGCTAGAAAATCAGGAAGGAAAAAAAATTTTGTTAGCCGGAATAGATGACCCTGATTTTTCTGATTTAGAAAAATGGCAAAATAATCTCAATGATTTAAGCGCGAAAGCTAAAAACTATTTTACAGTTCTGTTGTCGCATCGCCCGGAGCGTTTTGAAGATTATATTGCTGGCGCTTTTGACTTAACCTTAGCTGGGCATGCTCATGGTGGTCAGTGGCGTCTGCCTTTTATTGGTGGGCTAGTCGCTCCGAATCAAGGCCTCCTTCCTAAATATGACGCTGGTCTTTATCAAAAGGTAACATCTAAGATGGTAGTTTCTCGCGGCCTGGGTAATAGCCTTGCGCCTTTGCGACTTTTTAATCTTCCAGAAATTATTTTTATAAAAATTAATTTCTAAAGAAAAAACCTCCCCATTTGGGGGAGGGTTTTCTTTAGAGTCGTTGCCCTAAGTCTTTTAGAGTGGGAATTATCGAAGTTAGTTTTTTTTGTTGAGTAAGAGGGAAATTATCTTCGACAAAATATGTTAGACGTTCACGACCTTCGTTTAATTTTTCCCGACCGGCACGACTAATTTCGATTAAGCTGCTTCTGGCGTCGTTGGGATCAGCTTGGCGCCTGATTAAGCCAATTTTTATCATTGGTAGCAATAAACGCGTGATACCAGAGGGAGTTAATCCCATTAAATCGGCCAGTTGGGCGGCCCGCAATTTCTCTGAACTTTTATCTAGATAATTCATGATTAAAAGCTCATGTAAACTTAAACCATTTAAAGAAGCGTCTAAGTGGCGTGATAATTTTGCTTGAAAGCGAGCATTGCTCATTAAGTAATTAAGCATATAATTTATTGATTAGTAATTGACTAATCAACTATATAATTTAAATTTAAAACAGTCAAGCGGGGCGCTGGCTCTTTTTAAGAAATATCTTTAATTTCCCAGTCGCTATCTTTTTTTGATCGCGACCAAATAATTTTATCGCCAACTTTTTTGCCCAAAAGATTGGCTCCGAGCGGTGATTGATGAGAAATAACCCCTGAACTTGGATTAGTTTCGCTTGCGCCAAGAATTAAAAAACTTCTTTCTTCAAGACCATTTGTAATAGTAACTCGGTGGCCGATGTCCACTTGGGTGCTATTTTGAGGAGAGATTATTTGCGCACGACTTAAAAGCTTTTCTAAGTCGATAATTCTTTGGTTTAATCCCCGCAAACGTCCTTTAGCTAATTGGTAGCCAGCATTTTCGGAGAAATCTCCCATCAAGGCCAGACGCTGAACTTCGGCTGCCTCTTTCGGTCGCTTAATTTTAATAAAATAATCTAAGCGCTGCTTTAGCTCTTGGTAGCGGGCAGGGGTTAAATGATAATCAGTTTCTCTAAAAGTATATTTTCCTCCTTTTCTAATGGGTAGGCGCATTTTTTTAAAATTATTTTTCTGATGCTTATTTTATTATATCTTAAATAGGTTTTTTATTAAAAGGGCGGGCGGTTTTCCCGCTTGATTAAAAAATGATAAACTAAAAGAGTCTATCAGGGACTTATAAATAAATTATGAAAAATCTTGAACTAATCTTTAATCCGAATAGTATTGCTGTTGTCGGGGCTTCACGTCGAGTGGGGAGCGTCGGCAACGACATTGCTAAAAATCTAGTTAAAAACTTTTCCGGCCAAGTTTTTTTAATTAATCCAAAAACTAAAAAACTCTTAGGGCGCCCCTGTTATCCCGATTTGGCGGCTATTAAAAAAACAGTCGATCTAATGGTGATTGTCGTGCCAGCGGCTGCGGTGGCGAGCGTATTGCAGTCTGGCGGTCAGCTGGGTATTAAAAACGCTTTAATTATCTCGGCTGGTTTTAAAGAAGCGGGTCGCTCTGATTTAGAAGCGGAGTTAATCGCTATTAGTAAAAAATATAAAATTAATTTAATTGGTCCTAATTGTTTAGGGGTTATTAACCCGGACCAGAAAATGAATGCTTCTTTTGCCGGCTTGATGCCACCTAAAGGAGCTTTAGCTTTTATTTCTCAAAGTGGCGCTCTAGGAACGGCAATTTTAGATGTAGCTGCCAACCTTGGTTTAGGCTTTTCTAAGTTTATCAGTATTGGCAATAAGGCAGTTGTTGATGAGGCCGACTTATTAGAATATCTAAAAAAAGATAAGGCGACGCGGGTTATTGGTATTTATGCTGAGCAATTATCATCTCCAGATAGATTATTAAAACAATTCCGCTCTTTAGCGAGTGCTAAACCGCCAAAACCGGTAGTTATTTTAAAGTCGGGGCGAACTAGCGCTGGGGCGGGAGCGAGCGCTTCTCACACTGGCGCTTTAGCCGGAAATGATGCTTCTTATGAAGCTTTATTTAACCAGGGCGGAGTTGTTAGGGCGCAAACAGTTAAGGAGCTTTTTGATTATTTGCGTATTTTTTATAATAACCCCTTGGCTTCGGCTGGAAAAATTGCTGTAGTTACTAATGCTGGCGGCCCAGGAGTTCTAGCGGTTGATGTTTTGGCTGAGCGAGGCTTAAAGTTAGCTTCTTTCTCTAAAAAAACTCAAGCCGCTTTAGAGAAAGTTTTGCCATCTTCGGCCAGCGTCAATAATCCTGTTGATATTTTAGGCGATGCTAGTGCTCGTGATTATAAAGAAGTTTTAAAGATTTTAGATCAAGATAAAAATGTTGAGGCTTTTTTGGTTATTTTAACGCCTCAATCAATGACTGAAATTGAAGCTACGGCTCAAACCTTGATTGCTTTTAAGAAAAAAAATAAGCATCCCTTGGCGGTCGTCTTTATGGGGCAAGAATTAAGTGCCCGTGGTCGACAACAGCTCTGTGATAATGGCGTTGCTGTTTATGCTTGGCCTGAAGCGGCTGCTCGCTCTTTGGCGGTTTTTGATAATTTCAATAAGCAGCGTCAAATTAAAAGAGGGGCTGTTTCGGTTTTTCGAGACTTAAAAAAAGCGATAGTCCAAAAGATACTTAATGATGCCAAGGAGCAAGGGGTAAAATCTTTGTCTGAGCCAGCCGTTCAAGAAATTTTTAAGGCTTATGGTCTGCCGGTATTAAAAAGTTACTCAGTTAGCAGTGTTAAAGAGGCGAAGGCAGTGGCTCAGAAAATAAAAACCAGGCTGGCTTTAAAAATTATTTCTCCTGATATTTTACACAAGACTGATGTTGGCGGGGTTTTATTGAATGTTCCAGCTAAAGAGGTGGCGTCTCAATATCGGGAGTTAATAAAGCGGGTTAGAACTAAAAAACCGGAGGCGAAAATTACGGGCGTCTTGATTAGCCCAATGGTAAATGGCGGACAAGAGATGATTATTGGCAGTGTTCGAGAGCCATCTTTAGGGGCAACTATTATGGTTGGGCTCGGGGGTGTGTATGCAGAAATTTTAAGTGATGTGGTTTTTGGTCTTAACCCCTTAACAAAAACAGAGGTTCAACTGATGTTAAAGAAACTTAAAAGCGTTCAGATTTTAGCAGGGGCGCGCGGCAAAAAACCTCTTGACCAAGAAGCTTTAATTGAGAGTGTTTTGCGTTTAGCGCAATTAGTTAAAGATTGGCCAGAGATAAAAGAAGTCGATCTTAATCCTTTGGTGGTTCAAGAGCGGGGAGCGCTTGCTTTAGATGGGCGAATAATTATTGATTAGAAACAAAAAAGCCGCGGTTAGCCGCGGCTTTTTCTTTGTAAAATTTTTAAAAAATTTATAAAGTTTCAATTATTTCACAAATT
Source organism: Patescibacteria group bacterium (assembly GCA_028681575.1). Taxonomy (GTDB): domain Bacteria; phylum Patescibacteriota; class Patescibacteriia; order Patescibacteriales; family UBA12465; genus JAEZRQ01. The sequence continues at coordinate 1,674 of JAQUHX010000017.1, read as the reverse complement.
TTTTCAAAAATTTCTTCAATGCTTTTTTCACCATCAAGGCGGTGGAGTTTATTTTGGGTTTCGTAATAAGCGCAAAGAGGGGTAGATTCTTGCTTAAAAACATCAACTCGATTTTTAACAATTGCGCTATCTTGATCATCTAAACGGGTTTCTACGCTTAAGCGGCTATTAATGCGCTTTTGGACAGTCTCGCCACTGACCTCCAGAAGAATACAGGCGTCAACTTTAGCGCCAGTATCAGCGAGAAGCTTGTCTAGAATTAGAGCTTGTTCTTGTTTGCGAGGGAAACCATCAAAGATGATTCCGGTGTTTTGTGCTTGTTCAGCAACTGGTCCTAAGGCTGCTAAAATAATATCATCGGGAACTAAAAGACCATTTTCGACAATATTTTTGGCCTTAAGGCCAATAGCGGAGCCTGATTCAATTAAGGCTCGGAGTTTTTCGCCCATAGAAAAATGGCGCCAGCCATATTTTTTTTCTAATAATTTAGCTTGGGTGCTTTTCCCTGAGGCTGGGAGCCCATACATTACAATCACTTTTTTCATATCTTTTTTATTTATCAAAAAAGATATCATACCTCAAGCTGTCATCCTTGGCAACGGCAGTTTGGGGGCGTTTCTAAAAAGTGTTAAAATAAAAAGATGGAAAAACATACCCCTTTGGCGGCTTCATTCCGCCCTCAAAATTTAAGTGAGTTTGTCGGACAAGAACGCGTGATTGGTCCCGATTCTTGGTTGCGGCAAGCAATTTATGAGGATAAGGTTTCATCCTTACTTTTTTGGGGACCGCCTGGATCAGGGAAAACCACTTTGGCTTTAATTATTGCCAAAGAAACAAAGGCAGAGTTTGTAGAAATTTCAGCTACTAGTAGTGGCAAAAAAGATTTACAGCAAATTATTGAAAGAGCGCAACAGGCCCGTCGTTTGGGTAAAAAAACTCTTTTGTTTATTGATGAAATTCATCGTTGGAATAAGGCTCAGCAAGACGCCTTGTTGCCGCAAGTAGAGCGCGGGGTGGTGACTTTGATTGGTGCGACTACAGAAAATCCTAGTTTTGCAGTTGTTGGCGCTTTACTTTCTCGGGTTAAAGTCATTGTTCTTGAAGCTTTATCTGAAGAAGACTTGGAAAAGATAATTATTCAGGCGGCTAAGCGTTCCGGTTTTAAAGGCAAAAAAGATGCTTGGCGTTTGATAGCTAGGCTGGCTAACGGAGATGCTAGAAAAGCACTTAATCTTTTAGAGAGCGCTGGTGATAGCGGAGAAGTTATTAATCAAGATCTGGTAAAAAAAATCGTTGATAAGCCAAATCTGCTTTATGATAAGAGCGGAGAAGAGCACTATAATTTAATTTCAGCACTTCACAAATCCATGCGGGGCGGTGACGCCGATGCTGCTCTTTACTGGTTGGGGCGGATGCTTGCTGGGGGCGAAGATCCACTTTATATTGCGCGGCGTTTAATTCGTTTTGCTTCTGAAGATATTGGCCTCACCAATAATAGCGCTCTACTTTTGGCGACCTCTGTCTATGATGCTTGCCATAAAATAGGCATGCCTGAGTGCGGAGTTAATCTGGCTCACGCGGTTGCTTACCTAGCAAAATCACCAAAAAGCATCGCTGTTTATCAAGCGTATAATGAAGTTCAAAGAGAGGTTGAGCAGAGCGGCAATTTGCCAG
>JAQUHX010000026.1 GCA_028681575.1 Patescibacteria group bacterium | reverse complement strand
GCCGCCGGACTGTGGATTCCGACCGCCGCGAAAACTCCGGAGCAGAGCCTCTATTCCGCCATCTTCCGCGAAATCGCCAGCAAGGAGGTGCCGCGCATCGTCAAAGCCGAAGTCCGCGGCAAATTCAAACTCAATCCCGCGGCATTTGCTGACGAGCCGGAGGCGTAATACGCTTTCCTGAATGAGAAGTCATAAATGCGAAATTTACGCAAAAGTCGCGTGGCTTTGTAAGTATCTGGCTAACAGCGTTAACCAGACGCGAACAAGGCCGCGTGAATGAAGCGAAAATACAGCATTTGTGATTTTTCATGATGGAAAGCGTATGAACATATTCACTTGCATTTTCAGGCAAAGCACACTATATTATATCATAACTCAATGGAGGACATACCGGTGCGCAACTAACAACACGACCATGGACAGGCGTTTTTCGTCTGTGTTTCTAATTTTAAGCGGAATTCATTTTATCCGCTGGCGGTGTTGTTTTTTGTCGTGGAGGCCGTATGTCTTTTCATCTTTTTATTTCCCGAATTTCCTTTGAATATGATGGTGCCGTCGAACCGTTGTTCGATGAGCTTTCTTTGTCGTTTCCCGGCGGTTTTACCGGCGTGGTCGGCGCCAACGGGTGTGGCAAAAGCACCTTGTTGAAGCTCCTGACCGGACTTTTGACCCCGGATCGCGGTACGGTTTCGGCTTCCGGCCCCGCCGTATTTTGTATGCAGGAGGTGTTCGAGCCGCCCGACGGCGCGGCGGATTTGTTCACCGCCACCGACGGCTATGCGTTTCGTTTGTGCGAAAATCTCAAGCTCACGCCGGAGATGCTCGCGCGTTGGCAGACGCTTTCACTCGGTGAGCGCAAAAAGCTCCAGATTGCCACGGCGTTGTTCCAACAGCCGGATATTTTGTGCATCGACGAACCTACCAATCATCTGGACGCCTCCGGCCGCGAACTATTGTTGCGCGAACTCGCCGCGTTTCGCGGCATCGGCGTAATCGTCAGCCATGACCGCGAACTCTTGGATGCGCTTTGTTCGCAGTGTCTGTTTCTGGAACACGGCAAGGCAACGTTGCGGCCAGGCGGCGTCACCGCCGGAATCGCCGCACAGGAGTCCGAAATTGACCAACTTTTGACGCAACAACAAACCTTGAAGCGCGAACTCAAGCGCACCAAAGCCGAACTCCAGCGCCGCCGCGAAAAGGAGCAAAAATCGCGCAATGCCGACTGCAAACGCAAGCTCGACCGTCATGACCACGATGGCAAAGGCCGGATTGACGCCGCCCGTGTCTCCGGCCGCGACCGCACCGCCGGCGATCTGGCCAAGCTCCAGCGCAAGGCCGCCGAACGCGCCGGAACGGAACTGGCCGAACTCGGCAAGGTCAAAAAAGCGCAGTATGGCTTGAAAATTCCCTACGGCTGTTATTCGAGCCGCAACGCGCTCTTGGAACTTCCGGCGGGGGTGTTGCCACTGGGGGAACGCCGGATTTTGACGTTTCCCGAACTCGTCATCGGCAATCGCGACCGGATCGCGTTGACCGGTGACAACGGCGGTGGCAAAAGTACACTATTGCGCCGACTGTTGCCGGAGTTGAAGCTTGATCCGACGGAATATTTGTATATGCCGCAGGAGTTGGATTCAAGTATGACCGCCACGATTTACTCCACTTTGCGCGAGCTTGGGCGCGATGATTTCAGCAAGGTAATGAATGTGGTGGCGTCGCTGGGTTCGCGCCCGGAGCGGGTGTTGGATTCGACCAGTTGCAGTCCGGGCGAATGGCGCAAGCTCTTTTTCGGGCTGGGGGTGTTGCGTCAGGTGAAATTAATCGTCTTGGACGAACCGACCAATCACCTGGATCTGCCGTCGATCCGCTGTTTGGAGGCGGCTCTGGCGGAGTGTGCGGGCGCACTGCTCCTAATCAGTCACGACCGAATGTTTCTCGAGAAAACCTGCTCCATTCACTGGCACATCGCCGATGGAATGCTGAAAAAAGGATTTTTCGCCAGATGACGCGTCACGCCTCCGGTTCCGCCGGGGGCGTTTTTTCAATCCAGTTGCACCCTTCGCCATACTTGAACTCTGCCCAGCGGCGGCGAATCACGTCGCAATATTTCTCGTCCAACTCCATCGTACGGCAGATTCGCCCGGTCTGCTCACAAGCGATCAAGGTGCTTCCCGAACCGCCAAAGGTGTCGAGCACGATTTCGTCGCGCTGACTGGAGTTTTTGAGCAAATAAATCAGCATTTCCACTGGCTTCATGGTCGGGTGAACTGAATTGCAGCGCGGTTTGTCGTATTCCATGACCGTGGTCTGACTGCGGTCGTTATACCAATTGTGTGCCGCGCCGTCTTTCCAACCGTAGAGAATCGGTTCATGAATCCAATGAAAATCCTGTCTGCCAAGCACTAACGAGTTCTTTTTCCAGATCAGGCACTGACGCACCTGAAGCGACACGTCATGGCAGGCTCCCCGGAAATTGTAGCCCTCGGAGTCGGCGTGGAAAATGTAGAAACTCGCGCCCGGCTTGAGACGCGCCTTGACGTTGCCGAAGGCGGTTTTGAGAAACTCGCGGAACGCCGAATCGCTCATGTCGTCGTTTTCAATGGTGAGTCCGTTCGAACTTTCGTAGGCGACGTTGTAAGGCGGATCGGTGAGCCACAAATCGGCTTCGGCGTCGCCCGTCAGTTTGCCGACATCGGCGGCGTCCGTCGCGTCTCCGCACATCAGCAGATGGCCGCCGAGGCGGTAGATTTCGCCGCGCCTGCTGACGGGTTCGTCCGGCTGTTCGGGAACCGCGTCCGGATCGGTCTCGCCGGCGGCGACCGTGTCGTTCGCGCCACCGTTCAGCAGCCGGTCGAGTTCCTCCGAATCGAAACCCAGAAGGGACAG
>JAQUHX010000016.1 GCA_028681575.1 Patescibacteria group bacterium | reverse complement strand
AAACAAAATATATTAGATATTCGTTTTACTGGCGGTGAACCTACTTGTCGCAAAGATTGGTTTGAAATTATGGCTTATGCTAAAAAATTAGATTTTGCCGTGTCTTGTAATACTAATGCGGCATATACTGATAAAAGCGTTCCTGAAAAATTTGCTAAGTTAAACATTGAACAGGTCACGGTTAGTTTGGATGGAAATAAAGAAAATCATGAAAGAAATCGAGGTAAAAATACCTTTGATCGTACTGTTTTAAATTTACAAAAGATGCATGATTTGGGGGTTAATTTAAGAATCAATACTTTAATAAATAAATATTCAATAAATGATATTGAATTTCTTTTAGATGTTGCTTCTAAATATGCTAAGGAAATAAATTTTTTTACTATTGTTTTCTTGGGTCGAGGATTTCATGCAGAAAATTCTGACGGAGTGACTGTCAGTGAACACTTAGAAATGTCTAAAAAAATTGAAAAACTAAAAAAGAAATATCCTGATTTAAAGATTCTACATTTTGCGGAAGTTTCTCATACAACTTCAGTTGGACAGGAATGTGAATCTAAGTTTTTATTAAAAGTTGGGCCACCATCTGGTTTCACCACTTTTAATGTTATAAGTAATGGTGATTACGCTTGTGGCGGTTACTCTCCCTATATAAGCAAGAATTTACCATTTGGTAACGTAAAAAAACAAGATATTTTTAATGTTTGGCAGACTGATGAAAAACTAGAAAAAATGAGAGATGATTCACACAAATTAATTTTATTTTGTAATAAATGTGAAAAATTTAAAAATAGAGAATGTCAGGGATCTAAATATGAAACTGAACTTATAAGATTACTTAACCCCGAAGTTAAGAATCCGACCTGTATTTTTGGAGATGGCCCATCGCTACTTAAGATTTGTTGATTTTTATAGAGATCTACTAATATTATTTTCCTTGAAATCTTTAATATCTTTCGGGTTTCCTAGGTCATATTTGGCGCGAATCATAAGAGGTTCGACTGTTAATCCTTTTTTGATTATATAATTAAATACTGGGCCAAGATAGAATTCTCCATTTAACATATCTTTGTTCTTAATTTGTTCTTTGATTCCAGAAAATAACCACTTAGCTTTAGCTGTTATATAAATTCCGGTGCAGGCCAGGTTAGAAATATTCTTTTTTTCAACAAAGTTAGTTATTTGTCCGTTATCTATCGACACAAACCCCGATTTACTACCAAGTTGTAAATATAAAGGCAGGTAACAATGGCTAATTTTTTCTGGTAAATCAAAATCTATATATTGATCAGGATTAATAACAATTAAAGGTTTATTTTGATCAATTATATTTTTGGCAAATTCTATGCTAATAGATTGTCCAGCTGGATCGTTTGGTGTTTCTATCAGATAAAATTTATTTTTTATTTTTAACTCTTTTAGTAATTTACTTATTTTTGCTTTAACTTTAAACTTTTTTGCAAAATAAATAGTAGTAATAAAGACGATCTTATCACCCTTTTTTATTAAGTGTTTAATTGAAAATAAAAACCAAAATAAAATTTCATGGTTATTAATTTCAATAAATGGCTTAAATTCTCCCAAAGATTGCGTCCTGGTACCTTTCCCAGCCATTGGTATTGCCCAAGTGTTCATATGTCGTTTTTAATATTTATTAATTTTGTTAGAGTATATTTAGATTATTACACTATAATTGGCGCTTTATTTGGGGCAGAACTATTCAAATAGCAATCTTTTGGATTATTATAATTATTTTAAATTATAATTTTTTTATTAAAACTTAGCGCGGTTTTAAATTTATTTCTGTTATAAAATATTTCTTAATTTATTTGATTTTTGGAGAGAGAGTGAGTATTCCGACGCGGCTCAATTATTTTGTTCTTTTATTTTAATCAGTATTTTATTTGGTTTACTTAGTTATTTAGTTGATTTAGACATCGATTCAGGTGTGTGGTGTTCTCTTATTCCGTCACCTGGCGTTTTGAGGTTTTTGCTATCTGGGAAATACTTGGGGTATGTGTTCTAATTTTATATCCTTTTTAGTCACCGACAAGGACCATCTGCGCCTATTTTCTGGTTGACTTTCAAGTAGCCTGGTAAGCATATGGCCATATTTTGGCATATTTGTCGGGAAAACGCCATGTATGTGTGCACATTACCACTCTCTATTGACAAAATCAAGCTTTTTTGATAGAATTCAAATATAAAATTGTAAATTAACAACAAAATAAGATAAAAAATGAAAACAACAAATTTTTCTGGTCTGTGGAAGGCGATAGTCTTTCTGGCCGCCGTTTTGACGGTGCTTTTCTCTTGCTCCTCTTGTGAGCCTGAAGAACCGCCCGTTGTTTATGAAACGAGCATCACTCTCGCCGTTGAGGGTGTTACGGAGCAATCCGCTACTCTAGTTGCTGAAGTTATGGCTGGCAACCAGAATCTCCAGGTTATTTTTGAATGTTTTATCGGTGGTCAGTGGCAAAGCTTTTCGGCCGGATCAGTTTCCGGAATTGAAAAAAAGACTGTCAAAAAAGAAATAAACAGTCTTAATCCGAACAGTAGCTACCGGGTCCGCGCCTACTTAGAAGACTCGAAAGAGAAAAAAGTAAGTGCTAGTCAGGAACAAGAATTTACCACCAAAGAAGAACTCGAAGTAAGCATCACAATTGCCGCAGAAGAGATTACTGAACAATCCGCTACCTTAGTTGCCAAGGTTAAAGCTGGCAATAAGGACTTACAAGCAGTCTTCGAACAGTTGGTAAATGGAAAGTGGGAAATTTTGGCCAGTGAGTCAGTTTCTGGGGTTGAAGAAAAGACGCTTAGAAAAGAATTCACTAACCTAAACCCGGAAACGGATTACAAAGTTAGAGCTTATCTAAAAGATGCTAATCAAAAAGAAGTAGCCGTCAGTCAGGAGCTAGAATTTACCACTCCTAAAACAGCTGCTACTGTCGGGTTAAGCATTAAAGAAGTTGGCCGTAATCAAGTGGTTTTAGTTGCTAGCGCCAAGGGGCGCAGCGGCGAAGAATCCCTGGGGTTATGGTTTGAATACTTTGATGGCACTGCTTGGAACAGTGTCTTCTCTAAGAACATTTCCGGAACAGAAGAGCAAGAAGTTGAGCAGAAAATCGCTAGCTTAGATGCTAATAAAAAGTATCAAGTTCGTGCCTATTTGCTTACCGACTCAGAAGTTAAGCTAACTACGAGCGAAGATTTAGAGTTTACAACTATTCAGTCAGCTTTTCTCTCTTTAGTTTCTACCGAAGTTGCTTTAACTACAATTGATTTACAGCTTGAACTCACCCCCTATGCTGACACTCAGGTAATCATTGAGTATCAAGGCAAAGGTCTTAGTAGTCAAACAATTACTTCTGAAATGTATTCTGGAAGCACACTTCTGCCGCTAGAGTTTAAGTTGAGTAATCTGGAAAAAAACACTGTTTATACAGTGAAGGTAAAAACCAGTGATGATTCTAGCAATAAGCTTGAACTGTCTTTAGAAACCTACGCTGTTTCCGACTACGATGGTAATCTCTATCACCTAGTGACCATCGGCAATCAGACTTTTTTGAGAGAAAATCTGAAAGCTACTCACTTCCTAAATGGTGATCCGATTCCGAATGTCAAAGACGATCAGGATTGGTACAACTTCAATGCTCCGGCTTATTGTTACTACAACAATGACCCCGCGCTTGGTGAAAAGTATGGCGCTCTTTACAACTTCTATGCCGCTTCTGATCCCAGAGGATTTATTGCTGGTTTTCACACACCGACGATAGAAGAATTTGAAGAGTTGATAGTTTACCTTGGTGGGGAATATGCCGCTGGTGGAAAAGCCAAAACAACCACTTCTGATTGGCAATCTCCAAATATGGGAGCAAGCAACTCCAGTGGTTTTAGTGCTTTGCCAGCTGGGACAAGGTCCTATTCTTCGGGTGGTAATTATGAGCAGCCAGAATTTGTAGGCTTAGGAGAGTTGGCGAAGTTTTGGACCGGAGAGATTGAACCAGCTTTACCGCAAGCGGCCTACACCCCTTTTTGTCGTTATACAGGCCCAGGCTTCTTTTACAACAGTCTTCACTTTCATTGGGCGGGATTTAGTGTTCGTTTAGTAAAAGATTAAAACTTAGTGAAAGAGGTGGTTTGAAATAAACTACCTCTTTTTTTATTGTCCTTTTTTCTTGAATTTGCTATTATTATTAAAGAATAAAAATAACCAAAATTCTTATGAAAAAGAGTTTTCGCTTTCGTTATTTAGGGCTAATTATCCTTGGCCTGTTTTTGATAAGCCCCTTGCTTGTTTATGCTAGCGAACCATCTTTTAGATTAAATAAGGGGGTCATGGGTTTTTTTAGAATTGATGGTGGCTCAGGAGTGCGTGTCCACGATTACGAAGCTTTTTTTAATATTGTAAATAATTGTAGCGCTGATTTATTTATTGGCAACAAAACAACGTCCGAGTGGCTTTCATTTTGGAATAACATACCGAGCTGTTTGACTGTAACTAATCGTTTTTGTGGTGATAGTATTTGCCAAACTTATGCTGAAAACGTTTTAAATTGTGCCACCGATTGTTCTTATTGTGGCGATGGTATTTGTGATGCCACAGAAAATTATTTTAATTGTAGTGCTGATTGTTCACCAATCTGTGGCGACGGTATTTGTGCTGGAGAAACTTGTAATAGTTGTATAGCCGATTGTGCTGGTGCTAATTGTTGTGGCGATGGAATTTGTAAAAATAAAATGACTCTTGAGTGTTATCAAAGTTCAGTTGGCTGCCCCATTGGTTCTAATTATTATTGTTCGATAGATATTTCTGGAGGCACGGCGACTGGATATTATAATCACTGTTCTGCCGTTTGCAGCCACTATACTAATTATTGCGAATCACCGCTTTCTTGTCCGGGTGATTGCCCGGCTTGTGGTGATGGTTTCTGTAATCAGAGTACAGGTGAAAATATTGCTACCTGCTCAACTGATTGTCCTATTTTCTGTGGTGATGGGCTTTGTAACGGTTCAGAAACCAGCTCGAGCTGTATAAGAGACTGCAAGCCGTTACCGATTCTTCCTCCAGATTTTTGTGGCGATGGTACTTGTGATTTAGCCACCGAGGATAATTTTAATTGTCCTGATGATTGTTTTTGTGGTGACGGCTTTTGTGATGTTAGCAACGGAGAGAGTCATGCAACTTGTACTGCTGATTGCCTTCTTCCTTTTGGTTGTGGTGACGGTATTTGTGGTTGCACGCGTTGTATGATAGATGAGCCTTGTCCGCCATGTGAAGATATTCAGACATGTCCTCAAGATTGTGTTGCTAACCCCCCCAGTGCTTGCGGCAATGGGGTTTGTCAGCCTGGAGAGCCGGGAGTTTGTTTCAAAGACTGCGGCTACCCCGATTTACCAAAAATACTTTAGTGCTTTTTATAAAATAAAAATATGAAAAAAAATCAAAAAATAGTGGTTTTAATTGGTGCCTTAGTCTTAATTCTTGCTTTAATAATTTTTTTAATGTCTTATCTTTTTAGAGAGAACAGTGACTATCAAAAAATAAGAGACCTTGGTTTTACTGATGAACAAATAGCCCAAATTGGAGAATTTATTAAAACTACCAACGAAGGTTTAGAGATGGAAAATCGGCAAATTAAAGTAGAAATGGCGACCGAAGAAGAGTTGGCAAAAATGGGGATAGTGAGTCAAACTCCTGACGGAGAAAATGTTCGAATTCAGGTTATTGAAAGAGACCAAGAGGGAAAAATTATCTCTTATAGAATTATTCGAAAAGATGAGGATATCGCTAATGAGATAGCTGTTCCTAAAAGAGGCTTTTTTACCGAGGGAGGCTTAGTCCCTTTTCTAGAGGAGTAAAAAATTATTTATTAAAAGAAGCTTCATTTTAAGTGAAGCTTCTTTTTTCATCTCTTGCCAAAATTGAAATAATCCTTATAATAAAAGAACATTTAATAAATAGCCTATCTAGCTCCGAATATAAGAATGCTTTAGCGTTCCTGGGCGTTCGGAGACTGTCTCGCAAGAGGCGGTTAATAATGCTTTTTTTATTGCAAAAAAAGCTAAAAATATGTCTGAAATAGATTTTGGAAAATTATTGGAAGGTGATAAATTGCGCATTCCTCAAGTTGGCGATGTAATTAAAGGAAAAGTAATCACCGCCTCAAAGTCCGAAGTTAAGCTTGATGTTGACGGAATTTTAATGGGAGTTGTTCGCGGTCCGGAACTTTATTATGAAGCGCCGGAATTTTCTGATTTGAAGCCGGGCGATGAGATTGAGGCGACGGTTATTGAAGAGGAAAATGAAAGCGGTTTGGTGGAATTATCTTTTCGAGCGGTTGGGCAAGAAAAAGCTTGGCAGCTATTGCGTGAGGCCTATCGCGATAAAGAATCGGTTAAGATTAAAATTACAGATGCTAATAAGGGGGGCTTACTGGCCCGTTTTCGACAGATTGCTGGTTTTTTGCCGGTTTCGCAGCTTGCTCCTGATAATTACCCTCGTGTTTCTGGGGGTGATAAAAGTCGAATCTTGGAAAAATTGAAGGGTTTTGTCGGGACTGAAATGGAGGTTACAGTTATTACTTTAAATGAAGATGATAATAAAATTATTTTTAGTGAAAAGGATATTTGGAATCGCCGTCAAAAACCAGCTTTGGATAAATATCAAGCGGGAATGGTGGTAGAAGGACGAATTACGGCAATTACTAATTTTGGCGTTTTTGTAAATTTTGATGAAGGCATGGAGGGCTTGATTCATATTTCCGAATTGGCTTGGCAGCGAATTGATTCTCCGAGTGAATTATTTCAAATTGGCAATCAAGTAAAAGCAGAAATTGTTTCTGTTGATGGTGCTAAAATCTTTTTGAGTGTTAAGCGCTTAATGACTGACCCCTGGTTAGAGGCGAGCGCTAAATATAAAATTGGTCAAACTGTCTCCGGGGCAATTTTGAAAGTTAACCCTTTTGGCCTTTTTGTTAAGTTGGATGAGGAAATCCATGGCCTTGCCCATGTCAGCCAATTAGGCTTAGGAGCAAAAGAAAAAATAGCTGAAGTTTTTCAAGTAGATGAAGTTAAGGATTTTGAGATTGTTAATATTTCTCCAGAAGAGCATCGCCTCGGTTTAAAATTAGCTGGCTCTAAAGCAACTTCTGTGGAGGCGTCGGTTGAGGCTAAAAAGGTGACTAAAGAGAAGAAAGAAAAAAAGGAAGCTGAAGAAAAAAAAGAAGTGAAAGAAGTTAAAGAAAAAAAACCAGCTAAGGTAAAAAAAGTCGCAGCAAAGGTTGAAAAAAAATAAATTTTTAACAAACGCCGCAACTGCGGCGTTTGTTTGTTCTGATTGCTAAAGCTTCGGGCGCCGTGTATAATTAAAAGATAAAAATATCTTTATGAAGAAAGAATTAATAAAAAATTTAAGCATATTTTTTCTTGTATTTTTTGGGCTAGCTTTATTTTTTGGCCTTTTTAGTGAATCTGCTAAAAAACAAAAGGTGGGTTTGGATGTTTTAGTTAATCGGGTTAATAATGAAGAAGTTTCAGCTTTGGAAGTTGAGGGCGAAAAAATAACTTTAATTTTAAAGTCAGGCGACAAAGAGATTGTTCGAAAAGAGGAAAATGATTCTCTAGCTTCTTTGTTGGCGGATTTTCAGGTTGACCCCCAAAAATTAAATGAAGTTTCGGTAACAATTAAGGAGACAAGTGCTTGGTCTTATTTTTTGACAATAATTTTACCTTTTCTGTTGCCGCTTTTAATTATTGGTCTGTTTATGCTTTATATGTTGCGTGGTGTTTCAGGAATGAACTCACGGGCCATGAGTTTCGGACAGACTGCCGGCAAAGAACTTGATTTAAATCGTAAGGAGAAAGTTAATTTTGCTGATGTAGCGGGGGCAAAAGAGGCAAAAGAAGAGTTGTATGAAATCGTTGAGTTTTTAAAATTTCCTAAAAAATTCCATGAGCTAGGAGCTAAAATCCCTCGCGGTGTTCTCTTGTTAGGTAGTCCAGGGACCGGAAAAACTTTAATCGCTCGGGCGGTTGCTGGCGAAGCTGACGTTCCTTTTTTTACAATTTCCGGTTCGGAGTTTGTGGAAATGTTTGTTGGTGTCGGCGCTTCTCGGGTCCGAGCTTTATTTGATAAAGCCAAGAAAGTTGCTCCCTGTTTAATTTTTATTGATGAAATCGATGCGGTTGGTCGTCGCCGGGGCGCAGGTTTAGGTGGTAGCCACGATGAACGCGAGCAAACCTTAAATCAAATTTTAGTTGAATTAGATGGGTTTGAGCCAAGTCAAAATGTAATTGTGATTGCGGCCACTAATCGTCCTGATGTTTTAGATCCGGCTTTATTGCGCCCAGGACGCTTTGACCGCCAAGTTGTTATTGATAAGCCTGACCTTAAAGATAGAGAAGAAATTTTAAAGGTTCACGCACGGAAAAAACCTTTAGAACCGGCAGTTAATTTGAAGGGGGTAGCGGAGCGCACGCCCGGGTTTTCAGGAGCGGAACTGGCTAACGTCTTAAATGAAGCGGCAATTTTAGCAGCTCGACAAAATAAAAAATCTATTGGTCAGGCTGATATTTTTGAAGCGATTGAAAAAGTTATGATTGGGCCGGAGCGAAAGAGCCGAGTAATAACCGATAAAGATAAAAAAATTACTGCTTATCACGAAGCTGGCCATGCAGTTGTCGCTCACTTCTTGCCGGACGTTGATCCAATTCAAAAGGTTTCTATTATTGCTCGCGGTCAAGCGGGGGGTTATACTTTAAAAGTTCCAATTGAGGATCGCAGCTATCACTCTCGGTCGGAGTTTATTAATGAACTCTCTGTTCTCTTGGCTGGCCACTTAACTGAAAAAGAAATTTTCGGTGAAGTAACTACTGGGGCTACCTCTGATTTGCGTCGGGCAACGGCTATCGCGCGCAGCCTGGTAACCGATTTCGGTATGAGTGAGAAAATGGGGCCGCGCACCTTTGGTGAGAAAGAAGAAATGATTTTCTTGGGACGTGAAATCCATGAACAGCGTGATTATAGTGAAAAAATAGCCGAGCAGATTGATGAGGAGATCAAAAATTTTATTAATCAGGCTAGTGTTAAAACTCAAGAATTAATTGCTGACAAGCGCGTCTATATAGAAAAGGTTGTCGCTGTTCTTTTAGAAGAAGAGACAATTGAACGCGAGCGCTTCCTCTCTTTAATGAGCGAAGAAGATTCTGAAGTTCAGAAAAAGGCTGAGCTTTAGTAAGTTGACTAAACCAAATTTTAAGTTATACTAAAAACGTAATCTAAGTAATTTTAGCGCCTAATTAATATGGCAAATCCTAAAAAAAGAAAAACTCACAGTGCTGTTGGTAAAGGAAGAGCGCATTTAGCTCTGAAAAAGGTAACAATCAATAAGTGTTCAAAGTGTGGTCAGCCCAAGCTGCCTCACACCGCTTGCGAATTTTGTGGCTCTTATAAGGGGCACGAAGTCGTGCATGTTAAAAGCCGTCTTGTTAAATAGTGATTTTTTAGCTCTTAAAAATTATGTCCAATCGTCATTTGGCGCGAACCATTGCTCTCCAGACACTCTTTGCCTGGGATTTTAATGGTAAAAAAAGTGAAGATCTTAATTTTTTAATTAAGAATAATTTTATTCATTTTGCTCCGAATTTTGACGATGGCGGTTTTGTTGAAGAGCTAATTTCTGGGACGGTTGAGCATTTACAGGAAATTGATAGTTTAATTAGTCGTCACGCGACTGAGTGGCCTCTAGATCAGATTACCTGGGTTGATCGCAATGTCTTGCGTTTAGGTATTTATGAATTGCTCTATTCCGAGAATATACCTTCGCGCGTGGCTATTAATGAAGCGATTGAGGTTGCTAAAAATTTTGGCAGTGATTCTTCGGGTAAATTTATTAATGGTGTTTTGGGGGCTATTTATGCTGAATTGCCTGATGAAAAAAAGCGTGATAATAAAGAGGAGTTTGAAGAAAAAAAGCGTCAAGCCGCAACCGAAGTTTCAGTTTCTGAGGCTAACTCGCAATCCCTCTAAGCTCTTAAAGCGACCTCGATTCTTGAGGTTTTTTTAAAATATTTTATATGGCGCAAGAAACCTTAAAGCCTTTAGAAAAAAAATTAGAAGTAACTTTTGAAAACAAAGATTTATTAAGACAGGCTTTAACACATCGTTCTTATTTAAATGAACATGCTGATTTAAACCTAGGGCATAATGAGCGTCTGGAGTTTTTGGGAGATGCGGTTTTAGAGATTGTTATCACTGAGTTTTTGTATTTAACTTTTACAGAAGTCGATGAAGGCTCTTTAACTAGCTGGCGAGCTTCTTTAGTAAATTCTAAAATGCTTTATGCAACGGCAGTTGAATTAGGTCTGGAAAGCTATCTTTATTTATCTCATGGCGAAGCTAAAGATAAGAATAAAAAATCTAGACAGTATATTTTAGCCAATGCCGTTGAGGCGGTGATTGGGGCTATTTATTTAGATCAGGGCTTATCGGTTGCTAAAAAATTTATTTTAAAATTTATTGCTTCAAAGATGGATGATATTTTGGAGAATTCTGCCTATTTAGATCCAAAGTCTCGTTTTCAAGAGAAAGCACAAGAGCAACGAGGAGTTACCCCTCATTATGAAATTTTAGAGGAAAGCGGACCTGATCATGCTAAAACTTTTGTGGTTGGTTTATATTTAGAAGAAGAGTTGATTACTCGCGGTCAAGGATCTTCTAAGCAAGAGGCTCAAGTAGCCGCTGCTTTAGCGGGCTTAAAAAAATTAGCTTGGTAAAAATATGGATTTAAAAAAATTATTAAAGTTGGCGGCCACACATAAAGCTTCTGATTTGCATTTAATGGTTGGGCAACCACCGATTTTAAGAATTGATGGCGAGTTAAAGCTTTTAAATTCTGTAGTTCCCGAATTAGGCGCTGCCCCGCTGGAAGATTCAGATTTACGCATCGCTTTAAAAGAAATTACTAACTCCGAGCAGCTAGCGATTTTTTTGGAAAAAAAGGACTTGGATTTTAGTTATGAAATTGAGGCTATTCGTTTTCGAGTCAACTTGTCTTTTGAAAAAAATAACTTACGTTTAGTAGCCCGGGTAATCGAGGAAAAAAAGCCGACCTTAGAAGAAATTGGCATGCCCCCAATAATTAAAGAGTTGTTGACAATGCCTCAGGGTTTAATTTTAGTTACGGGCCCAACTGGTTGCGGAAAATCAACCACTTTAGCGGCAATGATTAATTATATTAATAACACTCGCAGTTGTCATATTGTTACTTTGGAAGATCCGATGGAATATGTTTTTACTCCTAATCAAAGCTTAGTAACTCAGCGTCAGTTAGGATCCGATATGACTTCTTTCGCTAGCGGACTAAAACATGTTTTGCGCCAAGATCCAAATGTAATTATGATTGGTGAAATGAGGGACTACGAGACCGTGGCGGCAGCGATTACTTTAGCGGAGACCGGTCATTTGGTTTTAGCCACTCTTCATACTTATAGTGCGATTCAAACAGTTGATAGAATTATTGATATTTTCCCTCCGCATCAGCAAAATCAAGTTAAATCTCAATTATCAATGCTTCTTACAGCTGTTATTTCTCAACGTCTTTTGCCAAAAATTGGTGGTGGTCGCGTTGCTGCTCGAGAATTGCTAATTCGGAATTCGGCAATTGCCAACCTTATTCGGGAGGGGAAAATTTCTCAAATTAAAAGTGTTATGCAAATGGAGGGGAAAAATGGCATGATTACATTAGATAAACATCTTAAGGAATTGTATAAAGAAGGTCTGATTACGAAAGAGGTGGCGACACTTTACGCAGATGATCCGGCGATGGGGTAAAAAGCCTTGTTGATAAGCTGGGGTTAAATATTTTGTTCTTGAATAAAAAATTAGTTATTTTTTAGAAAGCACTGAAAGGTGCTTTCTTTTTTTATTTTTACCCTTATTTTTTAAGGCTTTTAAACCCTTGACAAGTTTTCGAAAATCCTTATAATTGATAGCAGTTTTACGAAACTAGAAACTATGCGTAAACTCTCAAAAAATCAATCATGAGCGGGAACCAAAATGACACCTCGTCTTTTGTGACCGCCTGCCGGCGGTTTTTTGTTCCTTTCAGACTTGATTTTAGAGCCGATCTTTCAAAACTGAATACTTAGATAATCAAAAACATCGAAAGAAAAAATAATTAGACTTTCAAATTTAATGCAATTTATTTGAGAGTCAATGTCTAATTTGCTAGACATCACACTTTTGGCAACAAAAGTGTGGGAGGATCTCAACAAGAGTATACGGTGGATGCCTTGACATAAGAAGACGACGAAGGACGTAGCAGCCTGCGATAAGCTGCGGTAAGGTGGCAAGCAACCTTTGACCCGCAGATTTCCGAATGGGGAAACCCG
>JAQUHX010000005.1 GCA_028681575.1 Patescibacteria group bacterium | reverse complement strand
ATTTTTAGACGGACATCCGCAAATTGCTCACGCCCAACTTGGCAGCTAAAAAATGGTCCCTTCGTCTAACGGTTAGGACGCCAGGTTCTCATCCTGGTAACAGGGGTTCGATTCCCCTAGGGACTACGGAAATAAAAAAAGTCTGCGTTAGCAGGCTTTTTTTGTTTCCGTCATGGTCGAGTTAGGGAATCGAACAGGTTGGAAGCGAGACGCGAGCGACGGCGGAAGCCGGAACGAGCGAACGAGCGTCGGACGACTTGCCGGGGGCAAGTCGAACGCCAACCCAGGACAAGTGAGCCCGCCGCTTGCCGGCGGCGGGCGAGGGCGATAATTCCCCTAGGGACTACTAACTAAAAAAGATCCGATAAATATCGGGTCTTTTTTAGTTTAATATCGGCACTAGGGGAATTGAACAGACGGCGCGTGAGATGCGATGAAAAGCGGAGCGCCCCCGATTAATCGAGCGACGATAAAAACGAGCGAAGAGCGAGTTTTTAGTGAGTCCGTCTAGACAACGAGACTTGCCACAAGGCAAGTTGAGGCGGAATTACCCTAGGGGTTGCTTAATAAAAATACTATTTTCGCTCTTTATTTTTTTGTAGCAAAAGCTCTGGCTTTCCTGCATTCATCTCCTCTCCAGTTTCAATGCCAATTAATTTAAGAAATAAGCGCATTTCCTCTTTTTTCTTTTGTATATCGTCGTATGATAAATTTTTAGTGTCACCCTTAAACTCAATCTCAATAAAATGACCCAAACTAAAAACATCCTCAAGGACAATTTCGTAATTGTCATTTTGGTAATAGAATTTTTTATTTAGAACCTGAACAAGCTCAGTGAATAGTAACTTACTAAAAATATCCCTCATCACCAAAATGTCGCCAACTAATGTCTCATGTTCATCACTAAAAAGCCATGTTTCATTGTTATCAAAGTGGTCATTTTTATAAGTAATATAGTGCTCGTTTCCTTTTTTGCGAAGTCTGAGCGCCGAATGAAGACGCCCTTCTTCGTCAGGAAGCAAGTCTTTAATATCATGACGAGCATAATACCAGTCATGCACTATTATCTCTTCTACAAAGCCTACTTTCTCTGTTAAAAGTTTTTTTGCTACTTCAATATCTGTTTGTAGGGTGTATAATATTTCAATTTCTTTCATATTTTTTTATAACTTGCCTTAGGGACCCTTTGTGTCTTTATATAGAAAACCATTACTTCAGTTTATAATAAGTTGCCTTCCCTTTGCCAACTTTTTCAATAATCCCATTGGTTATTAATTTTCTAAAGTCCAAATTCCTAGTTGGCTTAGCTCGCTTGGTTAACGCAGAATAATCTCTATCGGTAATATAACCTTTCTTTTTTATATAAGCGATTATTTTTAAGTGATATTCTTTTAATTCATTATCGGGAGAAATTTTTTCTTTTTCAAGCTCCTTAATAACTCGCAAGAGCTCATCAATGATGCCATCGGTAAAATATTCCAACCAAGAAGTGAAATCAATTTTATCTTTAATATCATAATAATTACCCAGTACACCCACTTCCTGAAAATAGCGGCTAACATTTTGATTATAATAGTTTTCAAAGCTAAAAAGATAAAAAGTATTAAGTCCCATTTTGGCAAGTAACACCTTAGTGGCCAATCTAGTAGTTCGTCCATTGCCGTCAACAAAGGGATGAATAACAACAAACTGTTTATGAAATATTCCAGCTAAAATCAAAGGGTCTACTATATTTTTATTCTTATCAAGATAAAAAAATAATTCCTCCAGAAGCTTATTTACTTCCTGATAATCTGGTGGCAAATAAATAGTTCGTCGCGTTTTGGGATTATTAACGAAAACTGATTCTTTGCGAATCTTGCCGCATCGATATTTCTCAATCAACCCATTCGTAATTGTTTGTTGTATTTTTAGTAATAAGCCTTTATTAAAAATTTCCTTTTCGGCTTTAATTAAATTATCTAATTCAATCAGGGCTTTATTATAGTTTAAAACTTCTTTTTCGCTATCCCTGGCATTTTCTGGACTATTTTTTAAAATTCTTTTTACATCCGTTAAGGGCAGTGGGTTACCTTCAATGCTAGTTGAAGAATAAGCCGATATTTCTCGAGCGCGACGCTCCATGTCGAGCAAAACTACACGTGAAAAATTTCGATTGTTAAGATCGACGATAATTTCACTAATTCTTTTAATATTAGCTAATAGTTTATTTGTAATTGTGTATTTTGGTACAAACATATATAGTCTAATTATAGACGATTATTAGACGATTGTCAACAACCTTAGTCTTTCCACGTTATAACTTATCCTTAATATGATTTATATAAATTAGACATATACCATATTAAGATGTTATTCAATATACATTTATACTCTAATAAAATAGTCTATACTAGAATAAAGCGGTATCTTATTCTAACAGTATTTTATCCCAAAACTTCCGCCCATCTATCAATTTCTCTAATAATTTCGCTTAAATTTTCTGAAATATCGGATTTTAAGACTACTAAACAAAAGCACCACAACAAAGTTGCGGTGCTTTTGTTTAGTCGGCGTTAGCCGAGGGGAATCGAACTAGTTGGAAATGAGTCGAATCCGAGCCGCTATTTCGAGCGGCGAGGATGCAGACGAATGTCGGACGAATACCCGGGGGATATTCGGACGCCAACCCTGGATAAGTGAGCTTTTCGGAAGAAAAGCGAGCGCGATAATTCCCCTAGGGGCTACTATCGGAGAATTAGCACTAGCTAGTTCTCTTTTTGTTTATAGAATGGGAAAAAATCTCCTAATATTTCAAGTAATGGCTGCTAACTATTGACTATAATTGTAATTAATGGCATAATTTTTATTAACAGAAAGACTGTTAAAAAAGAAAAAATCGTCATTTAAAAATTAAAGTTAATGAAAAAGAATTTGTTTTTAATCAGTTTCATCTTGGTTTTATCTTGTGCTGGGTTCCCTAACACAGAACCAATAGATGAATTTCGTGAAATGGTAATCTATGACGCCAGGAAAATATCTAACCCTGATATTAAAATTGTAGATGTAGTTGATTCAATCGGTTCCCTGGTTTATCAAAATCCTGATGCCAGAGACACTATCGGGCATACATCCGTACTCTATTCCGAAAAGGAAATTATTACTCATCAATGGAAATCAGAATTCAGATCACGTCTAAGACAAAAAAGTCAGGTAATTGCTGGCGGGGTTAATGGGATAAACATTATTTTTATCGGAGGCTATGAATCAACAGAAGCGTTGTGCCAAGGCGCTATCTGTGGCGAAAAAATAGAAACAGTTATATTTAAAATTGCCGCTCATCATATAAAGAGCGTGGCAATAAATGAGTATCGCCGTGAAATAAAAGTAGTCAGTAGCCGAGATTGGTGGATAGCCCGTCCAAATCCTGATGATTTACAGGTCATAAAGTATTAACGCAAATAAGCACTAACAAGGTCAGCCTAAACATCGGTTGACCTTTTTATTATACTAATAATAAGTTTATTTTTGCACAGAAATCACTCCTAATACCCCCAATGCTCAATTGTGCATGCTTGTTCGGCTTATACCTTTAATTATATAGGTTATGTCTACTTATTAAACTAATTTATATAAAGATTAACAAAGAATATTAAAAAGTTTCATGATGTTTAGTTAATGAGCAATAGCATATTCAACAAAAATCGCTCGTTAAAATTTTGGTAAATCTCATTTTAAGGACCATAAAAGTAAAAGACGTACCGCAAGATACGTCTTTTCGTTTGTTTTATTCCTTATTCAGAAATAACGACTTTTTGGAGTTTATTGTTTAAGGGGAAATCTGGGGGGAGTGGAACATTAAAATAAAATTCTGTCTTCCCTTCTAAACCATTTGGGTTAGGCTCTGCGACAACAAGCACTCCTTGCCCCTGAAGTTTTTTTATCATCTCTTTATAATAAATTGAAGTTAACTCATCAGACAATTGGCGCAACTGAGCAGCCCGGTTTTTCTTTTCAATCGTTGAAACTTTATTAGGAAGATTAAACGCTTTTGTCTGCTCGTGAGCAGAGAATGGGAAAACATGAATTTTGCTAAAACGCATACGGGCAGCAAAAGCTAGAGTCTTAGAAAAATCAATTTCCGTTTCACCTGGGAACCCAACAATAATATCAGTAGAAATAGCAATCTCTGGTAAAGCAGAGCGTAACTTTTCTACGCGCCCGCTAAAATAAGCCGTATCGTAAGGACGATTCATTGCTTTTAAAATTTTATCAGAGCCAGATTGTAAGGAGATGTGTAAATGGCGACAAATTTGAGGCTCTGATTTCATCAGCATTATTAAATTATCATCAACCTCATTTATTTCAATTGAGCTCAAACGCAAACGCCCCAAACCTTTAATTACTAAAAGCTTTTTAAGAAGTGCGACTAAAGACTCTCCTTCTTTTAAGTCTTCCCCATAACGTCCTAAATGAATCCCCGATAAAACAATCTCTCCATAACCAGCCGCAACTGCGGCTGTCACCTCGGCAACCAAATCTTCAGATTTTCGACTAGTAATCCGACCTCGGGCATAAGGGATTATACAATAAGTACAAAACTGATTACAGCCATCACCAACTTTTAGAAAATAGCGAGAACGGTCCGATGGCACTAAAAGACCACTTTCAGAAACCGGCAAATCACTCAGACTGGGGAAAGTAAGGGCTAATTTTTTTAGGAGTCCATCATTATCACCGACGCCCCATAAAATTAAATCAGCTGCTTCTTTTTCTAAGTCAGTACTAACCTGAGGCCAACAGCCCATAATTAAAAAACGAGCCTGAGGATAAAGATTTTTTAATTTATGATAAACTTGCCGATCTTTAGTAATCGCCTTTTTGGTGACGGCACAAGTATTAATAATTACCAAGTCTGGCTTATTTTTGTCATATCTCCAGCCGCGACTTAAAAATTCTTTTTTAAGAAGCGCTAAGTCATACTGATTAACTTTACAACCAAGCGCAATGCTATAAAAATTAAGGGTTTTCATATTTTTTTAGTATAAAGATTAAGCCCCACTCTTGTCAAAGATAAAAAATATTGATAGTATCAATTTTAGTTTAGTACGCGCCTATAGCTCAGCTGGTAGAGCAGCTCCCTTTTAAGGAGAAGGTCGCAGGTTCGAATCCTGCTGGGCGCACTTTTGTTTTTTCAGTTTATTGGCCGACTTAGCTCAGCTGGTAGAGCAGCTGTCTTGTAAACAGCAGGTCGTCGGTTCGAGCCCGACAGTCGGCTCCCTTTAAAAACCGCTTTTTAGCGGTTTTTTCAATAAAAAGGGGATAAATTGTGAATAGCCTGGCTTGAATGGCTTAGTTTTTTACCTTAAAATAAAGAAACTAATTAAAGGTCTTATGAGCTTAAATAAAGAAAACCAAATCTTAGAAAGAATTCCTCCGCACAGCTTAGAAGCGGAAGAATCTTTATTAGGTTGCTTGCTAATAGATAGGGATGCAATTATTAAAGTGGCCGACAATATTCTTCCTCAAGATTTTTATAAAGAAGCTCATCAAACAATCTTTGAAGTAATTAAAGAGCTTTACGGGAATCAAGAGTCAATTGATATTATCACCGTTTCCAACCGTCTAGAGGAAAAAAAAGAATTGGCGATTGTCGGTGGACGCTCCTTTTTGGCACGCCTTTCTAATGCAGTCGCCACCTCTGCCAATGTTACTAATTACGCTGATATTATCCAACGCAAAGCTACTCTTAGACGCTTACAACAAGCCGCTTCCGAAATCATGACCCTAAGCTACAACGAGGAAAGCGACATTGATGATGTTTTAGATGAGACTGAAAAGAAAATCTTTGCTGTTAGTCGCAAATATTTAAAAAATGCTTTCTTACCAATTGACAGCTTATTAAGCGAAGCTTTTGAAAGAATTGATGATTTACATAAACGCGCTGGCACTGGCTTACGCGGGCTAGCGACTGGCTTTTCTGACTTAGACAATCTCTTAGCTGGCTTACAAAAATCAGATTTAATCATTTTAGCCGCTCGCCCTTCGGTTGGTAAAACTTCTCTAGCCCTAGACATTGCTCGACAAGCGGCAATTAAAAATAAAGTTGGTGTCGGTATTTTTTCTTTAGAAATGAGCAAAGACCAATTGGTAGACCGTATGCTCTGCTCTCAAGCGGGTGTAAATTTATGGAAAATGCGAACTGGAAATTTAAGTGACAGTGGCGAAAATAATGATTTTGAAAAAATTGCTGATGCGATGGGAAAATTAGCCGAAGCACAAATCTATATTGACGATTCGGGCTCGCTCTCTATCATGGAAATTAGAGCTAAGTGTCGCCGCCTACAAATGGAAAAAGGCCTAGGTTTGATTATTATTGACTATTTACAATTAATGGAAGGCAATGGAAAATACGGCGATAACCGTGTTCAAGAAATTGCTGAAATTAGTCGTGGCTTAAAATCAATTGCCCGTGAATTAAATATTCCAGTTTTAGCTTTAGCTCAGCTCTCAAGAGCCGTTGAAGCAATGTCGCCCGCGATTCCTAAATTATCACACTTGCGTGATTCCGGCTCAATTGAGCAAGATGCTGATATCGTCATGTTTATTTATCGAAAAGCAGCTGATCGTAATTATAACCCTGCCGATTTACCGGCTGACGAAAGATACAAGGCGGAAATTCATGTGGCTAAACATCGCAATGGCCCAGTCGGTAAAGTTGATTTATACTTTGAAGAGGCGACAGCTAGTTTTCATGGCTTATCGCGAGCAGCAGAATAATTATCTTAATCTTAAATAACTAAAAAAATATGTTCAACAAATTAAAACAATTTAAAGATTTACGCCAACAGGCTAAAACAATGCAGAGTGTTTTAGAAAAAGAAAGCGTTACTGAAGAAAGAAACGGAATTAAAGTGGTGATGAACGGAAATATGGAAATCACCGAACTAACAATCACTAACGAGGAATCTGCAACTGAAATTGCTCGTCTAACTAAAGGTGTTGTTAATGATGCCATTAAAAAAGTCCAACGTTTAATGGCTAAAAAAATGCAAGAAATGGGCGGAATTCCAGGAATGAACTAAAATTATGCGCTTTCCTCGGTCTATTAAAAAAGCAATTGACGCTTTTTCTATGCTTCCTAGTGTCGGCCCTAAAACCGCTGAACGCTATGCTTTTTATTTACTAAATGAAAGGCCAGAAAAAACCGAGGAACTCGTCCAAGCTCTTAGCCACTTGCGTAGTGGTGTTACTATTTGCCACCAATGTTTAGCTTTAGATGAGAAAGACCCTTGTCCTCTTTGCGCTGACACTCAACGCGAACAAACTCTCCTATGTATCGTAGAAAACACCCAAGACCGTGAAGTAATTGAAGCGACCGGACAATATCATGGCCGCTATTTTGTTCTTGGCGGACTAATTGACACAATCTCAAAGGTGCAGCCCTCTGATTTAAATATCCGCGCCTTAATTAAGTCTTTAAAAGAGAAACCAGTTAAAGAAATTATTCTGGGACTAAATTTTACTTTAGAAGGAGAAACAACCGCTCTTTATCTAAAAAAAATACTAGAAAATTACCCAGCAAAAATTACCCGTCTCGCCAGAGGCTTACCGGCCGGATCAGACCTAGAATATGCTGATGAAATGACGCTAAAAAATGCTTTAAATTATAGAAATGAAATAAAATAAAAAAGGCTCCGAAGAGCCTTTTTTTAAGAAATAGTTTTAATTTTGACGCTTGTCTGCAGTTGACGATGACCAGTAGTTTTTTTATAACGAGTCTTATTCTTATACTTCACAACTGTCACCTTATCATCTTTATAAGTTTCTAAAACTTCAGCGCTCACCTTTTCTCCTAAAGAAGGAGTCCCCAATTCTAACGGCTCACCACTCTCATCAGCAACCAAGAGAGTTTCAAAATTAACTAGAGTTCCAGGCGCTGCTTCCAGTTTTTCAATTTTAATCGTTTGACCTTCCTTGACGCAGTATTGCTTGCCGCCAGTTTTAATAATTGCAATTTTCATAATAATTAGAATAAAAAGAGCCAAAGGTTCCTGGGCTGAGTCGCCATTGGCTAAATACCAGTAAATAGTAGCAAACGCCTAGATTTTGTCAACTAAAAACTAAAAAATGACTAAATTTCTCCTAAAAAAGGTTTGAATTTATAACTTAAATGAATTATAGTTAAAGTAAATTAACTTCAAAAAATATGCCTAAGTTTATTATTAATGGTGGTAAACGCTTAAGTGGTGAAATTGCCGTTTCTGGAGCTAAAAATTCAGCTCTAAAAATCATTCCCGCGGCAATTTTATCGCCGGAAACTTTAACAATCCAAAATTTACCCTTAATTGAAGATGTGGACCGCTCTTTAGAATTACTAGAAACTTTGGGCGCTGATATAAAAAGAAATGAGCACCAAGCGATTATTAGCACAAAAAATATCAAGACCTCCCAGTTAGATGAAAAAATGGCTGATAAATTCCGAGGCTCAATTATGTTTGTTGGTCCTCTTTTAGCTCGTTTTGGCGAGGCTAAGTTCCCCCACCCCGGTGGCTGCGTAATTGGAGCCGGCGAACGGCCCATTGATTTATTTCTCGCTGGCTACAAAGCTTTCGGTGCGGAAATTGATGAAAGTTCCGGTGAATTCTATCATATCAAAGCCAAAGAACTAAAACCTGCCAATTATTTTTTCCCCTTAGTCAGCGTAACGGCCACTGAAAGCATGTTAATGACCGCCGCCATTATACCCGGAAAAACTATCTTAAAAAATTGCGCCATGGAACCTGAAATTGAAGCTTTAGCTGAATATCTAAATAAACAGGGGGCAAAAATCAGTGGCGCCGGCTCACCAACAATTATCATTGAAGGCACCAAAGATTTAAAGGCTGGAACCTTTACCGTTATTCCAGACCGAATTGAAACTGGGTCTTTCGCTATTCTAGCAGCTGCCGCTCAATCAGAAATAACAATCACTCAGTGCCAGCCAGAACATATAATGACCCTTTTAGTTATCTTAGAAGAGGTGGGCGTTAATTTTGAAATTGGTCCAGACTGGATTAGAGTTAAACCTAATGGAAAAATTAAAGGACGAAGCATAAAAACTCATGAATACCCAGGCTTCGCAACTGATTTACAATCACCTTATGTGGTTTTAATGACTCAAGCCCAGGGAACCTGTTTAATTCATGAAACAATTTATGACCGACGCTTAATTTGGACTGATATGCTCTCCCAAATGGGAGCTGACATTACGATGTGTGACCCGCACCGAGTAGTTATCAATGGTCCGACCAAGTTACGCGGCAAGCACTTAATCTCTCCCGATTTACGAGCCGGCATTGCTTTAGTAATTGCCGGATTAATTGCGGAAGGAGAGACGCAAATTGATAATATTTACCAAATTGATCGCGGCTACGAAAGGCTAGAAGAACGCTTAGCAAAAATTGGCGCCGACATTAAGCGAGTTGAATAATATGAATACTAAGGCTCGTCACTTCATGTTTGTTAGTGCCATTATTTTGTTTTTAATTTTGACAACCGGTCTTTCAATTTTTGCCAGTGGCTACAGGTTTAATTGGCAAGCGGTTGGCGGTTGGCGCAATTTGTTAATTAAAACAGGCAGTATTCTTATAGAAAGTGAACCAAAGGGGGCGACTGTTAGTCTAGAGCAAATCCACGGACATTACTTGCCTCTTGAGAAAAAAACAGCCGATGAGAAAAAAACTCCTTTTAAATTAAATAATTTGCGCCCAGGAGAATATTTAATAACTTTAGATCTTAAGGGTTATTTACCTTACCAGAAAAAAATTAGAATTGAACCGGCGATGACAACCGTTCTCAGTGAGCTTGTTTTATTTAAAAACTGCTTACCAATGCTTGTCTTGCCAACAACTAGCGACGATTTCACTTACCACCCCAACGGGCGATATCTTGCCCTCCCTCAAGAAGAAATCATTTTTAACTTAAATGCAGAAAAAAATGTTGCAAAGATTAACCGAGAAGCCAAAGTTAATTGGTCTAACGACAACCAAGCAAGCGAAGGGGCAAGAATAATTAACCTAGAGCAAGGAGTAGTAACTGATTACACCGCTCTACTCGGAAAAACTGATAGCGGACAACTATCCGGAAACACCTTGATTTACCTACAAAACGGAGCTTTAAATGTCCTAGAGACTAATACTAAAAAAATTAAAACTTTAGAAGTTGGCGGCGAGGTCCTCGCTTATGAGGTTAATGATGATATTTTAATTACCCTAATTAACCAAAATGAACAATCAAAATTAAAATTTATTGATTATAAAAACAATAATTCCCTAAAAGAAACTAAGCTCTTAAAAGCTGACCACTGGAGCCTAAAAAAAGAAAACCAATCTTTAATTTTAAGAGACAACGACCATAAAATTACCTATCTGATTGATATTAGAGACCAAGAAATCAAGCATTTACTAAGGGACAGCGACCAAACAGTTTTTTTAAATAGCAATGAATTAGCTTATGCTCGCGGCTCAGAGATACATCTATATAATTTAAATTCAAAGAAAGACTCTCTCTTAACTCGTCTAGGTGCCGAATTAAGCGGTCTCGCTGCCGGTCCTAGTGGCCACTTAATTTATGCCACAACTCAAGAACTTGGTATCTTAAACTTAAATGACCCCAAGCACGAAACTGCCATTTTATTCAGCGGAACTGCCATTAAGCACCTAAACTTTGAAAAAAATAGCAACTCAATTTATTTTTTTGCTGAAATTGGGGTCAACAAAGGTTTATATAAAATAGAACTCTAAACTGACGCCTAAAGACAAAGCCGCCCCCTTTACTGGGGGCGGCTTTTTTTTATTTGGCTAAACCTTTAATTAATTCTTTTAACTTCGGTCCAACTTCAGCATTTTTCAATCCCAACTTAATGTTAGCTTTGATTAAACCAAATTTATCGCCAGTATCAAGCCATTCTCCTTCTAATTTTAAACCGTAAAGCGGTCGCCCCTGTGATAACAAAACATCAAAGGCATCAGCCAGCCTAATCTCTCCAGAGGAACCCTTCTTCATCGTAGCAAGAATTTCTAAAACTTCTGGGGTAATTATATAAAGCCCAACAGCAACCAAATTAGAAGGGGCTTCATTTAAAGGCGGCTTTTCAACAAAACGATTAATTTTATACAAACCATTGTCGACAAGTTCTCCGCCCATAACACCAAATTTTGAAACTTCTTCTGGGTGGACCTCAGCTAAACCAACAACTGGCCCTTTACAGAGCCCATAAGCGCGAAGAAGTTGAGTAACTGGCGATTCTGCAGCATCATATAAAGTGTCGCCAAACATCACCAAAACAGGCTCTTCGTGAACAAGATGAGAAGCACAATTAATAGCCTGCCCATCTCCCAAAGGAATGCTTTGACGAACATAGGAAAATTTTGCCAAGTGCTCGATTGCAGTCACCTTATCAACCAACTCTAATTTATTTTTTTCGACTAAGGTTTTAGAGAGTTCGAAAGAATAGTCAAAATGATCTTCAATTGCTCGTTTGCCACGACCAGTAACAAAAATTATTTCTTCAATTCCCGCTTCAGCTGCTTGTTCCACTAAATACTGAATCACTGGTTTATCAACCACTGGCAGCATTTCTTTGGGTTGCGCCTTAGTGGCCGGGAGAAAACGAGTGCCAAAACCGGCAACCGGCATAATTGCCTTGTTAATAAGAACTTTTTTAGAGTTTTGAGACATAAAATTAAGCTTTAATCTTTTTCCACTTTCTAAAATAACGAAAGGCTGATTTTAAATGTTCACGCGCAATTTTATCTTTAATTAAAGATTTGTACCAAGGCTCGCGTGCACTCTGCCGCAAGTGATCATGAGTAATTTGCGCTTCGGGGAAATAAATAACTTGTTGTCCGCGGTTTCTTATCTCCCGACAAAGATCGACATCTTCAAAATACATAAAATACCGCTCATCAAATAATCGCTGATTTTTTATTTCATGACGACGAACCATAAAACAAGCCCCTAAAATCCAATCGACTTCCTGAATCTGACTATGATCAGCATTTTTCATCAAATAATGGTCGATACGACCAGGGAAAAGCTGGCCAACGGCTGTGCGCCGTAAAAGGGGTGTATAAAATTTAGGAAAACGGACACAAGAATATTGCAAAGAACCATCGGGATTAAGTAATTGTGGCGCCACTAAGCCAACCTCATGATGAAGCTGTAAATACTGATAAAGTTTTTTTATCGCTAATGGGGAAAAAACAATATCAGGATTAGCAATTAAAATGTATTCGCCTATTGAGTGGGTAATTCCTAAATTATTGCCCTTGCCCATGCCAAGATTAATCTCACTGGCAATTATTTTTAAAGATGGATAATTTAAATTTGACAAATCATCCCCTGAATTATTTTCTACAACTATCACCTCGTATGTTAAACCCGATAAATCAGAAAGACTAATTGAATTAAGACAATTAATTAGCTTTTCTTTACTACGATAATTGACGATAATGATGGATAAATCCATAATGATTAAGACTTGGGAGAAGATTTAAATATTTTTTTTAACAACTGCCAATAAAAATTAAAAACCGGATTAACTAAATATTCTAAAATCGGGTTAGCAATTTCTTGAAATTCAATTCGGCCAACAAAATCTTGACTAATCAACTCTCGCCGAGCGCCACCCAAATTTTGATATTCTCGCCGAAGCCTTTTTCTAAGCCGCCAAAACTTGGGAGTAAAAACCGAAGCAGCTGCTTTTAACCATATTTTAAACCAACCAGAGAAAATCGACATTAACCCCATCCCTAAAGACATAACAAAAAACGGCAGAGCTAAAAAAATTAGATATTTACTAGGATAGAAAGACCAAAAACAAAGACGACGGTTACGCTCCATAAAATAAAGCATTAAGACGCTGCGGTCAAATTCATAACGATGATAAACAATAGATTCTGGCGCCAGGATTATTTTAAAGCCCAAAAGGCGAACCTTCAAGCTTAATTCCAAATCGTCGTGATACATGTAGAATTCTTCTGTATAGCCACTAATCGCCTCAAAAACTTCTCGGCGAATAATAAGAGAACAGCCAGAAGCATAGCCACTAATTTCTGGATAGCCGACTAAAGAAACCTCCTCTAAGGAACGATTGTAATCGGCAGTAAAGCCAAAGAATAAGAAGTGAAGCCGATTACCCGTGCTATTAATTAAATCAGGACGACCAGCTCTAATTTTAGGGTGCAAAAGAATTAAAGACTGAGCAATCCCCGCAGCAGGATTTTTTTCTAAGGCAGCAAGCAAAGAGGCGAGCCAAGCAGAATCAAACTCAGTATCCATGTTGGCGGCAACTAAATAATCACAACCATCGGAGATTGCTTGGCGCATCCCTAAATTATTAGCGGCACTATAGTTTCCGTCAGAACGCGATAAAATAATTGCTTCTGGGTAAGCAGATTTTAAATAAGCCTGAGACTCCAAAGAAGCCGCATTATCAACCAAATAAACTTTAAAATTTTGATCAGTTTGGCGACGCAAAGAATCACGGCAAGTCGCTAAATATTTATTAGCGTAGTCTTTATAATTAACTAAAATGATTCCAACCATAAACTAATTTTTATTTAACTTATTTAAGGCCGGCAACTTTACCCCCAGCAAAAACCAGGCCCAGCGCAAAACTTGAGCCTGCCAACGCGGCTGCCATTTAAGAAAGTATTTAATCATTGAGTCAGCAAAATATCCTTGCTTCTTGTAACGACCAACCTGATTAAAACTAGCACCAACATAATCTATTAACTTTGCCGCCGGCGAATACCAAACTTCCCCGCCCTTTGTTTTTACTTGACGGCAAAAATCGACCTCTTCAAACCAAATGAAATAACGCTCATCTAAAAGGGGGTAATCTTGTAAAGAGATTTTCTTCCAAGCAAAACGATTAATTAAAAAACAAGCGCCCCGAACAGAATCAACAGCAGCGGCTTGATTATAATCAAAATTTTTTTCTAAATAACTATTTAAAAGGACTGGAAAAAGGTGAGGAATTTTTAAAATAATAAAAAGCTGATCACTAAAACGAGGAAAGCGTCTAACCTGGGGAATAACCACCCCCTCGGGGCTAGTTAATTTATAGCCACTAACTGTCGCCTCAGGATGAATCTCCGCCCAAGTAAGCATTTTTTCTAAAGTGTCAGCCTCGACTAACATGTCTGGATTGAGCAGTAAAAAATAGCGACCTGATGCTAATTTAAGAGCTTGATTATTAGCTTTAGCAAAGCCTAAATTATCACTATTGGCAATCAATTGAACTTCTGGAAACTCGGCAGCAACCATTTCCGCACTACCATCTTCAGAATTATTATCAACCACTAAAATTTCCAAGTGATATTTAGTTTGCGACTCTAAAAGAGCGCGCAAGTTTGCTCGCAACTTATCCTTAACATTCCAAGAAACAATAATAATTGATAAATCCATATTATTTACTTAAACGAACCAGCTTCCGCCTGCTAGTGGCTCCGGAAACAATCTTAATTTGTTCGGGCAGAATAGAAAATTCACTTGCTAAAAATTTTATTAAAAGCTGATTAGCGGCACCATCCTCAGGAACGGCCCGAAGGGCCAATTTAAAAGAGCCGTCTACTAAAGACCCGAGCCACTTATTTTCTGGTCGGCGCGGACTTAAGCGTAAATCCAAAGTTAATTCACCATCTTTTATTAATTTTTGCCGCAGAGATTCAATCATTGTTATGGTTTAAAAATTATAAGAAAAAACCGAATTTAAAAAATTTTAATCATTTTTAGGCTAATTTTAGTCTAGCGTTTTTTAGGGATAAAATCAATCAAGCTTAGTTTGAAAATAATCCAAAATAACCTATACTAAAAGTAATTAAATCTTTAATTTTATGAATGAAAAAAAGCTTAGGCCTTCTTGGGATGAGTATTTTAGTCACTTAGCAATAATCGTTGGTGAGCGCGGCACCTGCGATCGCGGTCACTGTGGCGCTATAATTGTCAAAGAACGCCGAATTGTTTCCACTGGTTACGCCGGTTCACCGGTCGGCTGCCGTCATTGTGACGAAATCGGCCACGAAATGAATACTGTTACTCATGAAGATGGTTCAAAAAGCAATCATTGCATTAGAACCACCCACGCCGAACAAAACGCCATTTGCCAAGCAGCCCGCTTTGGAGCAGCAATAGATGGCGCTACAATTTATGTTAAAATGTCTCCCTGCTATACCTGTGCTAAGATGATTATTAACTCCGGTATTAAAAGAGTGGTTTGTAATCAAGACTACCATGCCTCAGCCCGCAGCAAAGAAATCTTTAAAGAGGCGGGTGTGGAGTTCGTTTTATTAGACGAAGAGATAGTAAAATATTAAAAATTGACTATTAAGGAGTTTTATTGTAAATTAATAGCAGTTTTTTAAAAATATAGATCCTCTAATATTTAAAGTTATGAAACAGTATTTAGACATGTTGTCTCACATTATGGAAAACGGCAATGATCGAGATGACCGAACCGGAACCGGCACTCGTGGTGTTTTTGGATATCAAGCTCGTTTTGATTTAAGTAAAGGGTTTCCCGCACTTACCACCAAAAAACTTCACCTTAAATCAATTATTCACGAGCTTTTGTGGTTTCTTCAGGGGAGTTCCAATATTAAATACTTGAAAGAAAATGGGGTAAAAATTTGGGATGAATGGGCTGATGAAAACGGCGAACTTGGTCCAGTATACGGTGTTCAATGGCGTTCCTGGCCAAGCCCCGATGGCCAACACATTGATCAAATTAGTGAGGTTATTAAGACTATAAAAAATAACCCCAACTCACGCCGAATCATTGTTTCTGCTTGGAACGTCGCCGATATTCCAAACATGCAATTACCTCCTTGCCATTGCTTGTTTCAATTTTATGTAGAGAAGGGGAAATTATCCTGCCAACTCTATCAAAGAAGTTGCGACACTTTCTTAGGGGTGCCGTTTAATATTGCTTCTTACGCCTTGCTGACGATGATGGTGGCTCAAGTTTGTGATCTAGAGCCCGGTGATTTTGTTCACACCTTCGGTGATTTGCATATTTACAACAATCACTTTGAACAAGTAAAGGAGCAGTTATCACGCGAACCGAGAGCTTTACCAAAAATGAAAATTAACCCAGAAGTTAAAGATATCTTTAGCTTCAAGTATGAAGATTTTGTTTTAGAGGGTTATGATCCTCACCCAAGTATCAAAGCACCTATTTCAGTTTAAAAAATTAAAGCCCAACTTCACTATGTGAAGTTGGGCTTATCTTATAATAACCCTATGATACCAGTTACTCTCATGATGGCCATCTCTGCTGATGGGAGAATCGCGAAAGACAAAAACCAATTAGCCAATTGGACCAGTCCCGAAGATAAAAAATTATTTGTGGCCGAATCAGAAAAACACGGCGTCATTTTAATGGGCGAAAATACTTTTAACACTCTGCCTAAGCCTCTGCCGCGCCGTTTAAATGTTGTCTTTAGTGAAATGAGCCACCCAGAACAAGAGGGGGTGCTGTTTGTAAATGGAGAACCAGAAGCTGTTTTAAAAAATTTAGAAGACCAAGGCTATAAATCAGCCCTTTTAGGGGGCGGCTGTTACCTAAACTCCCAATTTTTAAAAAGAAAACTAATCACTGAGATAGTTTTAACGATTGAACCTCGCCTATTTGGCTCCGGCCTCCCCTTATTTGATGTTGATTTCCCGCTTAATTTAAATTTATTAGAACTAAAAAAAATTAACGAGCACGCTTTTTCCGTCCGTTATCGTGTGCTCTACACTTAATTTAAATTTTATGGCTAAAATAATCATCGGCCTCAGTGGTCAGATTGCCAGCGGCAAAGAAGTAGTCAAAAAACATTTAGAAAAATGTTGTGGTGGCGTCAGTTTTAAATTTTCTGACGTTTTAAGAAAAATTTTAAAAGATCTTGATGTTCCGGCCGAGCGAGATAATATTATTAGACTATCAACCTTTTTAAGGCAAGCTTACGGCGAAGATTTGTTAGCCCGAGCCCTAACTAAACAAGTTTCTGAGGCTAACAATGACTTAATTATTGTTGATGGCATCCGCCGCTTAGCTGATATTGAATATTTAAAACACCTAGATAATTTTTATCTAATTGCGATTGAGGCTAAGCTAGAACTTCGCTATCAAAGAGTCTTATCACGAGCAGAAAATCCTGGTGATGCAAAAAAAAGTTGGGAGGAGTTTTTAGCTGATGAGGCCAAAGAAACGGAAGTAACTATTCCCGCCGTAATGGCTCAAGCTAATTACACTTTAGAAAATAACGGCACCTTAGAAGAATTAAAAGAACAAATTGACAAAACCTTGACTCTCATCCAAAATAAGCAGAAAGAAGAAAACTAATTTTAAACCTATGACTAGCTACTCGGGAAAATTAATTGTCATTGACGGAACCGACGGCTCCGGAAAAACAACTCAATTGAATTTACTTGCCGAACGGCTAAAACAAGAGGGTTTTTTGGTGGAAATCGCTGACTTTCCCCAATACAATACTAAATCGGCTGGACTAGTTGAAGAATATTTATCAGGAAAATATGGCGGCCCCGAAGATGTTACTCCATATCAGGCATCAATTTTCTACGCTGCTGACCGCTTTGATGCTAATTTTAAAATTAGAAAATGGTTAGAAGAAGGAAAGATTGTTTTATCTAATCGCTACGTTTCGGCTAGTATGGGCCATCAAGGAGCAAAGATACATAACTCCTTAGAACGTAAAGTTTTCTTTTCTTGGCTTAACGATTTGGAATATAAATTATTTAACATCCCCCACCCCGACTTATCTCTAATTCTACACGTCCCAGCGACAGTTGCTTTTGATTTAGCTAAAAAAAGGGCTCGTGAAGATTGGGTAGGTAAAACTAAAGATATTCACGAAAACAACCTAAACCATCTTCGCTCAGCCGAAGAGGTATATTTAGAAATTGCCAACACCATCCCCGGCTTTACTTTAATTGAATGCTCCTTGGAAAATAATATTTTAGAACGCGGGGAAATTAGTGAATTAATTTGGGTTCAGGTTCGGCGTTTATTAAACGGCGATTCAATCAAAAAGGAGAGTAGTTTTAAGGCTTTGTCAGAAGTCATTAGTAAAAACAAGCAAATTCAAAACCACAAAGAATTTTTCTTTAGAAAAGATGAAGCTCAAATATTAATCCCCCGTCCTAGCGAACCAGAAGAAATAAAAACCATTAACTCAGTTTTAAAAGTAGAGCGCCTAAGCCCAGAAGCCAAGCTGCCAACCAAGGCCCACTTACAAGATGCCGGACTAGACTTATACTCTGCCGAAGCCGCTTCAATTGCCCCTTATCAGCAGATGACAATTAGCACCGGGATTCGCTTAGCAATTCCACAGAACCAAGTTGGCTTAATCTGGGACAAAAGCGGGCTAGCAAAAGAAGGGCTAAGCACTTTAGGGGGTGTAATTGATGCTGGTTATCGTGGTGAAATCTTAGTTTTAATTAAAAATCTTGGACAAGATATCTACCATATTTTGCCCGGTCAAAAAATTGCTCAACTAATAATCCAGCCCCTTTCTGAGTACAAAATTGAAGAGGGGCCTATTTTAGAAGACACTGATCGGGGCCAAAATGGCTTTGGTAGTAGTGGCCGCTTCTAACTATTGACATTATTTTAATTTTATATTATAGTTACTTTCCTGCAACTAGGCGTTTAACAACTAAATAATTAAAAAATGATGAAAAATGAAGGAAATAAGTCAAAACCAAAAGATGGTTAGCGGGATTCTGTTGGAATTTCTAAAAATCCAATCAGAAATAAATCCCCAACAAAAAAACATCTTTGGCATAGCAGGCTTTTTTCACAAAGTTACCCTAACAACAATTTGGGAAAAATTTTTGTTGCCTCTTGACAAGGATGATGACGAAGCTCAGCTAAAAGCTTTGATTGAAAAGGACTTTCTTAGCCCTGGCGGCATTAGACGTTTTGAAGACTACCGCCAGACACTAGAACTGGAAAAAGAAAATGGTTTTCAAAATTTAGCATTATTGCTAAAAAAATGACAAAAAAAATTAATTAAAAGAAAGAGCCTTGGAAAATCCAAGGCTCTCCTTTTTTTAAAAAAGCTTTTTAATACTTTAATTCATAATTATCTCTGTAAGTATCTGAAAACCTATTGCCCCTCTGAGAGGCGGGAAGATAGTCAGCGAAAGCTGCCCCCAAAGAATCAAGAATCTCTTTCTGATTACCGGCTTTCTTGGGCTGCTTATCATCATAAATTTTAATTTTATCAATAATTCCAACCCCACTCCCCGAATTTTTAAGGTAGCCAAAGCAATCCTTGGCCCCATATTTAGTCGTCTCTATTTGCTGTTTTGGGAGACGAAAAGCATAAAGATACTGCGCACCTGGAGCCTTAAAAAGTTGCTTGATGTCAGTGCTAAAATAAACATCCCCTTTTAAAGAATCGCTTAAATCAATATTATTTGGGCTAACATGATAAACAATAGTCGAATCAATTAAACGATACCTGATAATCTCTTTTACTTTAGACAAGGTTAGATGGTCTCGATTAGCAAAAACAAACTGTCTTGTTTCCGGGTTTAAAGATTTTAAAATATCACTAAAATCTTCAATGTCTAAAGAGCTAATAACTTGGCCTTCCCCATATTTAGCGGGATCTAAATTATTTAAGCGCTCAAAGGGGTCGCAAACTGGTTCTATTTTTTCCCCTTCAGAAAGATTTTTATTTTTTTCTTCAAGCTCTTTTAGATAAGCAAAAACCCCCGCCGACTCCCCTCCGGCAGCCCGCTCAACTAAACTATAAAAATTATCTAATTCTCGATAGCCCTGAGGAGTCTTTTTTTTCTGCCCAATCCAACTCTCAAAAGCATCACGACTCTTAAAAGAGGGGGCAGCAGCAATCTCTTCTGGGCTAGGTAAATCTAAATTATTTTTTTCGTTACCAACGGCCGGGTCGCGCAACTCTGAATGATTACTTTTAAAATTTGGGAACTTTTTTTCAAAATTCATATAAAAACCAATTTATTGAAGTAAACTATAATATAAAAAAGTCAGAAAGTCAAAAAATAAGACTTTAAACTTCCCTTGAGAGTTTTTTTTCGCTACACTGCTAATATATGAATTATGATGTTATTATTGGCTTAGAAATTCACGCTGAATTACTAACCAAAAGCAAAATGTTTTGCGCCTGTGACAATGACGCCACCGGCAAAAAGCCTAATACAAATGTTTGCCCAATCTGCTTAGCCCACCCTGGCACCCTCCCTCAGCCCAACAAGCGCGCAATAGAATTGGTAATTTTAGCTGGTCTAGCAACAGATTGTCAGATTAGCGCTTACTCTAAATTTGATCGAAAAAATTATTTTTATCCTGACTTACCTAAAGGATACCAGATTTCTCAATATGATCAGCCTTTATGTCGTCACGGAAAATTGGAAACTGAAGATGGCCCCGTGGCAATCACCAGGATTCATCTTGAAGAAGACACGGGCAAATCTAAGCATCCCAACGGAAAAGACTATTCTCTTTTAGATTTCAATAGGGCTGGAACGCCACTTTTAGAATTAGTCAGCGAGCCTGTTATAAAGAACGCTGCCCAAGCTAAAGATTTCTGTCAGCGCTTCCAACAGCTTCTCCGCTATCTTAAAATTTCCCGCGCCGATATGGAAAAAGGAGAGATGCGCTGCGAAGCTAACATTAGTCTACAGCTGCCAGGAACTTGGGAATATAAAGATGGCGCCATCTCAGCGCTCAAAAAAGACAAATTAAACCCAAAAGTAGAAATAAAAAATATCAACTCCTTTAAAGCAGTTGAAAGGGCGATTAATTATGAAATTGAACGCCAAGGGAAATTACTAGACAAAGGTGAATCAATCAAGGCGGAAACTCGTGGTTGGGATGACAAAAAAAATAAAACTAAGCCACAACGCCTCAAAGAAACAGCAGCTGATTACCGTTATTTTCCTGAGCCAGACATCCCTCCTTTAGAAATCAGCCCCGAATGGGTTAAAAAAATTGCTCAAGAAATAGGCGAACTACCAGAAGAGAGAATTCAACGCTTTATTAAACAATACGGTTGGCGTCGCGAGCAAGCAGAAATAATTATCGCCAATGAAGATTTATCTGATTTTACTGAACAAGCAATCTCGGAAGCTGACGCTTGGCTAATCGCCAACCAGAGCAATCGTCCCCGCACAGATAAAAAAATCGCTAGTCTGATTGTTAACCTAATCAGCAGCGAACTACTTAAATTTTTACGAGCAGACAACCAAAATGTTAATGAATTAAAAGTTACCCCAGAAAATTTTGGCCAGTTAGCCTGTTTAATTTCTCAAGAAAAAATAAACTCTTCAGCCGCTCAGAAAATTTTAGAAAAAATGTATCACACGGGTGGTGACCCCATTCAAATCATGAATGATTTTGCTTTAGAACAAACCGATGATGAATCTTTAATCAAAGAAACAATTGTGAAGGTATTAAATGATTACCCAGAACAAGCTGCTGACTACAAAAATGGTAAAGTTGCCCTGCTCCAATTTTTTATCGGCAAGGTGATGGCCGAAACACGCGGACGTGCTAATCCAGAAAAAATCAAAGCTCTCTTAGAAAAATAATTTTAAAGATTTAATAACCAGAAAAAAAGCCATTCTTACGAATGGCTTTTTCAATTTAATTACTTGCTGGAATTTTAAAATCCCAACCATTACAACTAAGCTCATTTGAATCCGGCCGCCTGAACACATAACCAAAACAACCGGCCCTTAAAAATCTAGGAGTATCAAGCGAACCCCGGAAATGACTGGAACCAAAAATAGCCAAATCGCTATCTTTAGAAAAAACAAGAACTCTTTGCAAATTAAGACGACTAAGCCAGTTAAGACTTAATTCTTCTCTTAATAAGCAAGCAGTTTCCAGGTTAACTGGAACTAAATGCAATGTCCTTGCCTCAGCTAAAACCTCCTCCCTTTGTAAAATTAAGGCTTTTTCTAAAGTTTTTTTCAAAATTACCACCTCTAAAACCCTATCCTTAGTAGCGACGAATTGAGACGACCTTAATAGGCTCTTTATTTCCAAGCTCAAAATATGGCCTTGGTCTTCTAGTCTCTTGATCCACTGTTCACCAGTGGTGCCATCGGAAACTAAGCGCAAACTAAGAGCATGGTTTTTCTCAAGAAATTTTGCATTTTCCATCCTATGATTTTTTTTAAAAATTACTCTTCCTGAGTTGGCACTGTCCTTTTGTAGTCACAGCTAGAAAACCATTATTAAAAAATAACTATCTTCTAGCTGTAACCACTATCCATTGTTAAAGTTCTTTAGCTTACTGTTATATCATTTTAACAAATTTTGTCAAAACTAATTTTAATTTTTAAGCCACCGCTTAACAATCGCCATTGCTTCTTCTTCATCGCTCACTTCAATAATTTCCCGTCCCTGCTTGACCCAACGCTTAAACCAAGTTTTTTGACGCTTAGCAAAACGATAAATTGCCGTACTTAACTGATTAACCATTGTCTCGTAATCAATTTTATCCTGTAAATACCAAGCCAAATAACGATACTCTAAGCCGAGGGAGTTTAAACGTGCCAAAGTAACACCAGCATCAAGAAGTCGTTCCACTTCAGCCACTAAGCCCTCTTTTTCTAAACGATTAACTAAGCGTTTCTCAATTCGAGAACGCATTGTTTGATCATCGGGATTTAAACTAAGAATTAAAAAATCATAAGCTGGTTTTTCCGTCTTTGGAATAAGGCTCTGTTGATTTTTAGAAATCTCCAAATAACGAACTAGCCGCCGAGCATTCTGACGATCGCTATTATTCAAACGCTCGGCAAAATCAGGTTTTAATAAATGCAGTTTTTCATAAAGCTCGGAAACACTTAACTTTTCTAACTGAACGCGCTCATCCTGATCAGGAGTAACTGAGGACAAAACATAACCATCAACAACCGCTTGCAAATAAAGACCAGAGCCGCCAACCAGCAGGGGTAAGTTCCCTTTACTAATAATTTTTTCTATTGCTTCTAAAGCTTCCTTTTGGTACCGAGCCAGATTATACTCTTCCATTGGCTCACAGACATCAATTAAATGAAAAGGGATGGTTCGTCCAGCAAGAACATATTCAGCCAAATCTTTACCGGTGCCGATGTCTAAACCTCGAAAAACCTGACGACTATCAGCCGAAACAATTTCGCCAGCAAAATGAGCCGCCAGCTTCACTCCTAAGGCGGTTTTCCCAGAAGCAGTTGGACCAACGATTACTAAAACTTTTGGTTTTTTAAGCTGTGTTGACATATTTTTATAAGAATGCTAAAATAGATGACAGTAAAATAGGGTTGTCTTTGATTGTTTTATGGTTATCTGGGCGTATCCTCCTACGTCAAGGGGAGATAAAACGTCAAAAAAAGACAATCCATTCGCCGCTAGCGGTGAAAAGCAGCGCCAACAAATACATTTTGCCATAAAATCAGGCGCCTGCTTTAGGGGGAGATATTCAAGTAATTTGAATTCTCCTCCTTTTTTTGTACTAATTTTTTAGACAGAAACTTTAGAGTCTTCACTTAAAACCCCATTTAGCCCAAAAGGTCGAGCCTCTTTTATTAATACAGAAACAAAAGAACCGATTAAATTAGTTTTTTTAGAAAGAGCTTCAAAAAAGACAGTTCGATAATCAGCACTTTTCCCGTAATAAAGACCGCTTTTATTTTGACCATCAACTAAAACAATTAATTCTTTACCGACTTTCTCTTGGTTGGCAGCTAAACTGGTAGCTATCAAATGAGCATTTAAAATATTTTCTCGCCGTTTCTTCTCAAGAGAAGAAACACTATCGACCATTTTCCAAGAAGCCGTTCCTGGCCGCGGACTATAACGAGAGATATAGGCTAAATCAAAATTCAATTCAGTAAATAATTTAAGAGTATTATTAAACTGCGCCTCGCTTTCGCCCGGAAAACCAACAATAACATCAGTAGTAATTGCTATCTCTGGGCGAGCCGCTCGCAAACGAGAAATTAAATCTTTAAAATGCGCAACCGTATATTTACGGTTCATAGCCTTTAAAATTTCATCATCACCCGATTGAACTGCTAAGTGCAAGTGGTTAACAACCTTTTCAGAAGTAGCAATTACTTTAATTAAATCGAGGCTTAAATCTTTGGGGTGGCTGGAGGAGAAGCGAACCCAAAAAGTTCCGGGAAAGTCAGCCACCTCCTTTAAAAGGCGAGGGAAATCATAGTCAAGACTATGGTAACTATTTACATTTTGTGCAATTAAGTTTATTTCCTTATAGCCCATTTTCAAAAGTTTCTTTACCTCGTCCAGAATTTCACTTGCCGGACGATAAACTTCACGACCCCGAGCGTAAGGAACAACGCAATAAGAACAAAAATTATTACAGCCGTTGCCGATAGGAACGTAGGCCCGATAAGTACTTTCATAACGAGCAGGAATCTTTAAATACTCTTCCCCGTTCTCCTGGCGCTCCGCTTCATAAAATTTGCCAACATCCACCTTATCTGGATTATTCTTTGCTGCTAATAATTCCACTAGTCTCGGCAAATAGTTGATATTCATAAACAAGTCCACTTGTCCCTTTAGGCGGCGCTTAACATCAGGACGATAAGCTAGACAGCCCGTAATAACAATTAAGGCTTGAGGATTTTTCTTTCGCAGCTGATTAACGCGACCATAAACTCGGTCTTCGGCAGATTGACGAATACCACAGGTAACAAAAATAACTAAGTGGGCGGTTTCTGGCTGCTTAGTTTCAATATAACCGGCCTGATCCAAATAAGAAGCTAAACGCTCGCTATCAGCTTTATTCATTTGGCAGCCAAGGGTAACTAAATGGTAAGTATTTTTATTCATTGCTTAAAGTTTTTACTTGATAAAGAGTAAAATCGCGA
Organism: Patescibacteria group bacterium; assembly: GCA_028681575.1. Lineage (GTDB taxonomy): Bacteria > Patescibacteriota > Patescibacteriia > Patescibacteriales > UBA12465 > JAEZRQ01. The sequence continues at coordinate 22,264 of JAQUHX010000005.1, read as the reverse complement.
CCAATAAATTTCTGCGCTTCTAATTGCAGACCAAAATCTGGCAAACGACTGGTATTTAAATAATTTAAATCAATTTCTGGATAGGTGAAGTTTAAATAATAAACAGGATAATGATTAAGTAATTTTTTTAAAAAAGGATAATAAGGCGGTTCATGCATCAAGCCCATAATCACCCGTCTTTCCGGAAATAAAACCTTATCATGATACTGGGTTAAAATAATTGCTTCCGGCGGAGTCAAGGCTAAAACTGTGCGTCCAATCTGACGATCAGCGCTCATATTGTATGACAAATTGCTAAGGCTTTCTTCGCCAGAAAAAATTAAGAAATTAAAAGATTGAAAAGCAACTATTAAATAGATTAAGGCTACAAAACCAGAAACCAAATAACGATAAGCTCGGTGACGGCGCCAAAAATAGAATACTCCTCGAGCAATTAATTCCCAGGTTAAGGCAACCAAAGGCAAAGCCATTAAATAAATCGGTAACCAATAACGAGTATAGGAATTACCAATGGTATGACTGGCGGCGTTGGGATTGTCAGTAAAGCGCCAAGAACCATAATACAAAACCAAAACGAGCGATAAGAGAATCCAGCTCAAAAGATAAACCAAATATTTTTTAGCCGGCTTTCTTAAATTTAAGAGGAGCAAAATTAAAAATCCAAGAGGAGTAAACACTGTTAACCAGGGAAACATTTCAACTACATAATAGTTGAACATATCTAAAGACTGCCGCGGCTTGAAGCCAAAATAAAAAACCGTCTCCTTAACCGTTGTCGCTAAAGAATAAAAAGCGCTTTTAAATGATTCGGTTGACTGAAAAACAAAATCACTCCCAGCAGCAGAAATGGTTTCTAAAGAACGATTCATCTCGTTATAGCCGCCGTAAAACGGAGAATTATAGAGCAACTGATTATAATAAAGGGTGGGCAAAAGCGCAAAAAAGAGCCCAACTAAAAAAAGCAGAATCCGGCTGAAACCGAGACGGCGCCAGTAGAAAAGAGCAACTAAACCCAAAAGTGGCAAAAGCCAAATTATTTCTGAGGTTCTAACAGCAATCGCCCAACCAAAAAAGAAACCCGAAAAAATCACCAGCAAAGAGCCTTTAATTGTAAGGGCGCGCGGACAATCTTTAAAAAAATTTTGTTTAATTGGCTTAAAACGACGATTAAGAGCTGCTGCCAAAAAATAAGCACCAATAATTAACATTACCAAAAACAGAACATTATGAAACATGCTACGCAGCGAATAATAAAAGTAGACTGGGAAAACCGCTAATAAAGCCGCGGAAACGGCGGCGATGCGCTCAGAAAAAAGGCGTCGTAAAAAAAGGAAAAAAAAGATAATCCCCAGAGCACCAAAAAAAGGCGTTAAATAAGGGATAATCACTGGGCTAATCCAAGCCCCCAAATAACCATACAATAAAATTAAGCCTAAAAAGCTAACTGGCTTTAACCAGCCACCATCACTACGCATACTTCGAGGCATCACCAAATCAGAAGCGAGCACGTTTGCCTCTTCAAACTGAGCAAGCACTCCTTCGCTTGCTAAACGATGAGAAAAGAAATAATTAGCTGTTTCGTCAGGAGAATTCCACTTGACTAAATCCTGGTGCTGAGTGCTAAAATTAAAATAAGCTGTGCTTACAAAAAAAGCAATCGCCACAAGCAAAGTAGTAATAAAATAAGGATTTGATAATTTTAGTCGACGATTCATACCCTCAAATCTTATAGAAAAATACCCTTTTTAGCAAGAATTTGCTATATTTAGCTGTAGACTTCTATTTTTCCTTTATGGATAACAAAAAAACAATTACCATTGAAAGATATTTTCTAGCCGGGCTGAGCTTAGTGATGATTTTTGGCAGTTTAATTTATTTTTTTTACCAACTTAACTGGTCAGGAGTATTACTAACTTTGCTCTTTAGTGCTGGAGCTTTTTATTTTATTCACCCTTATTTAAAAAAGGGGGAATCTATAACTAATAGCCGAGAGATAGAAACAAAAACTGACTATATTTTATTAGTCTCTTTTTTAATTGCCAGCACGGCAGCTTGGAAATTTTTAATTGCCGCTCGCAGCGGAGCTGCTTTAATTTCCCCTTGGCAAACAAGTTCCCCCTGGTTCTTTGTCGCTTATGCAATTGCTACTTTTTCCCTCCTAGCCTTATTGTTTCGAGCTAAACGAAACAATCGCAACGGCTGGCTTTTAGGAGCACATTATGCTCTTAGCTTCAGCGTTGCGGCGGTAGTTTATAAGCTGGGCTACGGCTTTGATCCTTTTATCCATCAAGCAAGCATGGAAAAGATTATTAACCAGGGGTTTATTATGCCCAAAACCCCTATTTATTTAGGAGAATACTCCTTAGTAACTATTATCTCCCGATTGAGCAGCGTCAGCATTTATATTCTAAATAAATTTTTAGTACCAATTAGTGCCGCCCTATTACTACCAGGGGCGATTAAAAATCTGGGCGCTAATCGAGGCCGAAAAACTTCAGTTTTAATAGCCGGAATATTAATCCTTATCTTCCCTTTCAGTTTTTTAATTGTCAGCACTCCTCAAAACTTTGCTTATCTATTTTTACTTCTAGGCTTGCTTTATTCTTTATCCGGAGAACGCCTTTTAGCGCTTCTTTTAAGTTTAGCCACTTTTACTATCCATCCAATTGCTGGTTTACCGGCTTTAAGTTTTTGGGCTTTTAGAGAACTTGATTATCGCTACCCCTTAAAAAATAAAAAAACTTACAAAAGGGGTCGTAATTTTATTTTTTTAGGCAGCTTAATTTCCCTCCCCCTTGCCTTTGCCCTAATCAGTGGGCAATCGCTTTTAAATTTACGCCTTTCTCTAAATGGCTTTAACACTTTAATTTTTTGGCCTAATCATGGAGCTAATCTTGGCGCTTTTTATTTAAATTTTCCCTATCTTTTTTCTTTTCTTACTTGGCCAGCCTTCATTTCTTTAGCAGTTTATGGAGCTTTTAAATGGCGAAATTTTGAAAATGAAAAATTAGCCACCTGGAGAACAATTGCCTCTTTAATTGGGGCTTGGATGCTAACTGCTTCACTCTCTTTTGATTTTTTAATTGACTACGAAAGAGCTGATTATCTAAAACGTTTAATTTTAATAATTGCCCTTTATCTAATCCCCTGGGTTATTTCAGCTCTGGCCGAGCTAGCCTCAAAAGCACGAGAACAAAAACTACCAGGAAAAATTGCCTTTATTCTGGCTGGAACCCTGATTATTAGCAGCAGTCTTTATCTTTCCTATCCTCGAGAAGACTTATTTGTAAATTCTCGAGGTTACAGCGTTTCCGAATCTGATTTAGAAGCAGTCCGGCTAATTGATAAAGATGCTGGTACTAATGATTATGTGGTTTTAGCTAACCAGCAAACAAGCGTTGCCGCTCTAAAAGATTCTGGTTTTGGCCATTATTTTGAAACCGAAGTCGGTCCAGTCTTTTTTTACTCCATTCCGACTGGTGGCCCACTTTATCAATACTATTTAAGCTGGGTTAACGAGGGCCCCCAAGAAAAAGTAATTGAGGATATAAAAAAATTAACAAAGGTGCAAAGAATTTATTTAGTAATTAACCGCTATTGGCACCGAAGCGATCGATTAATTGGCGAAACCCGCCTTAAAGCACTTGATTCCTGGGTAACTGACGATCAAGAAGTTTATATCTTTAGGCTTAATTAAAAAAATCATTACTAAAAAATAACGCTTGAGGGAGCGTTATTTTTTTATTAAACAATAAATCTTAGCGGCGACTTTCTTGATAACGGAAAACCGGACCAACCGCTAAATACTTACCAGAGTTAAGCTCATAAACTAAGGCCATTAGGTTGATGCCAGTGCTTTGAATTAAGGAATGATCAGCAACCTTAAGCTCAAATGAATTATCATTCGCTTCAGTTAATTTATATTGCTTAGCAAAAGAACTGATAAAATCTTGATCTTTACTGCTTAAAGCCTCATTATTCAATTCTTTTTTAATAATTTCAGCAACTTGATTTAACTTAATGTTTTCGTCTTTTAAGGTAACTCCTACTGAAGGAACCTTTTTATTAATTCCCATTCCTAAAAATAATCCATTAATCATTTCGTTATCGGCAATAATCTTTTTAATTAAAGAATAATTAGGCTCTATATAAAAATTATCATTTAAAACAACATCCGTATTTAAGCCGTTGCGGTTTTCCGATAAACCAGCTGGTGTAAGGCTGGCTAATGGAATCTGCAAATCAACCCAGGAACCAGACGCCGTATCAACTAGTCTTTGTGCCCAGGCAGGAGTACTGGCATAAATTTGCATTTGATTATTATTGGTAGAAAAAACTGTTTCAATGGCCCCAAGGGTAGACCAGTAATTAGTGTCGTGCCAAACTGGCCAAGATTGCAAATCGTTTTGGAGTTTAGCTAACTGGGCGGGGTATTTTTCGTATTGTGAGTTAATTTGCCAATGGGTAGAAAGAGCAACCTTGTCAGTAACAAGTGCAATTACATCCAAACCGCTGCCGTTGCAACGTCCGCCGCCCTCACGACACAAAGTAACATTACTTCTGTTATTGTTACTCCTAAAACCTTCCTCTCCAGTAAAAATGCCCGATTCTGAACCACTCAAGCGCTTAAAAATATAATCATTAGGCCAATAATAATCCGCTAATAATTTAAAACCTAATTGAGGCTTATTTTCTTCCTTATCTAGGGCGCCTAAAGATGGATTAAACTTTAAACCTAAGAGCTCCTGACGTAATTTTTCTAAATTAGCTTCACTATCAACATTTTCCCAAGCAAACAGGACCGCTGGATCATAATCAGAACCAAATAAATGCTGCATTGCTTCATCGTATTGACGATAGGTTAAATCATCACGCAAGCCCCGGTAATAAGACAAAAGTTTATAAACTAAAGCCCAGCGATTTTTTAACTCTTGATCATTAGAAAAATCTTTAGTAATAAAAGTGGCCGCTGTTAAACTAATTCGAGCGTCATCTTTATCAAGTAAACAATTAGGACATTTTTCATCTTTAACAGACAAAGGAAAAACAGAATTAAGCCAACGACTTGCTAAATAGAAATTTTTTAATTTCTCGGTTCGCCTATACTCCGCCGGAATTTCAAATTCTCGATAATCGCGCTCATACAAGAGAACGGGCGATTTAGTTTTTTCTCGACCATTACGAATTAATTCCACTTCCCGAGCAGCATCTTTTTGTAAATATGGCAGAATTGTAAAGTAAAAAGTACTTGCTTCACTGGCTCCAAACTTAGTCATACTTTTACTATCGGGGTCAATTTGATCAGCTCTGGGCTCTAAAAGCTCCAGAGCAACAGCAAAATAAGCCATTGCTAAACGCTGTGACTCTAAAATTGGATCATTAATGTTGCCAATTTCTGACAAACGATTTTCATAACGATAACGCGCTTGCTCGTAAAGAGAGCGAGATATTTCGTGAATGTTATTATAAAAAATTGTCTCTTCGATGTCTTTAAATACTTGTTTAATTGTATTTTGGTGATAGTGAAGCAAGAAATCACTAGTGATTAGAAGAGGGATGCCTTTAGTCGACAACCAAGAATAAGCTCCATAAAAATCAGAGATTTCTTTGGGTTCGGGGTTTTGTAAAACTGAAAAACCATTTTTGTTTAAATTTTCTAAATATTGATCTAATTCGAGACGACGAGAAAGATCATAGTAATTTAAAACATCAATCTTTATATTAAGCGGCAAAGAATAATCAACAAAAGAAAATTCCGGAACTCCTTCTGGGGCCTGATAAAAATCTCGAAAATTATATTTTTCTAACTCACCAGAAAGTAAAGATTGATCCCAATTATCAATAGTTGTTGTCGCCTGATCGGTGGGCAAATGCATCTCCGTGCTACTTGCATCTTCTAAGGGGGTTTCAATTCCCGGATCAATAACTATTGGCTGGGCAGGTGATTCAGGGGGCGTTAAAATCTTTACCGAAATCCAAACAACTAAGGCGAAAATAAGCAAAATGCCTAAACCAATAAAAATTTTGCGTTTATTTTTCTCCCAGAAAGGCAAAGGGACCTCTTCAGTTAAAACTCGAGGAGTTAAATCATCAACTGGCGTTTTAACATCAGGCTTAGGCCTTGAACTGGCGGTGGAATCTAAATCAGAAAACATAAATTAATTAGGTAAGTATTTGTTTTTATTAATTAAATGTTCCTCATAAGTTGCCGAATAAATCATTTTCTTGCTATCAACTGGAGTCAAAAAATAATTATAATTTGTTGTTGTCGGATAAATAGCCGCTTCAAGAGCTAAATAGCCAGGATTGGCAATTGGACTGGGGGTTAAACCGCGATTAAGATAAGTATTAAATGGTGAGGGAGTCTGAGTGTCAGCAAGGCTGTATTGAGGCTTATTAACCCCTAAAATATAAGCTAGAGAAGCGCAAGACTGCAAAGCTTGGTTATTTTCCAAACGACGCCAAAAAATTCCTGAAACAATCTTAGCGTCAGTATTATCTTTTTGAGCGTAAAAAATAGGCGCTTCTTTCTCAATTAAAGAGGCCATAATTACTATTTCACTAATTGTTTTACCCTGAGCAATAATTTCGGCGCGCAAATCTGGAGTTAACTTTTTATCAAAATTCTTTAACATTACCGTGATAACCTCTTCCGGAGTACTAGAAGCAAAAAAACGATAAGTATCAGGGTAAAGATAACCCTCAAGATCTGTTCCCGCTGGACGATCAACTAAAAAGTCAAAACCTTCACTCGGATAATTTTTTTGGGCTTTTAAAAAGTCCTCTTCGCTAAATAAGCCTGAGGCAGCCAAAACTTTTGCCACCTCTTTATTACTAGAGCCCTCGGGGATACGAATAGTAAGCTCCTCCTGGTAAACAATTGGTTCAGGCTCCGGTTCGCGACCTATAATTTTATCTAAAAAAACTTGCGATCGCGTCGGCGCCACCTTATAAGCCAAAAGACTGCCAAAAGCTAATAAGATGAGCAAAATTAGGATTATTTTACTAATTAAATTCATATTTTTAAGAGGCTAACTCTTTAAAGTTTGACCACCTTCGCTGCTGCTGCTTGCTGAATAAGTTTGGAACTCGCTCGAATTTTTTTACCTAAACCATCAACCATCGTAATCCCCAGGCTCTGACAGATTGGGTATTCTGGAACATCGCCCAAACTTTTTCGATCACCACCATTAGCAAAAATATCTGGCTTAAGTTTGGCTAAAGAGCGACAAACCGTTTTATCCCGATCAATAGAAATAAAGACTTCATCCACGGCTCTTAAAGCGCCAATTATTTTTACGCGGTCTACTAAACTCATAAAGGGGACACTGCCCTTCAATTTTACCTGGTAATCATTATTTACAATCACCACTAATTTATCCCCCAGCTGCTTTGCCTTCTCAATCATTTCCAGATGGCCAACATGCAGAGGATTGAAATAGCCAGAAACAGCCACAACTGTTTTTTTCCGAGAACGGATGGAAGGTTTTTTGGTCATAACTTTCTTAGACGTAGCCATATTAATTTTTATTAAACTGTTTTTATTATAACAAAAACTAAGTAACATTAAAAATCATTTATTTTTTTAAGAAAGTCGCCTATAATAAAAATTGTAATAAACTATAAGAATTAACTATGACTATTTGGCAAAGTCTAATCATGGGCATCATTGAGGGCTTAACAGAGTTTTTGCCCATCTCATCGACAGCCCATCTGATTATTACCGGCGCACTACTAAAAATCCCAGACCCGGACTTTCTTAAAACTTTTACCATCTCCATTCAATTAGGTGCCATTCTGGCAGTTGTAATTCTCTATTGGAAAAAAATCTGGTCTGCTTGGAGCCTCATTGGTAAAATTGTTGCCGCCGCTATTCCTACAGCGATTATTGGCCTTGCCTTACATAGTATTATCAAAAACGAATTAATGGAAAACTTATGGCTCATTGCCAGTTCTTTATTTATTGGCGGCATCATAATTATTTTATTTGAACGCTGGTATAAAAACAAAAAAAAGGCACCTCTTAGTCAATCTAAGGAAGTAAATGATATTAGCTATAAACAGGCTGTAATTTTAGGAACTATTCAATCTCTAGCGATAATTCCTGGTGTCTCTCGTTCGGGGGCAACCATTATTGGCGGGCTAGCTCTTGGCATCAGCCGTTACAATATTGTGGAGTTTTCTTTCCTACTCGCTATCCCAACAATGATTGGCGCGACCGCTTTAGATATCTACAAAAATCCAACCTTATTTACTGACGGGCAGTTCACTGTTTGGCTAGTTGGCTTTATTACCGCTTTTATAACAGCCATAATTGGAGTAAAGTTTCTAATCCGTTATGTTCAGAAAAATGATTTCCAGGGCTTTGGCTGGTATAGGATAGTCCTCGGGGCTCTGATTATTCTATTCCTAATTTAAATCTCCTTGTTTAAAAAAAACTGGCCTAAGAAGCCAGTTTTTTAAATCCGAAAAAACTTCCGAGCGGTTTCGGTGGTAATTTCTGCCACCCGCTCCACTTTCATATTTTTGATTTCCGCAATTCTTTGCGCAACATATTTGACTAAAACTGGTTCATTGCGCTGCCCTCGGTAAGGCTCGGGAGTCATATAGGGAGAATCTGTCTCAATCATAATTCTATCAATCGGAACTTTACGAATCAGTGAGTCCCAAGTCTGACTAAAAGTAATTAAACCAGTAAAAGAAATTATCAGCCCCAGATTAAAATATTTCCAAGCCAAATCTTCGTCTCCAGAAAAACAATGAAGAACCCCCCAAGGTTTATTATTAGGAATTAAACTGGCATAAACTTTACGAAACTCCTGGAGGAGAGCCAAAAGATCGTCGTGAGCTTGTCGGCAATGAATAATTACAGGCAAATCTAACTGCCGAGCCAATAATAACTGCTGCAACAGAACAGCTTGTTGCCTTTCTTTAACTGTTTTTTGATCTTCGTTGGGAGGCAAATGATAATAATCTAAACCTATCTCTCCAATAGCCACTACTTTTTCAAACTTAGCTAATTTTTCATAATTATCATAATAAAATTCTTCACTGCGAACAGAAAAGTCATAAGCCCCCTCATTGCTATTATTACTCAAACGCCCACTTGACAAATGGACTGGGTGTAAACCAACGGCAGTATAAACACCCTTCTGATATTTATTGGCGTAATTTAGAGCTCGAGTAGAGGTTTTGTAATCGGAGCCAACCAAAATCATCCAAGTATCATTATCTAAAGCCCGGCGGATAACTTCATCAGCATCCTCCTTAAAATCCGAAAAATTAACATGAGCATGAGTGTCAATCAACATTTTTTCCAAAAAGACACGCCAGGCGTGTCTTTAAAATTAGGGTAACTACTTTTTAAAAAGAAACCCCCAAACCCTTTATCTTTCTTCAGGGGTGGACTGATTAGAGTCCTCTTCTTTTTTGCCAGCAATTACTTCTCCAGCCTCACTTACCCTATCTTTTAAATCAGTAGCTGCCTCTTGAATACTGTTTTTTATATCAACGCCAGCCTCTAAAACCTCTTCTTTTAAATTATTTAACTTATCTTTAGTTTCCGCCAAGGTTTCACTAATTTTTTCACTACTATCAACTCGGGTTTCATTAGATTCTTCTTTTAGTTCATTCCAAGCCTCTTTTAAGTGTTCTTTGGCTTTCTCCAGGCCTTCGGTAAGCTCTTCTTTCACCTCAGAGAACGATTCACTGATTTCTTCCTTAATCTCAGAAACGGTCTCCTTAGTAGCCGAGGCAGCCGCATCTAAATGCTCCGCTGGAGTCTTTTTTTCATCACAACGGCAAGCACCAAATAATTTTTTATACCAAGGGCAATTGCACTTTGACATATTTTTAAATGTTATTATAAAAAGACATTTAAATTATAGCACTTTTGAAGAATTTTTCAATTGACATTTTATCTGAAAAATATTTACCACTAAGCCTCTTTTAAATTTCCAACTGTTTAATTACTTTTTCATCGTGACGACTGATATTTTTAGGAATCTCCACCTTAACAGTCACAAACTGCTCTCCCTGGCCAAAACCATTTAGACGCGGAAATCCTTTGTTGCGCAGCTTAAAAACGGTTCCCGACTGAGTGCCGGCTGGAATTTTTAAAGTTACTGGACCGTAGACAGTTTCCACATCCACCTTATCTCCTAAAATTGCTTGTTTAATATTAATTTTTAACTCGGTTTTAATATCATAACCATCTCTTTTAAAAGTCTTGTCAGGAGCTACTCTAATCTGTAAATATAAATCACCAGCGGGACCACCCAATAAACCGTCATCTCCGTAACCCGAAAGACGGATTGTTTCCCCATTAGCAATTCCAGCGGGGATGCGAACTTTAATTTTTGTAGATTTTTTTATCAGGCCATCACCACTGCATTTAGAACATTTTTTACTATAAATTTTACCCTCACCTTGACACTGCGGACATGTATTTTTTGTCTGAATATTGCCTAAAATTGTCCGAGAAATACCAATTACATAACCAGCCCCTTGGCAAGTACTACAAGTCTCAACTTTTGAACCCGGTTCAGCTCCGTCACCATGACAATGAGCGCAAACTGTTTGCTTATTAAAAGAAATTTCTTTTTCCAAGCCAAAAACTGATTCCTTAAAATTTAAATCGAGATTCAACTCTAAATCTCTGCCTCGATGCGCCCGCTTTCCTTCTCGACCACGAGAACCGCCAAAACCAAAAATATCAGAAAAGCCTCCAAATAAATCATCCATGTTAATACCACCTTGGAAATTTGACCAATCAAAACCAGCGCCACCAGCGCCATTACTAAAAGCAGCTTCACCAAACTGGTCATATTTTTTCCTCTTTTCATCGCTGCCTAAAATTTGATAAGCCTCATTAAGCTCTTTAAACTTTTCCTCATCGCCCCCTTTATCTGGGTGATATTCATGAGCTTTTTTGCGAAAAGAATTTTTAATTTCCGCAGCACTAGCATTTTTATCAACACCTAAAATTTTATAATAGTCTTTTGCCATAAATTTCTTTAGCGAACAAAGCGCCCCAGCACGTGGCGGCTGCGGCGCTCTAGCGCTCAAGAATAATTATTTTTTTTCTTCAACTTCACCCTCAACAACAGCTTCATCGCTATCGGCTTTCTTTTCATCATCAGCTTTTTTATCTTCAGGCTTAGCTTCAGCGGCAGCCTGCTCATACATCGCAGCTCCAATTTTTTGAGCAACCTGATTAACTGCCTCTAACTGTTTTTTAATTCCCTCTAAATCATTAGCCTCTTTTGCTTTTTTAAGTTCAGCTAATTCTTTTTCTAACTCCACCTTGTCTTCAGATTTCATTTTCTCAGCCGATTCTTTTAACATCTTTTCGGTAGAAAAAATTACCGCTTCCGCCTGATTGGTTAGCTCAACGCTCTCTTTTTTCTTTTTATCATCTTCGGCATAAACCTCAGCTTCTTTTTTCATTTTTTCAACCTCTTCTTTGGATAAACCAGAGGAAGCAGTAATAGTAATTTTTTGCTGCTTACTAGTAGCTTTGTCAGTTGCACTAACATTTAAAATGCCATTAGCATCAATATCAAATTTAACTTCAATCTGGGGGACGCCTCGGGGCGCAGTAGGAATGCCATCAAGAATAAAACGTCCCAAGGTTTTATTATCAACCGCCATTGGTCGTTCGCCTTGAACAATATGAATCTCGACACTAGTTTGGCCATCAGCGGCTGTTGAGAAAATTTGTGATTTAGAAGTAGGAATAGTTGTATTCCGATCAATTAAAGGAGTCGCAACACCACCCATCGTCTCAATCCCTAAAGTAAGTGGAGTAACATCTAAAAGCAAAACATCTTTAACGTCTCCCTGTAAAACACCAGCCTGAACAGCTGCTCCTAAAGCAACTACTTCATCAGGGTTAACGCTTAAGTTCGGCTCTTTACCAAAAAATTCTTTAACCTTTTGAACAACTAAAGGCATGCGCGTCATTCCACCAACCAAAATTACCTCTTCAATTTCCTCAACCTTAAAACCAGCATCAGCTAAAGATTTCCGACAAGGCTCTAAAGTTTTTTCAACTAAATCAATAACTAAAGATTCAAGCTTAGCGCGCGTAATTTTCTTAACTAAATGCTTAGGACCATTTTCATCAGTGGCGATAAAAGGTTGATTAATTTCAGTTTCTTGAGCGGTTGAGAGTTCAATTTTAGCTTTTTCGGCCGACTCTTTAATTCGCTGTAAAGCGAGAGTATCTTTAGAAAGGTCAATCCCTTCATCTTTTTTAAACTCTTCAATAATCCAATCAATAATTCGCTTATCGAAATCTTCGCCACCTAAATGGGTATCCCCATTAGTCGCTTTTACTTCCACCGTATCGGCAGAAATATCAAGCACGGAAACATCAAAAGTCCCCCCGCCTAAATCATAAACAACTACCTGTTGGCCCTGTTTTTTATCAAAACCATAAGCCAGGGCTGCCGCGGTTGGCTCATTAATAATTCTTTTTACCTCTAAGCCAGCAATCGTACCAGCATCTTTAGTAGCCTGACGCTGAGCGTCGTCAAAATAAGCGGGGACAGTGATAATTGCTTCGGTAATTTTCTCACCAAGCTTAGCTTCGGCATCCGCCTTTAACTTACTTAAAATCATTGCGGAAACTTCTTGAGGAGTATATTCTTCATCATTAATTTTAACCTTAACGCCCGCACCCGACTGAACAATCTTATAAGAAGTGGTTTTTAAATCATCTTTAACATTAGCGTCCTGAAAATTCCGACCAATTAATCTTTTAACCGCATAAATTGTGTTTTCGGGGTTAATCACCGCCTGCCGCTTAGCGGCAGCACCAACTAAACGTTCTCCCGACTTAGAAGTAGCCACAACCGAAGGGGTTGTCCGCAAACCTTCAATGTTTTCTAAGATTTTAGGACTGCCGCCTTCCATAATTGCCATTGCACTATTGGTAGTACCCAAATCAATTCCTAGTATTTTACTCATATTTTTCTAGTCATCAGTCCTAAAAAGAACCGAATTATAAATTATTTTTTAGTTTCAATTTTAATATTTTTAGCTTCAGCGCTCTCAGCTTTAGGGATGGTAATTTTTAAAACACCACTCTCAGCTAAAGCCTTAGCATTAGTACCGTTAACCTTTGCCGGTAAAGAGATGGCTCGATAAAAAGAGCCACGGCGAATTTCCTTTCGATAATAATTTTTATCATCTACTTCACTATGCTTCTCACTCTGTCCTTTAATACAAAGGGTGTCGTTTTCAATAGAAACATTTACCTGTTCCGGATCAATCCCGGCTAACTGCGCCTCGACAATAATATTTTTTTCGTCTTCGTAAATATCAACAGCCGGTGTAAATCCTTCTTGTTGACTGCGAATTGCTGGCAAGAAATCACCGAACGCCTTATCTAAATCATCAAAGGGGTCGGCAAATAAGGGGGTCCATTTTATTAATGACATATTCTTAAGGGGGCGGCACTAGAGATTTACATCTTTAGCCCTGGCCCATTTAATTATTTTATTTTTAAATCTCTGATTTTTTTGACTGTTTTTGGCCGACAATCACTTTGGCGGCACGCATTAAACGACCATTTAGTTTATATCCTGGCATCACCTCCTTTATAACTAAGTCACCCTCTCCTTCAATTGCCTCCATTGTGTTTAAGTCAAAAGGCTGGTTAACCGTAACAATTTCGTCAACCCCTTCGGTACTCAACAAATCCTTGAATTGCTTGAGAACATGTTGCACTCCAATTACCCAAGCGTTTTTAATTTCAGTTTCTGGAAGATTAAGGAGGGACAATTTTAAATGATCATAAACTGGCAATAGTTCTTCAAGTAGGCGTCCGTTAGCATATTTAATAAATTCGGTTTTTTCTTGGGCTGATTGTTTAATTAAATTTTGGTAATCCGCCAAAGAACGCTGATACTTATCTTTATAATGACCCTGTTCTAAATAATTATGTGCCTTCAAGAAGGCAGCAATCACTAAGGGGCAAATATTTTTTTTCGCCGTCATTTCATCCTTAGAAAACCACTTCACTTCACTATACTTTTCAGAAACTAGTTTTATTTCTCCGGAAAAATCACTTATCAAAAAACGAAGCAAATAAACATCCTCTATTAAATCTCCAGCGATAAGTTGCGGGGATTCAATATTTAAATTTAAAACACTTTTTACTTTAGCGCGTAAATACACTTCCGGATCAAGGGAGTTTCGTAACGAAAAAGAAGGAGCACGCCATTGTTGGCTTCTTTTATCTTTAACTAATAAAACCTTTTCTTCCTCATTAATAATTAAGGCGCTGACCCCCAGCTTAGGGGCATCTTTTTCGATGTTTTGTGAGTTAACTGTTGTAGACATAAAAAAATAAAAGAACTTAACAATTAAATTTATTCTTTAAGTAAGAAACTAGGGCTAAATTACGATCATAATCCATCCGCAAAGGGCCAATTAAACCAAAAACGCCAATCGTGTTTTGATCTCTGTATTTCACCAGAACTGTGCTTAAAAAAGAGCCAAACGGATTTTTTGAACCGATTAAAACATGCTCCCTATAATCTAAACGCTCAAAAATTTGAGCAATAATTTCTTCTAACTGATCAATTATTACCGAAATATCATAAACTGCTTCTAGTTGTTTAAATTCTGGATGAGAAAAAAGATTAGCCAGACCGGTGTGGTAAACATTATTCTTGCTAAAGGCCCAAAAAACAGCGTTATTAGACAACTCGGCCATTTGCTTAGCAAGAGCTCGATAAGTCTCCTCATCTTTAGAAAAAAGCTGATCTAACTGCGCCTCTTCACTAGACTTTAGACGCGGGGGATTATCTCTCAAATCAGCAAGCCATAATTCGTAAGCAGACTCAGTTGGGATTCGGCCAGAGGAAGTATGGGGCTGCACGATATAGCCCGCCTCTTCTAATTCGGCCATCTCATTTCTAATCGTAGCTGAAGAAACGCCTATTCGCGAAGTCTTCGCCAACATCCCCGAAGAGACCGGTTGAGCAGTTTTTAGATATTCTTTGATGAGAGCTTTTAAAAGCGTGAGCTTGCGAGAATCTAGCATAAAATTTTTTACAATTCTTATTATATAAAAACTTAGCAGTCCTGTCAATAGACTGCTAAGATAAGCTGGAAACCCTAAATTTTACTCTAATTTATAATAAATTAACCTTAATCACCAGAATAGTTTAAGTGCTCAGCAAAATACCAAGTTAAAATTTCTCGAGCAACAGCTGCACCGACAACGCTCCCCTCTTTCCCTTCTTCAACTAAAACAGTCAAAACTATCGTTGGTTCTTCAAAAGGACCAAAACTGGTAAACCAAGCATGAGGCTCCTTCTGAGTTGACCATTGAGCTGTGCCCGTCTTAGCAGCCACTGAAACCGGAACAACCTGCAAACTCTGAGCTGAACCACTAGTGACAGCTTGGCGCATTCCATCACGGACAATTTCTATATTTTTTTGATCAATAAAATCTTGCCGAATAATCTCAGGTTCAATTTTTTCAATTATTTTATTATTAGAATCTAATAAGGCGCTAACTAAATGGGGTTTATAAAAACGACCACCATTGGCAATTATTGCTGTATAATTAGCTACCTGTAGAGGAGTAACCACAACATCGCCTTGACCAATAGAGGCATGGTAAGTATCACCAATATACCAACGCTCTCCTTTAGACTTTAATTTCCAATCAGCGCTAGGAAAAAACCCAGGCACCTCACCTGGTAAATCAACGCCACTAAGCTCTCCTAACCCAAAAAGTTGAGCATATTTTGATAAACGGTCAATTCCTAAACCCACAAAATTATCGTAGCCCCCACCAATATAATAAAAGAAGGTGTTAACTGAGTCAGCGATTGCCTTTTTAACATTAGTCACCCCATGACCACCACTACGCCAATCAGGGAAAAACCATTGTCCAACTTGTAAGCCACCAGTTGATAAAAAGCTAGTTGTTTGGCTAATAATCTTTTCTTGTAAAGCGGCGGCCGCAACAACAACCTTAAAAGTAGAACCGCTAGGAAAACCACCACCGATAGCCCGATTGAGAAGAGGTCGATTAGAATCATTTAAATACCTCTCATAATCAGCTTGACTAATCCCGGTAGCAAACAAGCGATTATCATAAGCAGGTAGAGAAACTAAAGCTAAAATCTCACCATTTCGCGGATCTAAGGCAACAACAGCGCCCCGACTTAAATTCATTGCCTCTAAATGTTTACTTAAAGTCTCCTCAGCATAACCCTGAAGAGCTGCATCTAAAGATAAAAGCAGACTCGACCCATCTTTAGCTGAAAGTTCGCTAATAATTTTTTTCTGCCGACCTAAAGCATCAACTTCAATATTCTTTTGTCCAGAAACGCCTCTTAATTCTTTCTCCCACGAAGCTTCAAGGCCAGTTTTGCCTAAATAATCAATTAAAGAATACTCCTTCCCCCACTTTGCAAGTTCAGCTTGATTAATTTTTCCCGTATAACCCAAAAGATGGGACAGACTAAGCGTTGGTTCATCGCTATTTAATGATTGAGGCGGGAAAACATACTCACGCCGAATCTTATTAGATAGAAAAACACCAGGAACTTCTTGTAATTTAAGAGCTAGGAGAAGGGCCCGATCATAATCTAAATTATCTTTAACAAATAAAGGCTGGTAAGAATCTAAAGAGCCAATAATTACTCCATCTAAAAGATTCTTGATTAACAAATAAGAGGGCGAATCAGCAACTAAGGTTAACCCGTCCAAGCTCTCAACAGAAATATTTTCTTCACCACGACTAAGCAGCTCTAAATCCCCATCTAACCAATAGGCAAGCCTCCGGATTAACTCATCGCGAACCTCTTCGTCGCGAGGGAGTTCAATTGGCCGCAAGTATAAAACAAAGTTAGCCGCATTATTAACCAGCTGCGTCATCTCTCGATCATAAATAATACCCCGTCGCGCTTCAATAACTTCAGTTCGCAAACGATTGCCTTCGGCTAAAGAATAATAATAGTCACCTTTAATAACTTGGAGCCAAAAAGAACGTCCAATCAAAATAGAAATAAATATCAAAAAAAAGGCAACAATAATCGGCAGTTTTGCTAAATTAAAGGTTTTTCCAACAAATTCTTTATTACTATTATCAGCTAAAAAGGACCGCTCCGTCCAATCGGAATAGTAATACGCGTCCTCTAGGTGGCCATAAGAATATTCGCCCTCTTTAACAACAAAGGGATCACTCCCGGCTGCTGCCCTATTTTTTTTATCACCTTGACGGTGTCTTAAAAACCTCATAAGTCTTATAATAATAGCGAGAGCTTTTTAAAAAAGCAATTAATCAGAAACTTAAAAAAGACTAATCTTTAATTTTTTTTAAGCTTACTTGTTTTATAATAAAAGCAACGTTTAAATTATTAGCCAGCCTATGAAACTACTCTTAATTGAAGACGATTTTTTTATTGCAAAAAATTTAATTTTATTTTTTAAAAAAAGGGGGCATTTAATTAATTGGGCTAAAGACGGAAAAATAGGGTTAGAGCTCGCGCAAAAAGAAAATTATAATTTAATTATTACTGACTATCTGCTCCCAAAACTAAATGGCCAAGAAATCATTAATCATTTGCGAACCTGGGGTTACAACAAACCGATTTTAGCAATTTCTGTTTGTCAAGAAGTGGAAAAAAAAGTGGCCCTTCTCAATGAGGGGGCTGATGACTACCTAAGCAAACCCTTTTTTCTAGATGAATTACAAGCACGAATAGAAGCCCTGGTTAGACGGCAACCAGAGATAGAAGCTAATCTTTGCTATGATTCAGATTTAGAATTAAATTCAGCTAAAAGAGAACTTCTCTACCAGAATAAAATAATTCCTTTAACAAATAAAGAATTTCTTTTACTTAAACTATTAATGGCCAACCCCGGCCAGATTCTTTCTTGTCGAGAAATTTGCGAACGCGCCTGGGAAGAAGAAGATTTTTGCCGTCGAAATATAGTTGAAGTCTATATTCTAAAGTTACGTAAAAAATTAAAATTTAAAAAACCGTCTCCAATTGAAACAGTTCCTAGTTGCGGTTATCGTTGGCGAGTAAAAGACTCAGAAATAATTAATCGCTTTCCATCTTACTGACAAACTAAACCTAGTTGTAATGTTTTCAAATTATTGCGCATCAAACTCAAAAAAGTAATTCCAGAAATAGTGTCAAAACGACCAACGTTATGAGCAGCATTAAGAGCTAACAACTCAACCCCTGCCCCCTGACGAAGCAAAGAACCCAAATAAGGCATAATTAGTTCTTCAAAAAAAACATAAGGCTGACCACTTTTTTTTAAAGTTTCACTTAAAAAAATAATTTTTTCAACATCAACGCTATCATCAGGAATAAAGCCCTGCAAGGAGTGATAATTTAGATTATAACGTTGCGCCAGGTAAGCAAAGGTATTGTGCCCGGCAATAATAAGTTCTCGCCACTGACAATTAGCCAAACCTATTTGAAACTCTTGGTCCAATAAACGCAACTCTTCTTGATAAGCAGCCGCTCGTTCTTGATAAGACTTCTTATTAATGGGGTCAATTTCCTGATAAACAAGACTAATATTTTCAACCATTTGAGAAGCTAAGGAAAAATCCAGCCAAACATGCGGGTCCCCTTCTTCATTAGCCAAATCATTGGCAACTGCCACTTTATTAGTAATTTCTAACTCTTCTGCCCAAGGCTCTAAAATATCTGAAGTATAGAAAAAAATAGCTGATTTAGTTATCTCTTTAAATGTTTCTTCGCTTGGAACAAAATGATGAAGCTCAGTACTTGGTGGCAGAATTAAACTAACCGCCGCCTGATCACCACCAACAATTCGTGCAAATTCAAAAACCGGAAATGAAGCAGTCATCACCAATAAACGCCCCGAAGAATCATAAGACGGAAACACTTCCTCGGGTTGAGTATCGGCTGTTTTTAAAAAAAATAAATAGAAAAAAAGAATTATCAAAAACAAAAAAGCGGCTCCTAAAGAATAGTAAAACCAGCGCTTCATTTTATTTTTACCAATTCTAGCCAACATACTATTTAAGATCAAAAACTGGAATTTCTGATTGATTAAAAGTTCTAAGTGGCGGCCCCCAAGTCCCAACGCCGGAGGTAGTATAAAGCTTTAAATTACCAAAACTATGCCAACCATAATGATAAGGACCAAAAATTAAACGAGTCATTAAGCTCAGAGGGAAAAGTTGCCCCCTGTGAGTGTGTCCAGACAGTTGTAAGTCAACCCCCAGCGCCTCAGCCGCTTCAATGTCCTCAGGCACATGTTTTAATAGCAAACGCGGCTGCCCCTCGTCAGGACTCAAATTAACTATTTCTGGACGAAGATAAACATCGCCATCCTCTTCTTGATAGTTCCAACCAATCAGTTCTAAGCCATCTAACATAACCGCCCGATCATTTAAAATAACAATCCCCTCTTCACGAAGCATTTTTTCCAAAGCCAGTTCATCTAAATAATATTCATGATTACCGAAAACATAGAAAACGCCATCAGTTGCCTTAAGTTTGCCCAACTGTTTAACCATAAAAGCAACATCATTAGGCTTGCCATCAAAAATATCGCCAGTCAAAACCAATAAATCTGGTTCTAAATTATTAACACGTTCAACTAAATTATTTAAAAACCTCAACCCATAAACACCGCCGTCTAAATGAATATCAGACAACTGCACAACCCTCTTTCCTTGCCAATATTTAGGTAAATTATTTAATTCTAAAGAAAAATTAACCACTTTTGGAGAAAGTGCTTGGAACAAGCCAATCAAAAAAAGAATCAGGGCCGCTAAAAAACCAAAGCCTGCCAATAAACGCGGGCTGAATCTTGAAGTAATTTTTTTCAGAATAAATAAAATAACCGCTGCCCCTAATAAATAAAAGAGTAGTCCGGACCAAAGAGAGAAAAAAAGAGAAAACCATTGAACTAAATAACTTCCATTTAAACGAGATAAAGGCAAAAAAATAAAAAAACCAATAATTAAAAAAGAAAGAAAAACGCCAACAATAATCTTGCCTTGTCGAGCCAATTTTAATAAATCAGCCAACAAAAGCACGACCAGATAAATACCTAGCAGAACAAGGATTACAAATAAAATCAAAAAATAAAAAGGCATAAAAACTAAAACAATTAATGGTAATACGTTTATTATAACAAAATCTTTAAATAATAACATCTATGCATTTAACGATTTTCAGTTTTGATAAAATACCTAAATTTGCAGAAAGCGTTGGTTTTACTTTTGAGCTTAAAAACGCAAGAAAAAACGAGCTTTCTCTTTCATCAAAAACTGAACTTGTGCTTATTTTTTCGGAAGAAAATACCACAATAAGTAAAAATCTCTGCCACCAGCTAAGAAAAAAAGGGGTTTTTCTGCCAATAGTTGTGGTTGGTCAAAAAATAAGTTCGTCTCAAGGAAAAATTTTCCTTAATCAGGGGGCGGATGATTACTTAGGTGGAGAATGGGAAACTGCTGAGCTTGAAGCTCGACTAAAAGCACTCCTTCGCCGACCAAAAATTTTTATTACCTCTCCTTTAAAAATAAAAAATCTAAGTATCAATTTCTTCAAGCGCCAAGTTAAGGTAAATAAAAAGGAATTATTTTTAACGCCCCGAGAATTTGATATTTTAGAATATTTAAGCAAAAACCAGCAGCGTCTAGTTAGTCGCGACGAATTAAGCTTAGAGCTTTGGGATAGTGATTTTAACAATTTTTCCCTGACTGTTAATAGCCATCTTTATAACTTGCGTACCAAATTAAAAAAGAGTGGTTCCTTAATAAAAATAGCGACGGTATCTGGAGGAGGTTATTTCTTAAAATAATTTTTAAAAATATGAAAATTTTTGTTCTTTCCTTTTTTTTAAACGCCCTCATCCTTATCGCTATGTTCTTTTGGCAGAATCATTATTTTAAGAAAAAACTTTTTAAAAAAACTAGTCTTCTAAAAAAACAAGCTCACCAAGATTTAATTAATTTTAAAGAAAAGCAAGTTAAAGAATTAGAAAAATATCACTGCTTGGCGGAGGTTGGCCGCCTTGCTAGCGGCATTATCCACGACTTCGCCAACCCCTTGACCGCACTTATGCTGAGTTTAGAACAAACTTGCTTTCGCGATTTAAATGAAATTAAAGCAGATGAATGGGGGCAAAAAATAAATGAGGCCAATCTCCTTTGCAAAAGAATGGCCCATCTCTTAAAAGCGGCTAGTAAACAATTAAAATCTCAGGCCGAAATTAAAGAACCTTTTTCAATCAAAGAAGAAATAGATAATGTTTTGAGTCTTTTAAGCTGGAAGGCGCAATCTTACAAAGTCAATTTGCGCAGTAATTTTGAAGAAGAAATATTTTTAAATAATAATGCTCTAAAATTCAATCGAATTATCTGCAATCTTGTTGGCAACGCGATTGAAGCCGTGGATTCACAAAAAAAGAACTCTTGGGTGGAAATTAAAGCCCGTTTGGTTAATGAGCGTCTAATAATGTCTATTACTGATAACGGGCTAGGCCTGCCAGAAGACTTAAAAGAAAAATTATTTAACCCCTTCTTCAGCACAAAAAAGAAAAACGGTAATTTAGGCTTAGGGCTGGCGATTGTCTCGGATTTAGTAGAAAAAGATTTTGCCGGAAAGATAAGAGTAAGCAGTCAAATTAAAAAATTTACCGCTTTCACAATCGAACTGCCTCTTGAAATTAAAGATATAAAAATCCCAGAAGAGAGCGAAGTTTTAGGCTAGGATATTTTCTAAACAAAAAAACGAGTTTTTAAGCTCGTTTTTTAGATTAACTAAAGACTATTAAGTTAACTTAATTTAAAAAATGAAAAGGGTCGACTATCTTTTTTTCCGCCTCTCGCTAACGAGACAAAGCCTTTAAAAAAAAGGGCCTCTTGCAAAGGCCCTTACTAAATAAATTCAACCTAAACCCTTTTCCTGGTCACATTTTTGGAAAATAATACTAAACAAAGAAAAAATAAAAATACCAGAAACACGAGGTTGATAATTGCCCAAGAATGTTCCAAAGAAATTGCAATAGAAAGAATCACTGCCAGCGTAATCAAAATAAGGAAAAAATTGTGCCAGAATCTTGACTTCTTTTCGTTGATTCCGCAAGACTCGTTATGGTAGAACTCACTGACAACCTTGTAAAACGTAAATAATTAAAGCCTTATTTAAGTTTTTTTCCAATAGCTATAATGCTTTTTCACTTTTATTACGCCCCTTTAATAATTTAGGCCTAACTACAAAATCCAAAATAATAA
>JAQUHX010000015.1 GCA_028681575.1 Patescibacteria group bacterium | reverse complement strand
TAACACCCTGAATAACGAAGCGAACAAGGATATAAGCAGTAAAGACAACAAATAAACCAATTATCGACCAAACAATAATATCCTTCCCTTTCTTAACCTTAGCTGGAGCTCCAGCTGACAGCATCCAGGTAAAGCCGCCATAAATAAACAAAACGAGAGCAATTGTACCAACAAAGCCTAAAACAAAATTGATAATATTACCAATTAAAACATTAGGATTATCGGTTCCTAAAGGATTAGGCAGCGTCTTGCTGCTTTGGCTGTTAACTTTTTTGGTGACTTCGGTAGTGCTAGTAAGCCCAGTGGTGGTCGCTAATGCTGGTGCTGAAAAAAAACTTAAACCGAAAGCAAAAAGAAAAATTGTTGTAATAATTTTCTTCATAAAAAATTTAATTGATACTATTATTTTACTACAAACTAAAAAAAAAGGCGAGCAAATGCTTGCTCGCCAAAATTATTTTTTAAACCATACTCTTACTTTTGTCGGCTCACTGGTGAGAGCCTCGAAAGCAATACTGCCATACCCATTGGATTTTTCATGATATTTCCCTGGTAAAAACACCCGGCCACTTACCATTTCCACTGAACCGCCAGTAATTTCAATAATAATTTCATCGTTTTGATAAAAAATATTATCAACTACCCAGACATCGCCAACGTTTTTTAAAACTCCAGCCTGCCGCACAATGCCATCCTTCTCTGTTTGCTTTTCTGCACTCAGATTTTCTTTTGGCGTTGCGTAATGACCTATCAAAATTAGGAAAAAAACAAGGGAAACTAAGCCAATCGGACCACTTATACTTTCCTCTTCTTTCAACCCTAAAATTGATTTTGTCAGGCTCGCACTAAACATAGCGACAATTACCGCACTGGCTGCCTTCCAAAAAAAGAAAACATCATACCGGGACATAATTACCCAAACTAAGCCGAAAATAGCTAGAGGAACAAGATACAAAGGAATTTTCATTAAACCCTTACTGGCCCCCTTGCCATCGCTTCCAGCTTTTTTAGGTTCCTCACTCTGGACATCTCCTTTTGTCAGCAAAACTCTTTCTCTTGTTACCATAATTATCTACTTTTTTGTTATTTTTCTAAGCGTCTTGATTTATTCAAAAGATTTCCAGCAGCTCCTTTTATGACAGCGTCACCCTCAGAAGCATCCATTAAAATCAAATTACCCCCCTTGGCAGCCGCTTTAATCGCCTCTGCCTTCACTTCGCTCTGCCAAACTGCAGCGACCAAACGATAATCATTTAAAGCCTTATTCATCACTGCTAGACGAGAGAGCTTAATTGCATTGTCCTTTTCAGCTATTTGCACTTCAAACTCTTTGTTAGAGAGTTCAACTCTCAATAATTCCTTTTCTACCTGCTTTTCTCCTACCTTGTTGCGCAAATTTTGCACCTCAACTGTATTAGCAATATCGTGAGGAATTAATTCTAAAACGGAAAAACCTGTTCTAGAGAGTAATTTCGGTGCTAAAGCATCGATTTCCGCTTGCCAATTATGACTATTAAACTCATCGCTCAAGCTTTCGCTGTCTTTAGTTTTAGCAAACTCAACAACTTTTTTTTCCACGCTTAAAGCTAAATAGGAAAACGGATCTTCCATTTTATACACCGCCGCAACAGCGTCTTCACATCTTATTCTCAGAGAATAAATGATTTTTACAACTGCTCCGCTCTTTGGCTCAATATCACTATTTGTGCCATAAGGGTGAGTCTTAATTAAATCCTGGCTAATTCCGCTCCGTTCGCCACTGATGATGTTTAAAAACTGATCATACATCGGCACCCGCGCCACTAGGCGGAAAAGGCCGAAAAAACGAGGGATAAAGTACCAACCAGGAGTTAATGGTTCACCCACCTGACCGAGCCACTCCCAAACATATTGCCAACGAGGCAACACTTTCACGCGTTGATACCAAATCAATATCAGCAGAATGAGTGGGCCTAAAAAAACCAGACCCCACACCTTGACATTTAGGACGAGTAAAGCCCAGGCGGTAAATACCATAATGACCGCTAAAACAAGGGCTAATACTATCCATACTAGCCAAAAGATCCCCCTTTGAATAAGGTCAGAATCTGAATAATTTGAATTTTCTTCCATCTCTTCTTTATTTTTTTTGTTAATTTACTTGTTTCCGGTTAAATGCAGACTACATTTAACTAAGGCTAGTATATAACATTTTAATGTTTTTGTCAATTAAGAAATTAAAATAAAACCGCTCCAAATAGGAACGGTCAAATGAGCCGTTTTCGAGACTTGAACTCGAGACCTTCTCCTTACCATGGAGATGCTCTACCAACTGAGCTAAAACGGCAAAAATCAAAAATTAGCTATTAAGCGCTAACTCGGTAATATAATAAATTATTTAACCAAATTATTCAAGTCTTTTTAGGAAGGATTAGGGGTGCCCGGTTCACTCCCCTCTTGGGGGTCCGGAGTGCCCGGAGTTGTTCGCTGCTTATCTTTATCAAGAGGCAATTGCAACTTCTCAAGCACTTCGCTTGCAACAGAAGATTTTTCGCCAGCCTGAGCTGATGCCATTTCGCCAGCCAAAACAAACATTTGTTCCCACTCTGAAACCTTAGCGTTTTCAGGATTAACCTGCTTTAATCGAGAAACAAAGCTTTTCGCGGCCGCCACTTGATTAACAGCTAAAGATAATTCCACCGCTAAATCTAAATAACGCGGATTGTTTGGCTCCAACTCTAAAGCTTCCTGAATTTCATCAAAAGACTCTAAATCAGCCCCTAAGTTTTTACTAATTAAAGCTAATTCAAAATATATCTTCTGACGGCTAATGTCAGGATTCTCTGCATAAGACCACTTCAAGCTACGATATATTTTTAAAGCATGTTCTAAAGTCGAATGAGCCTCTGCCCAACGTTTCCCCTCACGATAAACATCAGCTAAAAGTAAGAAAGCGTTTAAATTTTTAGATTCCAAACTAATAACCTCAATCAAAGCCTCCTCAGCCAGCTCTAATTCTTCTTTCTCTAAATTATCTTTAGCACTAAGGAATAATTCCTGAATTCGCTCTCGTCGCTCGCTAATAGTAGGTTTCTTTTTTTGACGAGCACGCCGACGCTGCCGCTTTAAGTTATCATAAGCCCGATAAAGAGGATCTGAAAAATTCTTTTTTAAAAATAAACTAATGCGCCCAAAAAATCCACTCCAACGCGACAAATCACGATCTAAACGTTTTTTTATTATATCTTTTTTAAAACGCGATTCTTTCTCACCAGGAATATTATCAACATCTAAGATTGCTAAAGCAGGAAATTTGCGAATAATAATAACGGCAATAACCACTAAAGCAATAATGATAATAATTAAAACAAACAAAGGCCAATTCATATAATTAAAGTTAAGCGCTAATAATTTTTTTAAATTCCGCCGCCTCTAAACTAGCACCACCAACTAAAAGGCCGTCGATATTAGGCCACTCTAGAAAATCGGCAGCATTTTTTGAACTGACGCTGCCACCATAAATAACACGTGGAAAACGGCCAACCAAATTAGCTAAAACACCTTTAATCATTACTTGAATCGCTTCCGCCGCTGCAGCTTTTAAAGCCTGACCACTGCCAATTGCCCACAATGGTTCATAGGCGACAACCAAAGCGTTATCTTTTTCTATGCGTAAACCAAACAAAACCTCTTCTAATTGTCGTCTTAAAACCGAAGCTGTTTTGCCAGCTTTTTTTTGACTAGCATTTTCACCAATACATAAAACCGGCACCAAGCCAGCCTCTAAAGCGGCCTGAACTTTAAGACGCAGTAAAGATGATTTTTCTCTAAACTCTTGGCGACGCTCGCTATGACCAATTAAAACATATTTAACTCCTAACTGCTTAAGGCTGAGCGCGCTAACTTCACCTGTATAAGCACCTTTAAGATAAGGGGCCAGGTCCTGAGCTCCTAATTTAAATAATTTAGTCGGCAAATTTCGGCCAACAATTTCCAAGGCGCTAAAATCTGGTAAAACCCCCACTTCAAAAACGGAATTCTTGATTTTGGCTTGATAATTGCGTGCCAACTTCTCGCTCTCTTTAAAGGAAAGCTGCATTTTCCAATTTGCTAAAATTAATTTTTTCATAGTTTAAATCAAAATTTTAACCCTTTCTAAAACAAACTGAACACCCTTTTTAAAATTATTTTATGGCCTGAAATCAAGAATCTTTTTATTAGTTTTACCCGAATCCTTGAACAAGCTTCTTGATTTTTACCTTTATATCATAGCATAAAAACCTAAAAATGTTAGACAATAAAAAAAGACCCACCGCTCTTCACAGAGAAATGGGCCATAATGGCTAAAAGAAATCTACTTCAGACAAATTACTTGTCTTCTGTTTCTTTGGGTTGAATGAACTCTACCATTAAATCTTTGTAATTAATTTTTAAGGGTTTGTTAGTCATTTCACCGGCCACCCTCAAAAATTTAACCATTTCAGATTCAGGAAACTTTTCAACAATGTCATCAGTCTCAACTTGGAAACTACCACTTTCGTCTTTTACAGTGGAGGTGTTTTTCCAACTGGAGCCCGGTTCCAGACTGGGTACAAAAGTAACACCAGCTGGCAAAAGAGTAAAGGAACCGCCAATTAAATTTCCACAGGCTAATCTGGCGTAACGGACATCCCGGTTAACCTGGGTAATCCGATAATACTCTTCACCAGAAATGAGTTTAACTTTTTTAAGACCATCGGAAAAACTCATCTCGACCTTTGTCGGTCTGGCACAGATTAAGCGACCGCGTTCTGACTTTAATACTCGTGAACCAGTCAGGGCAGAAATTTGCGAAGCGGCTTCAGCAGGATTCTTTGATAAACCGCCACTAATCGCAGGCCTATAATCCAGGTTACGACGTTGATTCTGAGGCAAAACATAAGTCCACAAACAAGCGGCAATAAATAGTAGCCCCAGAAAAATTGGGATGAACCAGCTCCAAAATAATCCACTTTTAGACTCTTCTGGGGAAGGCGAAATCAAAATTGGAATGACTTCAGTCTCTTCTGTCTCAGAAACTGTCGGCAACTGGTTGGCTAAGTATTTTTCAGTCAGATTCCAAATGCAATCATGTACTCCGTAATTGGGGTAATCGGCAATCCAATATTCAAGGCCGGAGCCAATCCTGGCCGGAAAATAGACTGTATCTCCAATTTGAATTACATCCAAATCAGAGAAACGATTTTCATTAAGCAACAAGGCTTCCTTATAGACCGACATAAATTCGGAATCGAGAGAAACCGGCTTTGCTGTTTGGGAATTGACGCTGAGCAGAACGGTAAATAAAAACACCAAGAGAACGATTAACTTCTTCATTTATCAAATTTTTAGAGGGTAAATATTCAACTTTTAAAAGAACTTTTTTTGTATTAAGATAATATCACAATTATTAAATAATGTCAATAGCTTTCATAGAATCAGTCTTTTAAACAAACCTGCTAAGCGTTTGCTAAAGCTTATTTTTACTGCTATAATATTAGCAATAAGGCTTTAAAATTAATCGAAATACTCCTAGTCTCTAGGCGTTTTTTATGTTTTTATGAGTAAGGATGATAACAAAAAAACTCAGGATTACGGCGCTGACGCAATCACTGTTTTAGAGGGTCTCGACCCGGTTCGAAAAAGACCGGGCATGTATATTGGCTCTACCTCGGCTGCTGGCCTACATCACTTAATCTGGGAAGTAGTTGATAACTGTATCGACGAAGCGATGGCTGGTTTTGCCGAGCAAGTGACGGTCACTTTAACTAACGATGGTTTAGTCTCGGTTTCCGATGACGGTCGCGGGATTCCCGTCGAAAAAATGAAAGCGACTGGCATCTCTGCTTTAGAAACAGTTTTAACCAAACTCCACGCTGGTGGAAAATTTGGTGGTGGCGGCTATAAAGTTTCTGGCGGTCTTCATGGTGTCGGGGTATCGGTTGTTAACGCCTTAAGTTCTTACCTGAGAGCTGAGGTGCGTCGCGATGGGCAACTTTGGGTTCAAGAATATAACGCTGGCAAACCAAAAGGAGTAGTTAAAGCTGTCTCTAAAATTAGTGGCACTGGAACAACTATTTCCTTCCGACCAGACCCAACGATTTTTACTGAAACTGAGTTTAACTGGGGTAAGATTTTAGATCGTCTGCGCCAGCAAACCTACCTCACCAAGGGGATTACTATAAATATTATTGATGAACGACCTAATCATCGTCCGAAAAAATATCGCTTTCATTTTGAGGGTGGCATTAAATCTTACATAAAATCTCTTCATCGTGATAAATCAGTTAAACACGACAGTATTTTTTATATCGAGAAAGAAATCGGCGATAATAAAGTAGAAGTGGCCCTGCAATATAACGACGAGTTTAACGAGACAACAATTGCTTTTGCTAATAACATCCATAACCCTGAGGGCGGCACCCATTTAGTTGGCTTTAAAACTGCTCTCACAAGAACTTTAAATAATTATGGTCGGTCTAAAAATCTCTTAAAAGAAAAACAGGAAAATCTTTCCGGCGAAGATGTCCGCGAGGGTTTAACAGCGATTGTGAGTGTAAAGTTGGCTGACCCTCAATTTGAAGGTCAAACTAAAGGTAAGCTTGGCAACGCTGAAATGAAAGGTTATGTAGAACAAATTTTTGGTGAAGCCTTTTTGATGTTTTTAGAAGAAAACCCTAAAGAAGGAGAAGCTATTATTAATAAATGTATTCTCTCTTCTCAGGCACGTCTAGCCGCCCGCAGCGCCCGCGCAACAATTCTTAGAAAAGGGGCTTTAGAGGGAATGACTCTGCCCGGGAAACTAGCTGATTGCTCCTCACGAAAAGCCGAAGATTGTGAACTTTATATCGTTGAGGGAGACTCAGCCGGAGGAAGCGCCAAACAGGGGCGCAATCGCCGCTTTCAGGCAATTTTACCCTTACGCGGTAAAATTCTTAATGTTGAACGCGCCCGAATGGATAAAATGCTAGCTAATACAGAAATTAAAAACTTAGTGATTGCAATGGGAACAAATATAGACGATCAATTTGATATCAGCAAGTTGCGCTACCATCGAATTATTATTATGACCGATGCTGATGTCGATGGCGCTCATATTCGCACCCTATTGCTAACTTTATTTTTCCGACACTTCCCTTTCTTAATTGATGGCGGACATGTTTATATTGCCCAACCACCACTTTATCAAATTAAAAAAGGCACAGTTAGCCACTATGCTTACAGCGAAGAAGAAAAAAACAAAATTGTGCTTGAATTAGGAGGCGAAGCTTTAGCCTCAGAAGACCCGAGCGAAGAAAGTGAAGAAGAGAGTGAAGAAAATGAAGAAAAAGAAGAAAAAAATCCTAAAAAGAAAAGTGTCCGCATTCACATTCAGCGCTACAAAGGTTTAGGAGAAATGAACGCCGAGCAACTTTGGGAAACGACCATGGATCCTGAAAAACGCATTGTTAAGCAGGTTAAAGTTGAAGATGCGGCTAAAGCTGACCAGATTTTTGATATGTTAATGGGTGACAACGTCGCTCCACGCAAAAATTTCATCCAAACCAACGCTAAAAAAGTAGCTAACTTAGACATTTAATTTTTGCTTATGAATTTTACTCTTCCATACTTTCTTTATCCCGTAATTGCTTTTTCCATTGCCCAGGGGCTGAAATTTTTTCTAAAGGCGCGTCGTCGCGGTCGACTCGCTTGGCGAGATGTTTTTGCTTATTCTGACATGCCTTCGGGACACACCGCTACAGTCATTTCTCTATTAATGATTATTTATTTAAAACTAGGAATAAATTCTGTAGAATTTTCCCTGGCCTTAGTTTTTGCAGCCATTGTTATTACCGATGCTATCGGTCTACGCAACTATCTCGGCTCTCATGGCCAGGCTCTAAATAAATTAGTCGGCGATTTAGATAACGATGATGTTCTAGAAAGCCATTACCCTAAACAACTAGAACGCATTGGGCACACCCCCCTGCAGGTATTTATTGGGGCAATTATTGGTATCTTAGTCGCCATTATTGGTTATCTTTGGTTTTAGCTAAAAAAAGCCCGTCGCTTTAGCGACGGGCTTTTTCTTAAAGTAAACTTTCACCCGGAAAATCTCCGGGTATTTTTATATTCAAAAGAGTTAAAACTGTTGGTGCTAAATCCCTTAAATCAGCCGAGGGGGAAAGTAAACTTAAATCTTCCGAGAGTAAGTCTGAGCCGATAGTTTGGCCGACATGAGCCTGACTAATAATTAAAAAAGGGACTGGATTATTAGTAATACTTGTTTGCACTAATCCTGAAGAAGGGTTAAGCAGAGCCTCGGCGCGACCATAGGCAGAAGTTAAAATTAAAGTACCTCGATACTTAAAAAGAGTGTCAACAATTTTTTTTAACCACAAATCAAAAGCTTTTAAAATCTCTTTACTTTTTTCTAAGTCGCCACTCTCGGATGCTAAATCAAGACTACTTAAACTAAGGACAATAAAATCATCTTCCCCTTTTTTTATCGCCTTAATTAATTTTTTAACTAAAACCTGAGCCGCTTCTTCAAAGTCTTCTTGACGATTGCCCGCTAAAGAAGAAACAATCTCCCGACTTTCTCCCGCCATTAAATCAGAACGACCATTTAAAAAATAAGCTTCAAGAAATGGAGTTGCTTCGCTCTCGCTTAGGCGCCGCTGCTTTAAGCCCGCTTCAGAAATTAAGGCTGTTAACTTCCCTTTCGCCCCTAAAAGCTGATAACGCTCACCCGGAGTCCCTGAGGCCGCCAAAATGGCGACTGGATAATTATCTAAGAATTTATTTAAATTATTCAAATTCAAACCAGTAAACGCGTTACCATCACTTAAGGGGGCTACCCCCCAAGAATCAATAAATAACAAAACCACTGGTCCGCTAGGCCTTGCTGTTGTCGGTTCTAAATCTAAATAAATTGAGGAATCAGAATCAGGCATAAAAAAATCTTTAAGCTTTAAACTTAAGGTTAGCTTCAATCATTAACAAGCGGTTCCATTTACTTATTCGCTCCCCTCGAGCTGGAGCGCCTGCTTTTAAATAATCGGCGCCTCCAGCAACTGCCAAGTCAACTAAAGAATCATCATTAGTTTCCCCTCGGCGCTGACTTAAAATAATTTGATAATTGTGGCTTTTGGCTAGCTTAAAACAATCAATCGCTTCTGTCAAAGTGCCAACTTGAGCAGGAACAATCACAATTGCATTAGCAAGTTGATCCTTTAAAGCCGCCCGTAAACGCTTAGTGCTAGTGGCAAAAAAATCATTACCAACTATAAGCGTTTCTTTTCCCAGCTCCCTACTTATTTGCTTCCAAGCATCATAATCTGAAGCCGCTACCGGATCTTCCAAGTAGACAAGAGGAAAACGCTTTAACCAATCATGATATAAACCAACTAGGTGGACACTGCTTAAATAATCGCCCCCCAAAGAAAAAATATATTTTTGATTGTTCTCATCAAAGAGCGAGCCCGAACCAATATCTATGCCCAAGCGAAACTCATTTTCGTAGCCAGCTGCCAAAGCGGCCGCACTAATAAGTTCCAGGGCTTGAATACTAGAATCTAAATCCGGAGCATAACCGCCCTGCGAGCCAACATCAACATCATAACCAGCTTCGTCTAAAATTTGCCCCAGACGATGATAAGTTTCTACGCTAGCCCTAATCATTTCCGCCAGCGGTCGCGCACTTTTTTGAAAACGAGCTGCGCTTGGCGAGAAAGTTAATAAATATTCCTGAAAGTCTAAATTGGTATCAGCAAAGCCACCTCCATTAAACATGGTCATTAGTGGAGTTGGTAAAGAAATCTTAGTATCACTAAAAAATGTCTCATGTAAATATTCATAGAGTTCCTGGCCTTGAGCTAAGGCAGCCGCCTTGGCGACCGCCAAAGAAACCGCCAAAAGAGCCGAGGCGCCCAGTTTTTCTTTTTGCTCAGTACCATCTAAATCAATTAAGAGCTGATCAATTTTTTCTTGTTTTAAAGGAGACAAGCCCACTAAAGAAGGAGCTAATTTTTCATTAACCGCTTGGACCGCAAGCTGAACGCCGCGTCCAAAATAGCGCTGGGGGTCACCATCTCTTTTTTCGGACGCCTCAAAAGGGTTGTGTAAAGAACTAGTTGGCGCCGCTGCTATTGCTGTTTGGCCAGTATTTAAAGTAACTGCCACTTCAACAGTTGGCCAGCCATTACTATCTAAAATTTCTCGAGCGAAAACTTTTTTAATTTTAGCAATCATATAATTACTCTTAAATTTTTTATTATTCAATAAAGGAAATTAATTTTAAAAATTCATTTTCCAATAGAATGGTCACTCCTAAATCTTTAGCTTGCTTCAATTTGCTGCCAGGGTCAGCGCCAACTACTAAATAATTGGTGTCCTTAACCAAATGGTCTTTAACTACCCCGCCTTGATCTTGAATAATTTTTTTAGCCTGAGAACGAGAAAGTTTTTCTAAGCTTCCGGTCAAAACAAAAATTTTATTTTGCAGCGGCCCAGCCTCAGATTGCTCTTTAATAAATAAATTTAAACCGTTAGTTGTCAATTTTTTCATCAAAATTACCGTCTCTTTATTTTGCCAATAATCAATTAAAGAACGAGAAACAACCGGACCAACATCAGAGAGGCTCGCCCACTCTTCTATTGAAATCTCTTTTAATTTTTCTTGAAGCTCTAAAGGAGTAATTTTTGACTGCACGGATCTAGGAATAATTGTTTGAGCAATAGCCGCTGCCGACTCTAAGCCAATATGGCGAATTCCCAAAGAATAAATAAAGCGCGCTAAGGGTAAATTACGACGAGCCCTAATCGCCGAAAGCAGATTATCCGCCTTTTTTTCCTTAAAACCAGGCAGACTAAGTAAAGCTGGTTTATCTAAAATATATAAATCGCTAATATCCTCAACTAAGCCAGCCAATAGCAATTGCGCTGATAACTTCTTCCCCAAACCAACAATATCGGCCGCCTCTCGAGAAGCAAAGTGAATTAGCTGATGCAGTGCTCGGGCTAAACATTTATCATTAACACAGCGCAAAGCGACTTCGCCGTCGTGTCGACTAATCGGTCCATGACAACGAGGGCAATTTGTAGGTGGATAGATTTCCTTTTCCTCACCTTGACGCAAACGAGGTAAGACTTGGATCACTTTAGGGATGACATCACCGGCCCTTTCAATCACAACCGTGTCGCCAATTTTTAAACCCAAACGCAAAATTTCATCAAAATTATGTAAGGTTGCCCGGCTAACAATAACCCCAGCAACATTTACTGGTTCTAAATGAGCAACCGGGGTAAGAGTTCCCGTTCGGCCCACTTGCCAACTAACTTCAAGAACGCGAGTGGTCACCTGCTCGGCCGGAAACTTATAGGCCATCATATAACGAGGAGCTTTACCAACCACCCCCAGCTTATCCCACAAACTTAAATCGTTAAACTTGAGAACCGTGCCATCAATTTGATAAGGCAAACGACTACGTTTTTCAGAAATCTTATCGTGCTGGTTAAAGACTTCTTGAAGCCCAAAACATTGCTTATTATCAGTTGGAGTTTTAAAACCTAATAAATTAACAAGTTTATCAGCCTGGACACGAGTTTTCAAAACCTCCCCCCGCTTAGGTTCCTTTACTAAAACATCATAGGCATAAAAAACTAAGTGACGCGAAGCGGTAATCTTAGAATCCAATTGTCGCAAAGAACCAGCAACAGCATTTCGCGGGTTAGCCAAAAGCGGTTTCCCAGCCGCCGCATAAGCCTTATTTAACTTAGTAAAAACTTTTGTTTCCATAATTGCCTCCCCCCGCACTTCTAAATCTTTTAAAAGCTGATTAGTGCTTTTTTCTAAGCCTAAAGAGGCTAAATCTTCACTATTTAAATCTCGCAGTTTTAAAGGAATACTTTCAATGGTTCGCACATTGGCAGTAACATCTTCACCAACCCGACCATCCCCGCGTGTTGCTGCTTGAATTAAAAAACCATTTTCATAGCGTAAAGAAACCGCCAAACCATCAAGTTTAACCTCAACATAATAATCATCTGATAACGGCTGCCCAAAAAAACGCCGGTTACGTTCCTCCCAAGCTAAAACATCGTCCCTAGAAAAAGAATCATGAAGAGAAATCATTGGCTGGTCATGAGAAACTTTTTTAAATTTAGCGCTTGGCTTGCCAGCGACGCGCTGAGTTGGCGAGTCGGGGGTAATTAAATCTGGATATTCATTTTCTAAACGAAAAAGCTCCATTTTTAAACTATCTAAAGCCGCCGGTGAAATAGTTTCCCGATCTAAAACATGATAATTATAACGATGATAATCAATTTCTTGACGTAATTTTTCAAGGCGCAAAGCCGCTTCTTTTTTATTCATAAACAACCTTAATTATAGCACAAAAAAACCGCCACAGCAGCGGCGGTTCTTAAAGCATCAATAAAGATTTATTGAGCGGGAGTTTCAGTTGTCTCAGCACCAGGAGCTTGTTGAGCGCTAGAGTTCAAAAAGGAAATAACATCATTTAAATTCTGAGTGTTAGTAGCAACTGCTTGATCTAACTGAGAGATAATTAAATTGTTATTATTTAAACGAGCGTTGAATTGGAAAAAAACAACGAACATCGCCCCAACTAAGAGGCCAATGACAAAATTAATAATGTTTTCTTTTTTCATAATATTATTAGTTACAGTTTGTGATCGCCTTCTAGGAGTGCGAACAGCCAAACTTTTATTCTTGACTGACATTTGCTTGAGCAGCAAGGCTTTGATTAATAAAGCCGACTAAGGAATTAATTTGTGTGTTGTTCTCGACCACTGTCACACGGAGTTCGTTTAACTTCTTATCCTGGTGGTAAAGCCGATACCCGAAATAAGCGAAAATCGCTATTAGGACAACTAGAGCCAAACCAAGCCAGAGTTGATAACTGGGTTTTTTGCGCATACTTTAAAAAATTATTATTAATGAAATTATTATAGCATCTTAACGGCTAGACTCCAAGCTCATAATCCGAGCTTCTAATTGTTCAATTTGCTGCTGTTGAGCCTTGATTGCCTCAATTAAAGGAGCCACTAAATTACCATATTCTACCGCCTTATAATTGCCATTTCCCCCAACTAATTCTGGAAAAACTTTTTCTACCTCTTGGGCGATTAAGCCAACACTAGGCTCTTTTGAATCTTTCCAGTTAAAAGTTACACCCCGAAGAGAGGTAATCTTTTCTAAGGGGTCACTAATTGTTTTTATATTCATTTTTAACTTAGCATCAGAACTGTAATAATATGACCCGGCCGTAACCGAGTTAAAAGTTGGATCAGAAGGCAAAGTGGGCACGGCTGTACAAAGTTCGGCATTACCGTTAGCATCAACGCCGCGAGCGTAATAACCGGCAGCACAATCAGTACCATCGCCATGACCACCACTAGGCACAGCTGTACAGCTTTGGACATTACCATTAGCGTCAACACCAAGAGGATAATAGCCAGCTGAACAATTAGTACCATCGCCATGACCACCACTAGGCACGGCTGTACAGCTTTCTACATTACCGCTTGCATCAACACCAAGAGGATAATAACCAGCCGAACAGTTAGTTCCATTAGCCACGAGACTA
>JAQUHX010000014.1 GCA_028681575.1 Patescibacteria group bacterium | reverse complement strand
CTCTTGATTTTCGTAAGAAGTTAGGTGCTCATAGAATTTTAGGAGAGTCAACCACCTGGCTGGGCTTGTCTCTATCAGTCTTTTTAAGTTTACTTTTTTATATTTTACTGCCTTGGCCTTGGTTTTTAGTTCCTTTTACTGTTTATTTTGGTCACTCTTTGGGGAGTTTTATTAAAAGATGTTTAGGAAAAAAAGATGGAAGTTTCCTGCTCTTGGTGGATCATGGCGATTATATGCTATTGACCGGCATCATATTTTATTTAAGTGGCCAAGTAAGCATTTCTTTGGCTATTAGCACTATTTTGGCTACTTACCTTCTTCACCCGCTAGCCTGCTTTATAGCTTTTAAGTTAGGTTTAAAAAAATACCCCTATTAAAAAAACTGAGCTTAGCTCAGTTTTTTTCTTATCGTATATTCTTTTTGGAGGAACAATAAATCTTTCTCTAACTCCGCTCCTTCTGCTTCCGGCCAAAGCCCCTGTTGCCGCCACAAACTTAGGGTGGTGGCCAAACTACCAAAATAATCTCCAGCTTGGACATGGAAATCAACGCTTTTTGCGTCGTTAACAAATAAGAGGGGGTATTTTTTTAGGTGATAAAATGACATCAATTTAAATTAAGCTAATAAATTTATCTCTCGCAATAATTAGGTGGTCTAGCAAGTCAATGCCAAGGATGTTTCCAGCCGCTTTCAGCTGCTTGGTGATTTTTTTATCAGCCATTGTTACTTCCAGGTTTCCCGAGGGGTGATTGTGGGCGACGATTATTGCCACTGCTCCATATTCTAAGGCTGGCCTAAACACTTCTCTTGGGTCGACCAGGCTAGAAGTTGATGTGCCAATGGAAATGACTTCATCATGAGTTAGTTGGTAGTGACTATTTAAATAAAGTCCGCGGAAATTTTCTTTTCTTAGTGCGCCCATTTCTTTTAAGTGATTAAAAGCTTGCCAACTGGCGCGAATAGTAATTGTTCCGTTTGGTTTATTTTGAAAAAAACGTCGACCCAGTTCAAAGCAGGCGACAATTTGGCAAGCCTTGATTAGTGAAATTTTTAAATCAGTCGCTATTTTTTCGGGCTTGGTTTGGAAAATTAGACCAGAGGAGCCATATTCTTTTAAAACGCGATGGCTTAATTCTAAAACCCCTTCTTTCTTGTGGCCGTTATTTAAAATTATCGCCAGAAGCTCAGCTGATGATAATTCGTTAACTCCCTGTTGCTGCATTTTTTCTCGTGGCCTTGCCTCACTAGCTAAGTCTCGAATCCTAAGGTTATAGGGATGGTTTTTTTTAGCATCTTGTAAATTATAGGAGCCCATAAATTAGTAAAAAGTAGGGGCAAAATTTTATCGGTTTTAATTATATCAGACTTATGTTAAATTTAAGGGAGCTAATTACTTAAATTTTATGTCAAATTACAGTTTAAAAACTTTAAACAATCGGTTGCCAGTTTTAGCGGTTCCTATTAGTGGCACAAAAACCGTTACCGTTTTATTGATGGTGCGAACTGGTTCAAAATATGAAAGTAAAAAAGAAAATGGTTTATCTCATTTTTTAGAGCATCTTTTTTTTAAGGGGACCGAGCGTTATCCTAATTCCCAAGCCTTGGCAGCTGCTTTCGATCAGGTTGGGGGTGAGTATAATGCTTTTACTTCAAAAGAATATACCGGTTTTTGGGTTAAGGTTGCGGCCGCTAAACTTGAAATTGCCCTAGATTTAGTTTCCGACATGCTTTTAAATTCTAACTTTAAGGCGGATGATATTGAAAGAGAAAAGGGAGTTATTGTTGAAGAGTTGAATATGTATGAAGATAATCCGCTCTTTAAAATTGAGGATTTATTTGAAAGTTGCTTGTACGGGGATAGTCCAGCTGGCCGTGATGTTGGCGGCACGGTAGCAAATGTTAAGCTGTTTAAACGTCCTGATTTTGTAAAGTATTTTTCTCGTCAATACGGAGCTAATAGCAGTACCTTAGTGCTTGCTGGCCGTCTTCCTAAAAATTATTTAAATTTAGCGAAAAAATATTTTTTAGCCTTTCCTAAAAATAATTGGCGGGATAAAGTAAAAGTAAAGGAGCTTCAGAAAAAGCCTCAATTATTAGCAAAATATAAAAAAACTGATCAAACTACTCTTTCTTTGGGGGTGCGCGCCTTTCCTTCTGGGCATAAGGATGAATTTGTTCTTAAGGTTTTAGCTGTTATTTTGGGAGGGTCAATGAGTTCTCGTTTGTTTAGTGAAATTAGAGAGCAGCGCGGCTTAGCTTATTCTGTTCGCACTAGTGCTGAAATTTATACTGACACTGGTTATTTAACAACCACTTCAGGAATTCGCCTAGGCAAAGAAGCTGCGGCAGTTAAAGTTATTTTAGATAATTATCGTCTTTTAAGTACTGAATTAGTTTCAGAATCTGAATTGCGACGCACTAAGGATATGTATAAAGGGCGTTTAGCTATTTCTTTGGAGTCCTCAGATTCTTTAGCTAATTGGTATGGCAATCAAGCAGTCATTAAAAAACCTCTAACAACTCCAGAAGAATATTTAAAAAAAATTGAAGCGGTGAGTGCTCTTGATTTACGACGAGTAGCTCGAAAGATTTTTAAGAATGAAAATCTAAATCTTGCTTTGATTGGCCCTGGAGGAAAAACTAAACAATTGGCTCTTCAAAAAATATTAAAATTTTAAACATGAGTGAAGATGTTTTAGCAAAACTTAATGATACCCAACAGATTGCTGTCCGCCATGAGAACGGACCTCTTTTGGTAGTGGCGGGAGCAGGGACAGGAAAAACCACTCTTTTAATTGCTCGCTTAGTTCATTTACTTCTCAATAAAAAATATTCAAGTGACAGCCTGCTACTGCTCACTTTTACCGAGAAGGCGGCTGGGGAGTTGGAAGAACGAGCTGATCGTGCTTTGCCTTATGGTTATTTAGATTTATGGATTAATACTTTCCATGGCTTTGGTGAGCGAATTTTGCGAGAGCACGCTTTAGATATTGGCTTACCGGCCGACTTCAAGATGATTGATGATACTGAACAATGGATTTTAATTCGTAATAATTTGGAGCGCTTTGCTCTAAAATATTATCAACCAATTGGCAATCCAACTAAATTTATTTCTGAGCTTTTAAAACATTTCTCCCGATTGAAAGATGAAAATATTTCTCCGGAGGCCTATCTTTCGGTCGCTGGCACGGATACAGACTTACTCGAGGAAGAGAAGTTGCGTCAAAAAGAGTTGGCTTCTGCTTACCAAACTTATAATGAATTATTATTAGAAAATAGTTACCTTGATTTTGGCGATTTAATTGTTTATACCTTAAAACTTTTTAAAGAGCGGCCTCAAATTTTAGCGCATTATCAAAACCAGTTTAAGCAAATCATGGTTGATGAATTTCAAGATACTAATGGCGCTCAATACGAGTTAGTCAAACTGTTAGCTTTGCCAAAAAATAATTTAACGGTGGTTGGTGATGATGATCAATCAATTTATAAATTTCGTGGCGCTTCAATATCCAATATTTTGCAATTTAAAGACGATTTTCCAAACGCCAAGGAGTTAGTGTTGACTGATAATTATCGTTCTCGCCAAGAAATCTTAGATTATGCTTATCGTTTTATTCAACACAATAATCCCTATCGCCTTGAGCAAAAATTGCAACTTGAGAAAAAATTAGAAGCACGAGGAAATTTTAAAGAAGAAGAGGGGGCGGCGGTTAATTATTGGCAATTTTTACGAGCGGAAGATGAGGTTGCTTTTGTGGTTGACCAAATTAAAGATTTGCATGACCGGGGGCTGGCTAATTGGCTGGATTGTGCGATTTTAGTACGGGCCAATGATACAGCCGATGCTTATGTAAAAGAGTTAGCTCGACAAAATATCCCTCATCAGTTTGTTTCTTTGCGGGGTCTTTATTTTAAGCCAGTTATTTTAGACTGCTTGGCTTATCTCCGTTTGTTGGATAATTATCATGATTCAGCTTCCCTTTTTCGTTTATTAAATTTACCTCAGTTTAAGGTTTCCTATCAAGATATTATTAAAATTAATAAAGTTGCCAAAAGAAGAATTTGGTCTATTTTTGAGGCTTTAGAGAAAGCGGAAAGTATTCCTGATTTAAGCTCTGAATCTCAGGCGGGGATTAAGCGCTTGCTCACTTTAATTAAGCTTAATTCGGAGCGGGTAGCCACCACCGACCCTAGTCGCTTACTCTTGTACTTTTTGAACGATTCGGGCCTACTTGCTGATTTAGATTTTGATCGTGATGTGGAAACTTTTTCTTATCTTAATCAGTTTTATCAAAAAATAAAAAAATTTGAAAAACATGTTCGGGATGCACGCCTAAGAGACTTTGTGACTTTAATTGATTTAGAGCTTGAGGCTGGACAGAGCGGTTCTTTGCGCTTGGAATTTGCTGATAATGACACTGTTAAGGTAATGACAATTCACTCGGCTAAAGGTTTGGAATTTAAATATGTTTTTCTTGTTAATTTAGTGGACAAACGCTTTCCGACAATTAATCGTTCAGAAAAAATTAGTTTACCAGAGGACCTGCTTAGTCGCTCACTGGTAGCAGCGGAAAACCCACATTTAGAGGAAGAACGCCGCCTGTTTTATGTTGCTGCGACTAGGGCCAAGGAGCGTTTGTTTTTAACTGGGGCCAAAGATTATGGAGGAAAGCGCGAGAAAAGGCCGTCAGTCTTTATTGAAGAAATGGGAGTAGCGGTTCAAGCGGTTGGCACTTCTAGGGTGGAAAATTTAGAAGTTGTTCATGATTTAAATAACTTAGAAAAGCATTCTCAACTTATTCCAGAAGCGGCTTTGCCAAATCATTTTTCTCATTCTCAGTTAGAAACCTATTCGGCTTGTCCATTAAAGTATAAATTCAGTAATGTCTTAAAAATTCCAGTAGAAGGAAGCCGCGGCAACTTAACCTTTGGGCAAACCATCCATAACACTTTATGTAAATTTTTGAAACCACTGGAAGAGACAGAACAAAGTTCTTTGTTTCCTGAAGATGCAAAAAAAGAATTCTCAGAAGAAAATTTAAAAAAGATTTATGATTACTATTGGACTGATGAGGGTTATAGTAATAAAAAGGAGCGCCAAGATTATTATGAGCGGGGCTTGAATTGTTTACGTAATTTTTGGCAAGACTGGTCTAAAAACCCTTCGCCAACAATTCTTTATTTAGAAAAAAGATTTACTTATAAGTTGGGCGGAAAAATAATTAAAGGAATTGTTGATCGAGTCGACCGTTTGCCGGATGGGACTTTAGAGATAATTGATTATAAAACAGGAAATGTTAAGGATTCTCTAACCAGTGAGAGCAAAATTCAGCTCACTCTTTATCAATTAGTTCTAGAGGATCTCTTTGGGGTTAAAGTCGGTCGCTTGACTTATTATTATGTAGAAGGTCCGCAGCGTTTGTCTTTTTCTGCTAAGCCGGAGTTTTTAAATAAAGTTCGCCAAGAAACAATTGCAAAAATGGTGGCAATTAGTGAAGGTAAATTCCCACCAACACCGGGAATGGCTTGTTCTTTTTGTGATTTTAATAAAATTTGTCCATATCGGTCTTTATAAAAGATAGTTATTAGTTTTATTTATGAGAAAATTTTTTATTTGGAGCCGCCCTTTTTTGTATTTTTTACTTTTTACCCTTTGGTTGATTTGGTATTCTAATGTTAAGATTTTAAGCGCCGCCTCAAATGTTGCCTTTAATTGCCAGCGATTGGAAACTTATCCGGTTGGCTTGGTTTTAGGGGCTCGCGCCTATAATGATAATCAGGTAAGTCCTATTTTTTCTGATCGTTTAATCACCGCTGCTGATTTGTATAATGAGGGTAAAATTGAAAATATTATTGTCTCTGGAGATCATGGATCCGCTACTTATGATGAGGTTACCGCCGGACGTAATTTTTTATTGGATCAAGGAATTCCAGGAGATGATATTTTTTTAGATCACGCTGGTTTTGATACTTATGACTCTGTTTATCGAGCTCAGGAAATATTTAAAGCCTCCCGAGTTTTAATAATTACGCAAAGATTTCATTTACCGCGGGCTTTATATTTTGCCGAAGAAAGAGGCCTTTTAGCTTTAGGTTGCGTGGCAGATAAACAAGTCTACGAAAATCTTAATTATTTTGAAAATAGAGAAATTCTAGCGCGAGTTAAGGGCTGGTTAGAAGCTTTTGTAAAAAGAAAGCCCAAGTATTTAGGGGAAACAATTGATTTACAAAGTTCAGGAAAGCTTACCTGGGATGATTATGAACCAGAAGCTGTCTCTGAATCTGAATTTGATGAAAATTTAAAAAAAGATTTTCTAATTAATTTACCTAAAATTGTTACCTCAACTGATAATGCTTTAGAAAAAAATAAGGATTAAATTTAATTTTATGTCTTTTGATAATGAAAAAAATGATGATAATCGCCTTCTTGATCCGACGGAAAACAAGCAAGAAGAAAATTTTGACCGTTCTCTGCGGCCAAAAAGTTTAATTGATTACGTTGGCCAGGAAAAGATTAAGTCTAATTTGGAGATTGCCATTAAGGCAACTAAAAAAAGAGAAGAGTCACTAGAGCATGTTTTACTTTATGGTGCTCCCGGTTTAGGAAAAACCACCCTGGCCCATATCATCGCCAACGAGGTTGGAGCTAATATCAGAATAACTTCGGGGCCGGCGATTGAAAAGAGTGGGGATTTGGCGGCAATTTTAAGCAATTTAGAGGAGGGGGATATTCTGTTTATTGACGAGATTCATCGTTTAAATAAGGTGGTTGAAGAAATTCTTTATCCAGCGATGGAGGATTTTGCCTTAGACATTATTATGGGTAAGGGGCCGACAGCCAGAACTTTGCGTCTGGATTTGCCTCATTTTACTGTTATTGGGGCAACGACGATGGCTAGCCTTTTGTCCGCTCCTTTGCGCGATCGTTTTGGACATATTTATCATTTGGAATTTTATCAACCAGAAGAGTTAGCTCGAATTATCCGCCGGAGTGCCAAGTTATTAGATGTTCGTTTAGACCCAGCGGCCGCAGGTGAAATTGCTCAGAGGTCTCGGCGAACACCTCGAGTGGCCAACCGACTTCTTAAAAGAGTTCGTGATTATTCGCTTGTAAAGAGCGACGGGGTGGTTGATTTGTTAATTTCTAAAGAAGCTTTTTCAATGTTAGAGGTTGATGATTTGGGTTTAGATCAAACTGATCGAAAAATCTTAACAACAATTATTGAGAAATTTAATGGTGGCCCGGTCGGCCTGAACACTTTGGCGGCGGCTACTGGTGAAGAGATTAATACGATTGAAAATATTTATGAACCCTATTTGTTGCAACTGGGCTTCTTGGATCGTTCTTCGCGCGGACGCTTGGCGACCGAATCCGCTTATCAACATTTAAAGATTAGCAAGCCTGGGCGACTCGGTTTATGAATTACAAATTGCAAGATTTTAATTATAATTTGCCCCGAGAATTGATTGCTCAAAATCCAGCTCGGCCCCGAGATGCGGCCAAGTTGTTGATTTTAAATAAAAAAACTAAGAAAATTAGTGAATCTAATTTTAGTCATTTAGCTGATTTTTTGCGGCCAGGAGATGTTTTGGTGGTTAATGATTCAAAAGTATTGCCAGCCCGTTTATTAGGGCGAAAAGCTAGTGGCGGTCAGGTGGAAATTCTTTTGCACCGTTTAGAGAAAGCCGATGTTTGGGAGTGTCTTTTGGGCGGTCGAGTAAAATCCGGCGTTCGAGTATTCTTTAAAAAAGGTTTGGTTGCTACTTTAATTAATGATCAGGGTGATGGTACTTGGCGGGTTTCTTTTAATCAAAGTGGGAGTAAATTTATTAAAACAGTTGAGGCTATTGGTTTAATGCCTTTGCCTCCTTATATTAAGAGTGCTCGTGAAAAAATTTCTGCCAATAAAGAGCGATACCAGACTATATATGCGGCCTCGAATAAAACTGGTTCAGTGGCAGCGCCAACGGCAGGCCTTCATTTTACTCCTCGACTTTTAAAGAAATTAGCAGAAAGAGGTGTTTCCATAAAAAAGCTTACTCTTCATGTCGGGTTGGGCACTTTTGCCACCGTCAAAGAGTCTGATATTCGTAATCACCAAATGCATGCGGAGTGGGCGGTAATAGATAAGCGAACAGCCGCTTATTTAAAGGAGGCTAAAGAAAGTGGGCGCAGATTGGTGGCTGTTGGAACTACCAGTGCTCGCACTTTAGAAACCTGGGCGCAAGCTGGCTGGCCAGAAGAGTTAAGAGCTTGGACAAATATTTTTATTTACCCTGGTTATAATTTTTTAGCAGTTGATGCTTTAATCACCAACTTTCACCTGCCTCAGTCAACACTATTAATGATGGTTGCTGCTTTTGCTGGTCGGGGC
The DNA here is from genome assembly GCA_028681575.1 of Patescibacteria group bacterium. Classification (GTDB taxonomy): domain Bacteria; phylum Patescibacteriota; class Patescibacteriia; order Patescibacteriales; family UBA12465; genus JAEZRQ01. The sequence continues at coordinate 5,317 of JAQUHX010000014.1, read as the reverse complement.
TTGACAAAAAAATCTTATGCTTTGGCAGTGGCTAAAAAATACAGATTTTATTCTTTTGGTGACGGAATGCTTGTTTTTTAAAGGTTTTTTGTAATTAGCGTTTTTAGCAATTGGGTGTTATAATAGCAAAAGTTTTTAGTTTAAATTTTCTCGGTGGCAAGTTAATAGCCTTTTTGTTTATGTTTAAAAAAATTCTTTTCGCAGTTCAAGAGTTTGTGAAGTTAGCGGCAATCGCGATTGTGATAATTGTTGCTGTACGTTATTTTTTAATTCAGCCTTTTTATGTTAAGGGGGCCTCTATGGAGCCGAATTTCTATAGCTATGAGTACTTAATTATTGATGAGCTTAGTTATCGTTTTAAAGAGCCGCAACGTGGAGAAGTAGTTGTTTTTAGGTATCCACGCGACCCTCAAGAACATTTTATAAAAAGAGTAATTGCTTTACCTGGGGAGAGGGTTCAGATAAAAGATAATCATGTCTATATTTATAATGAGGAGTATCCTAACGGTTATATTTTGAAGGAGGATTATTTGGCTGATGGAGAAATAACCATGTCTAACAATGAGAATCATATTAATTTAGGCGCAGATGAATATTATGTTCTTGGCGATAATCGAAGCGCCTCACAAGATTCCCGTTTTTTTGGGCCACTTAAGCGAAGTTTTATTACTGGCAGGGTCTGGTTACGTGGCTACCCAATTAGTCGCTTAGATGTCTTTACTGATAAAGACTTACCGGTTTATTAAAAAGTTTTTAATGATAATTTTATGACCAAAGCTAAGACTGTTAAAAAAACAGCCACTAAGACGCTTGTCGATAAAAAGGCAACTTCGTCGCCTAAAAGGCCAGAAGTGCGTAAAGAGCCTAAAAAGACAGTTTCCTTGAACCAGAAACCGTCAGCTAAATATATTGAAAAAAAGCCCGGAAGAACTTATCAGCACTTAATGGGATTTAAAGATTATTTAGGAAAAGATTTTTTAGTTTGGGATTTAGCAACTGCTAAGGCTTGGGAGTTGGCCCGCGCCTACGGCTTTATGCCAATTAAAACGCCAACTCTTGAAGAGGCGGGAATGTATAAAAAAACTACACGCTTAGGTTTAGATAAAGAGTTTTTTATGGTTGATTTAGATCGTAGCGAAAAAGCGGTTCTTCGTCCCGAGTTGACTCAAGGAATGTTTCGTGCTTATCTAGAGAATAAAGCTGAAGATAGTTCCTTGCCAACCAGACTTTTTTCTATTGGCTCAGTTTTTCGTCAAGATAAAATCGGTGGCGGTCGCTATCGAGAATTTACGCAATTAGATTTAGAAATAATTGGTGAAGCTAAGCCTGTGTCTGAAGCTTTGATTATTAATACGGCTTATCGTTATTTAAAAGAGCTCGGTCTCAATTTTCAGCTTCAAATTAATAGTCTGGGCGATCAGGACGCTCGTCGTGATTATGTCAGTAAGTTAAACGCTTTTTTTAAGGAGCGCGGGCGCCGGGCTAAACTTTGCAATAATTGCAAGAAGGCTTTGCTTAAAAATCCTTTGGCTCTTTTAGATTGCCGCGAAGAAGCTTGCACTGAAACTCGTGAAGGAGCCCCTCAGATTGCTGATTTTTTGTCTCCTGAGAGTCGCGAGCATTTTTCAAAAGTTTTGGAATACTTAGATGACTTAAATATTCCTTATAACTTTAATTCTTATTTGGTGCGCGGTTTAAATTATTATAGCGAAACAGTTTTTGAATTCTGGCCACTAGGAAATGATGGCACGGCTAATAGTCGTCAAGCTTTGGGGGCTGGCGGTCGTTGCGATTCTTTGCTAGCTTCTTTAGGAGGCAAAGAAAGCGCTTGTGGAGTCGCAATTGGTTTAGAGAGGATAACTGCTCGGCTAAAAGAGCAAAATGCTGTTTACAAGTATCCTGATGAGCAAGAATTGGTTTATGTTGCGCAATTAAGTGAAACTGCCCGTGCGCGCGCTCTGCTTCTTTTTGAAGAATTGCGCTTAGCCGGATTTAATGTGCGTCAGTCTTTCTCGGTTGATGGTTTAAAAGCTCAAATTGAGGAGGCTAATAATTTACAAGCTAAGGTGACTTTAATTTTAGGCAAGAAAGAGATTATGGATGAAACAATCTTGTTGCGTGATATGGAGTCTGGTGTTCAGGAGACCGTTGCGCTTAAAAAAATTAAAGATAAATTAGATAAAAAAATAAATAGAAAGGTAGGTGTTATTTATGGCTGATTATAAAAGACGATCAGGTGAAAGTTTCGAAACTTTTTTACGCAAATTTAAAAGAGCCGTTAAGAACGGCAAGCGTTTAGAAAAGGCCAGAGAAAAACAACACTTGGTCCCTGAAAAGACCAAGCGCCAACAGAAGAAACAAGCTTTAACCGGATTGCGTTTAAAAAAAGAAAAAGATTTTTTGCGTAAAACTGGAAAACTTGAAGAAACAGTTAGGCGTCGTTAGTTAAAAAAAGTATTTTAGAAAAGCCGCTCCTTTAGGAGTGGCTTTTTTTTATTATTTTATTCCCGGAATAAAACGTTTAATATTTTCTAGGGTAGATTTTTTGGAATATTGCTTGATGTGATCGCGAGCTTTTTTAGTTTTGGCAAATTTAATCCAATCTTTGCTTGGGTGGAGTCGATTTTTATCTAAAATAATTTCTACTAAATCGCCATTCTTTAATTCTTGATCTAAGCGTCCCAGCCGATCGTTTATCATTGCCCCGGTAGCGTGGTTGCCTATTTCGCTATGGACTGTATAAGCAAAATCAATTGGCGTTGCTCCTTCGGGCAGTTCAAAGACATCGCCCTTGGGGGAGAAAACAAAAATCCGATCATGAAAAACACTTAGTTGGACATTTGTGACGAATTCTTTAGTGTTATTTAATTCCTTTTGAACTTCGGTAATCTCTTGAATCCAGCGAGGTTGCTTATCTACTTCTTGCCCAGAAGATTTTTCTTTGTAATACCAGTGGGCAGCAATTCCATAAACCGATTCTTCGTGCATTTTTTGGGTGCGAATTTGAAATTCAACGGCCTTATTTTCTGGACCAAAAACAGTTGTGTGTAGTGACTGGTAGCCATTTGGTTTCGGGACGGCAATATAATCTTTAAAACGATTAGGTTTAGGGCGCCAGAGAGTGTGAACTATTCCTAAGACCTTGTAACAATCATTTATTGTCGGAACAATTAGGCGCACGGCAAAAACATCATAAATTTGATCAAAGCGACGCTTCTTGTTTTGCATTTTTTTCCAAATGCTATAAAGGTGCTTGAAGCGGACTTCCATTTTATAATCTACTCCCGTTTCTTCGAGGCGGGGAGAGATAATGTTTTTTATTTTCTGAAAATAAAGATTACGTTCCGCTTTTTTCTCCACTTCATATTCTTGTTCTAAATCATGAAATTCATCGGGGTAAAGGTATTTAAAACATAAATCTTCCATTTGCCACTTTAAACGCCAGATTCCGAGCATGCCAGCAATTGGGGCATAAATCTCTAAAGTTTCTTTAGCAATTCGTCGTTTTTTTTCCTCCGGCAGAGCTTCTAGGGTTCTTAAGTTATTTAAACGATCACAAAATTTAATAAAAATAATTCTGATATCATTAGTCATGGCCAGAAACATTTTTTTTAAATTTTCTCGATAACGCTCAATTCCTCGATATTTTAATTTTCCTAATTTGGTGACGCCAGCTACCAGAGTGGCGACATCAGCGCCAAAATTTTTTTCCACTTCTTCAAGGGTGACTTCTGTGTCCTCGGGAACATCGTGTAATAACCCAGCGGTAACAGTTGATAAGTCCGCCTTAATTTCGGTTAATAAATAAGCTGTATGTAAACAGTGGTTAATATATGGTTCACCATTTTTTCTAAATTGTCCTTCATGAGCAGCAGCAGCAAAATCATAAGCAAGCCAAAGAATCTCGGCGTCAACTCCAGGATGGTTTTCTTTAAATTTTTTGACAATCCGATCTATCGTCATAACTTTTTATTTTTTTCTCTTTTTGCTATACTTTATTATATCATAATGGCTAAGAATAAAATAAGTCAATGAGATTTAAAAATAATATTTTTTTAAAAAACCTTGGGTCAATTTTTTTGTTATTGGTCGTTTTTTTGTTATGGTCAACAAGTGTCTCTGCCGCTAGTCAAATAGAAGAGGGTATCACTCAAGTTGATCAGACAATTGCGCTTAGTGCAACATCGCCAATTGTGATTGTCTTAAGAGTGATTCAGATTGCCTTGGGAGTATTGGGGGTGATTGCGGTCTCTTTGATAATCTATGCGGGGTTTTTATGGATGACTTCGGCTGGTAGTGATGAAAAAATAAATCAAGCTAAAAAAATTCTTCGTCAGACTATAATTGGTTTGATAATTATTTTATCTTCTTGGGGAATTACTTACTTTGTTTTAGAAAAAATTATTGGCGTTACCGGTGGCAGTGGTACGCAAGAGGGTGTTTCTAGTCGTAATCCGGGAGGGTTTGGCTTGAGCGCTTTAGGTTCTTGTTCTTTAGAAACAGTTTTCCCGGAGCCGAACAGTAAAGACAATCCTCGTAATACCACAATTTTAATTACTGCCAAAGAACCAATTAATTTAGAAACCATTTGTTATAATAATAGAAACGAAGCCTGTATTTGTAATAATACGCCTAGCTGTAATCGTTTGAATTTTAATAATATTCAAATTTTCAATACGGCTTCCGGCAATGCTTGCGTTAACAATAATTGCGTTGGCAATGTAAATGAAGTGGAGGTGTCTGTTCCTAGTGATGGTAAAACTTTGGTTTTACGCCCGCTAAAGCCTTTAGGCAATCCCGACGGCTACACTGAGTATGGTGTTCGCTTAAACTCGGCGATAGAAAAAAAGTTAAGCAAAGAGTCTTTATTTGCTGCTTGTTCGGCCGATTATTTTGAATGGATTTTTGAGGTAAGTAATAAACTTGATTTAATTCCTCCTCAAGTCAAGCAGGGCGGTAATTTTCCGCCAGCTGATTTGGCTGCCGATTTGTTTGAAGTTAAGACTAAGGCTCAAAGTGCTCAGGCAAAAATAACAGTTAATTCCTGCCCTCGGCCATATCAAATCGCTAGTGGGAATATTAGTGCTCTTGGTTCGGCTGTTCCAGCTACTTTAGTGGTTAATCCTGAATATTCGGGATTGCTTACTGACTTTAGCGTCCAGATAAAAGATGGACAGATGCATTTATTTAGCGGTAGTTCATCTTTAGGGGTGAGCCCAATTGTAGATAGTAAGGCTGTTTTTGCTGGTTATTTTGAAATTTCTCTAGAGTCTGTCATTGAAGGAAACTCTTGGTCTTTAAGGATTAATCCTGTGCG
>JAQUHX010000004.1 GCA_028681575.1 Patescibacteria group bacterium | reverse complement strand
AATTCCCTAAAAGCTATAAATTTGTTATCATTATCTTAAGAAAGTTTAACTTTCTTTAATTTGTAAAATATATGAACCCTGAAAATTCTTCTTTAAAAACAACAAAGGCTACCACATCAAAAAAACCTTTACTTCTTAAGGGGCTTCTGTTGCTGTTTATCGCCCTTGGGCTAATTTTTCTTTCGGTTGCCGTTTTAGTTAGCGAGAATAGCTCTTTTAAAATGCCGGGTTTTCTTGATTTTGGCCGTGACTCTGAATCTTTTAGTGTTCCTGAGGGATGGGTCTTTAGTGTTACGCCAACCGGCGAAACCTATCGTTATCCAAGCGAACTAGGCACCAAGTATATCTCCTCAAGGGACTGGTCACCAACACTAGCTGTTTTTAATAATAGCTACTCTTGCAATCCAGTTGGTGATGAGTCATCTCTGGGAATCTGGACAGTTGAAAGAACAATTAACAATCGCCCTTATTGTATTTCCACTTATTCTGAAGGTGCAGCGGGGACTATTTATAAAAACTATAGTTATTATTTTCCTCTTGAAAACCAAATTGCTGCTATCTCCTTTTTCTTAGGCTTCCCGCAATGCCCCAATTATGACGAGCCTGAAAAATCAGCTTGCGAAAGAGAACAGGCCGCTTTTGATTTAGACTCCTTAGTCGACCAGATTGCCCAGACTATTACTCCTAGTCAGACAAGCGTCAAGGATAGTTTAGCTGCCTGTCTGCTTGCTAGTGATTGGGGTAGTCATGATTATTGCCTTGAGCTTTTAGCGGATATAAGAAACTATGATGATTGTGTAGCTGCGGGTTTAAAGATTGATGAAAATGATAGCAATCTCTGCCTTACTCCTGATAACCGCTCTTTTAGAAATGAAGCTAACAGTACTTGGTCCATCCTTTTAGAAGCGATTAATAATTGTGAAGTTGATGCCGCTTTTCAAAGTCATCAAAAATTTGTGGAATTAGATTTAAAGAATGGCAGTCAACTCTCGGCTTATGAACCAGAAATTGATGATATTTTTGATGCTGTTGACGCAGTTGCCGGTAAATGTGGGCAAATTAGAATGGCGACCGAATAAATAAATCCTAGTTTAAGAGAAAAAGAGGCTAAGAGCCTCTTTTTTTGTGTCTTGACTAAAATGAATTTTTAAGTTATAAACAAATAAGCACTTTAACACCTATTTTGCGGCAGCGTTCTGGCCTTTTTAAAAAAAGAGAGCAGGGCGCTGTTGCAGAATAAATAAATATTTGAGAACGGCAAAATTCAAAATTGTTTAAATTATGAACGAAAGTAGAAGAAAATTAGCTGACTTTCAGATTGGAGTTTTGGTTAAAAAGCTTGAAGAGGTAAAAAAGAGAATTGAAAATCACTCCTTGAGCTATCAAAGCACTATTTGTGAGTTGAATTTGTTAACCGAAGGTAATGCCTGGATTATTCCTGCGGCCATCAAAAATGGTCTTGAGCCTATTCGGTCTTCGGACGCTCTTTTTTCGGAAGTCCCCACCAAGGACATTGTTGATGAGCAGATGTTGATTCACCAAATTTTTCTGGTTTATCAAAAAATTAGGGATTTGTTGGAGCGGCACGCTTTAAATTATGATGAAATTATTCACGCTTTGCAGGGAATTATTGAAAACCAGGGGCACCTGATGAGGCGAGTAGTTTCTGGTAGTGCTCGGATTATTCATAATATCGAGCGGGTAAATTTTCAGCATTGTCCGGCGGATATCAAGGGGTTCCAGCTTGGGTTTAATAATTTTAAAGACCCAACAGTTTTTAATCTTCGAGATTATAAGCTGCTTAAACCCGAGGGCTTGAAAAATGGTTTTTCCTCTTATTTTTGCTCTCTCAGGGAAAAATCTCCCAATGTTAATCTTTTTTATTTTCTTTTGGATAATCGAAATTTGATTCCAAAAGATTGGTCAAAAAGGTATGTTTGTTCTCTGGGGACGATTTATTGGGATGAAATTGATGACAATTCCTATATCCCGGTTTTTGTTCATGAAGATGGGGTTCCGCGTTTGGAATTAGTGCCTTTGGATTCAGATTTTGACGAGAATTTTGATTTTCTGGCTTATGCGGATGTGACAGTTAACGGATTTAAAAAAGGTTAATTATGGAGACAAATATGATTTTTGCAATTTTGCTTGTTGTTTTTATTTTTGTCATCTTACCTTTCTTTTTGCTTAGGCTTGCTCCGTCGCTCATTGTCAATTTTAAGGATCAAATTTTACTCAATCTGAAACCTGAAAGCGGATCGCCAAAAGATTTGGTTTGTAAGCTTCAGGAAAAAGGGTATTACTTTTCTGCTGAGGCACGAGAAATTTTTATCAACTCTGAAGGCGAGGCTAGTTCTGACTCGATTGGTATTGCTATTCTCAAGTTTAACAAAATGACTTTTTCGGAAATTCGGCAAGCAGCTGAGAAGAAAGGGTTTTTACCGGCAACGGTAGAAATCGCCGCCCTTTTAAGGATGGCAATTTCTGACGCTGATTTGCGAAAGCTGAATCTCGAAAAGCTCATTATTGTTAGTCCGTCGTTTTCTGATGGTTTTGGGGTTAAGCGTTTGCTTTGTATCCGCAACGATAAACATTCGTTTGCTAAAAAGACTATTGGTACTTTCATTGAGAAGGAGGGGTTATCAATTTTTTCTACTAAAATAGGTTTTGTTTTTTTAAACCCAAAAATAGAAAAAAGATATTCTCTTTTAACTAGTCTTCTCTTGAAAAAACTCTAAACCCTGTAAATAGAGGGTTAAAAATATCGGCTTGCCAAGTGGCGGCCGATTTTTTATAATTAGGACATGAATGACAATTTTATCTTTTGGTATTGGCCGCGGAAATTAGGGATTGCTGTAATTAAACTTTATCAAAAAACACTTTCTCCTGACCACGGTTTTTTTAAAGAGCATTGGCCTCACGGTTTTTGTCGTTTTACGCCTTCTTGTTCTGATTACGGCATTCAAGCCCTAGAGAAATATGGGGCGATTAAAGGTGGCTTAATGACTATTTGGCGTATTTTGCGCTGCAATCCTTGGAATAAGGGTGGCTATGATCCGCTTAAATAGTTTTTTTATTTTTAGTTTTATTTATTTTTTATTTACATAATCCCTATGCCCCAAAATTTACCCTCGATTACAAAAATCCGGAAACGGAGTGGCGAAATTGTTAAATTTGATCTTAGTCGTATCGAAAAGGCAATTGATAAGGCTTTTCAAGAAGTCGGCCAGGAGACTAATGGATTTGCTAAGAAAATTAGTTTGCAAGTGGAGCTACATTTAAAGCGCATGAAGAAGTTTTCAGACGAAAAAAACTTCATTCCTCATGTGGAGTTTATTCAAGATTTAGTGGAGGAAGAACTAATGCGTAACGATTTTCCTAAGGTTGCTAAAGCTTATATTATATACCGCCAGAAAAGATCTGATGTCAGAAAACGCAGCTTGGAGATTCCAGAGTATGTGCATAAACTGACAGTTGAGAGTAAAAAATATTTTAGAAACCCTTTATCAGAGTTTATTTTTTATCGTAGTTATTCTCGTTGGATTGAAGATGAGAAACGGCGCGAGACCTGGATTGAAACGGTTGGCCGTTATCTAGATTACATGAAGAAAAATCTAAAAGACGCTTTGACTGATAAAGAGTATGGAGAATTGCGAGAGGCAATTTTAAATCAAGAGATTATGCCATCGATGCGCTTAATGCAGTTTGCCGGCAAGGCGGCTGATCGCACTAATGCTTGTGCTTATAATTGTTCTTATATTGCTCCTGAGAATTTTCAAGATATTGCTGAAATTATGTATGTTTCAATGTGTGGCACTGGGGTTGGTTGGGCGGTTGAGAGTCAGAATGTTGAAAAATTCCCTCAAATTTTAAGTCAGAGTGGAAAAAAGCCAAGTACTTTTGTCGTCCCTGATAGTAAGGAGGGGTGGTCAGATGCCCTTGCTTTAGGGATGAAGACTTGGGCGGCTGGTGAAGATATTGAGTTTGATTATTCACAGTTACGACCAGCTGGTGCTCGGCTGAAAACTATGGGGGGTAAAAGTTCCGGACCAGAACCACTTCGCCAATTGCTTGATTTTACTCGTAAAAAAATGCTTAATCGTCAGGGGCGTCGTCTTCGGAATATCGATTTGCATGATATTATTTGCATGATTGGTTATTGTGTTGTTTCTGGTGGGGTTCGTCGTAGCGCGATGATTTCTTTATCGGATTTAGATGATGATGATATTCGTGATGCTAAAAAGGGTCAATTTTATTTAGTTGAATCACAACGTAGTTTGGCTAATAATTCTGCGGTTTATTTAAAAAAGCCTACTAATCAAGAATTTTTAGATGAGTGGATTGCCTTAATGAAGTCTGGTTCTGGTGAACGGGGAATCTTCAATCGCGGCTCTTTAGTTAAAACTTTACCCAAAAGACGTTTGGATCTTTTAGCTGAAAAACCTGGTTATTTTGATGCCTATGGCAACATGGTTGGTCAGATGGGTACTAATCCTTGCGGTGAGATTATTTTACAATCTAAACAATTTTGTAATCTTACCGAGGTTGTTGCTCGCTATGATGATACTGAAGAGTCTTTACTCCGAAAGGTTCGTCTCGCCGCTATTTTGGGAACATATCAGTCTACGCTTACTTATTTTCCTTATCTTTCTAAAGACTGGAAAAAGAATTGTGAGGCTGAGCGTTTGTTAGGCGTTTCTGTTACCGGTCAATGGGATTCTAAAATTAGCCGTCAAGCTGAAGTTTTAGAGAAATTAAAGAAAGAGTCAATCAAGGTTAATAAGGAATACGCTAAACGTTTTAAGATTCAGCCCTCAACTTCGGTTACTTGCGTTAAGCCATCTGGAACTGTCTCTCAGTTAGTTGATTGTGCTTCTGGTATGCACGCTCGTTATTCTCCTTACTACATCCGTCGTGTTCGTATTTCAGCTACCGACTCTTTATTTAAAATGTTGCGCGATCAGGGTATCCCTCATAAACCAGAAGTTGGTCAATCTTACGAAGAGGCGACTACTTTTGTCTTCGAATTCCCAGTTAAGGCTCCTAAAGGGGCTATCTGTGGTGACGATTTAAGCGCTTTAGAGCAATTAGAGCATTGGAAAAAGGTTAAGCTTAATTTTACCGAGCATAACCCCTCAGTGACCATTACTGTGTCTGATAATGAATGGGTTGGGGTTGCTAATTGGGTTTATGAAAATTGGGACATTATCGGTGGCCTGTCCTTCCTGCCACGGACTAATCATGTTTACGAACTGGCTCCGTATGAGGAAATAAACGAAAAGAGGTATGAAGAATTGTTGGAGAAATATAAAAATATGGATTTTTCTCAGATTATTACTTATGAAAAACAAGATGAAACTGAGGTTAAGAAAGAATTGGCCTGTGCTGGTGGGGCTTGTGAAATAAATTAATCTTTCGTTGCTTAAACAGAAAAAAGGCAGTCTTTCTGAAGGGCTGTCTTTTTTTGTTGTTTGACATTTTTCTTTAAATATGATAAAGTGTTCGACACAACTAAACCGTAACTTAAAAACCATATAAAGATGAAAAAAGAAGATTTTTATGATTCTCTGGACTGGTTAAACAAGTATCCAGAGGAAAATTATTCTGAAAATCCCAGCTTTTGGCTCAGGATTTCAATTTTTTCGCGTCATTATGAAGCGCGAGAGTATGCTTGGCGGAGATTAAAAGAGTTTAGTCCGCAAGAAATTATCAATGATGTGGAAACAATCATCAGATTGGCACCAATTTGCAGAGTGGCCGAGCAGAAAGTGAATGAGCTTTTAAAGGCTCTTCCTGAAAGTGCTTTTGAAGCTAAGATGAAAAGTATTTTTTCCCTGGTCAATGAAAAAGATACTTTTGAAACTGCGGCAATTATCCTTAGGGATTTACCGGCTCCGCTTTTGTCTCCTTATTTTCTGCTGATTAGGAATTTACTTAAGGAGGGCTGTCTGCTAGTCACTCGAAAATTAATGGAGGATCTTTTGGTCAAAATCCTTAATTCTTGGAGTCTTGATGAAAAGAGGAAAAACCTTCAAGTGGTGCTTGAAATTGAAGAGTGCGGCAATCGCAGTTTGGCTGCGGCCGCTCATTTGGCACACCTTGAGGTAATCGCGGCGGCTCCGGTTGCTAATCTGCAAAAAGATCTTGACTATCTGGTTAGAATGACTTCCTATCCAAGCCAGAGGATTCCTTATTTAGCAGCTGAATTGGCTTTTTCCTTTTTTACTTCTGATGATTCTTTTCAAGGAATCAAGGAGGTATACTTGGAATATTGCAAAAGTTTTATTGGCTGGGGAGAAAAAAATCTTCGTCAAGGATTTCGCTATTTGGCTTTAGAAACAATTGCCAAAAGTGAGTGGATTAAGCCGGTAAATCATGCCGATTTCTTGATTGCCTGTTTAGATAGTCATAGTCGCCATGAGCGCTCAATTGCTCTTACTCTTTTGCGGAGAATTAATCCTGATGATTTGCCATTAAGCTTATTGTTGCAAGCGCAACATTCAGCTCTTGCCCGCGTGCGGAAGCACACCCGGCTATTGGCCAATAAAATCAGTTCAGACCGCTTGCTTGAAAACCTGGAACTCCTCTTGCAGGCTCAGGACGTCTCTGACTTTAATTACCGTGATTTAGCAATTCGTTTGATATGGAAAATTCCGAAAGGGAAGATTCTTGAAAAATCAGAATTGCTTAATCAGTATTCAAAGTCAACGAATTTACGATCAAATTCGTTTGCCAGAATGATAATGGGTTTAAGTTGATAACAGTTTAAACTAAGTTTTAAGGGGGAGGTGTTAAATGACACCTCCTTTTTTTATTGTTAAAATGATAAACTAAAGACATTAGATAAAAACTAATTTATGTCCTTAAAGTGGAAGCGCGTTTTAGAATTAATTCCCGTCCAATATCGCCCTTTTTTAGACCATGAGGGTTTCAAAAAATATTTTAAAAATACCGGCTGGATGTTTATTGGCCAGTTTTTTTCTTTGCTTATTTCTTTTTTTGTTGGCGCCGCCGTTGCTCGCTATTTAGGTCCAGCTAATTATGGCGTTTATAATTATGCGCTTTCTTTTGTGGGCCTTTTCTCTTTTATTGCCCCTTTAGGAGTTGATGCTATTTTATATCGTGAGCTTATTTCTCAGCCACAGAAACGCGATGAATTGATGGGGACGGCTTTTCGTCTAAAATTGATTGGCGGGGTTATTGCTTTTTTGGCAGCCTCAGTGAGCGCTTATTTCTTAGAGGCTGATTTTTTAGTTAAGTTAATAGTTCTGGTTTTTTCCATTAGTTTTATTTTTCAAGCTTTTAATGTTTCTTATACTTTTTTTAATTCACGCGTCCAATCGCTAAAAAATGTTAAAGTTCAAACTTTAGCCGTTTTGTTTTCTGCTGTTCTAAAAATAATTGTAATTGTCAGCTTTAAGGGGGTAATTTGGCTGGCCTTAGCCGCTTTAATTGAGTCAATAATTATTTCAGTGGGGGCAGTTTATTTTTATCGTCAAAAAGGGTATCGCTTGCGTGCTTGGACTTTCAACCCCGCTTTAGCAAAAAAAATTATTAGTGTTTCTTGGCTGCTCCTCTTATCTTCCGCGGCTGCGCTTGTTTATCAAAAAGTTGATCAAGTTATGGTTGGCCGTTTTTTGGGCAATGAAGCAGTGGGTTTTTATGCTGTGGCGGCCAAGCTTTCTGAAATTTGGTATTTTATTCCAGGGATTATTTGTGGTTCTTTATTTCCAGCAATTGTTAATGCTAAAAAAACTGACCCAACTCTTTACCAGAACCGTTTAAAAAAATTATACAGACTGATGTTTTTTTTGGCCCTTTTAATTGCATTTCCTTTAGCAGTCTTTAGTTGGCCAATAACAGTAATGATTTTTGGCGCTGATTATGCTGCTTCAGCCCCAGTTTTAAGTATTTATGCTTGGTCTAGTTTAGGCTTCTTTCTAACAACAGCTATCAATCAAGCGCTCACCTCAGAGAATCGTTTACGGATTATTTTTCTGATTAATTTATTAATGATGCTTGTTAACGTCTTTTTGAATTATTTATTGATTCCACGCTTAGGTTTATCTGGGGCGGCTTGGGCGACGACCATTTCTTATTTATTGGGGCCGGCCTCTTTTATGTTGTATGAAAGGCAGCGGAATCGAAAATTAAAAAAAGCCAGCGGGTAAGCTTGCTTTTGCTTGTTTATTTTAAAAATTAACGACCATCGCGGCTAAGCATAGTTGCGATAGTTTTTAGAGCGATGCTTAAATCTAAATAAATAGAACGGTGTTTTAAGTAGAAGAGGTCGTATTCTAGTTTTGCCTGGCTGTCTTCTAGCGACGGGGAGTGATAAATACCAGAAACTTGATCCCAGCCACTAATGCCGGGTTTAATCAATAGGCGAGTTTTATAAAAAGGAATTTTTTTACTTAAATCCAAAACGAATTCTGTTCTTTCTGGACGAGGGCCGATAAAACTCATTTCCCCTCGAAAGATATTAATAATTTGAGGAATCTCGTCTAAGCGGCTACGGCGCAGAAAATTTCCAACTCGGGTAATACGCTTATCATTAAGGCTTGTCATTGTGCCGTTGTTTGCTTGAGTTTTCATGGTCCTAAATTTTAACATTGTGAATAAGCGTTCATTTTTGCCGACTCGTTCTTGTCGGAATAAAACCGGCCCGCGACTATCCAGTTTAATTGCTAGGGCAATTAAAGGGAAGAAGGGTAGAGAAAAAAGTAGTAGGAAGCTAGCCCAAATCAAATCGTTGGTTCTTTTTATTAAATCAAAATAACGGCGACCCCCTTGATTAATATTATCTATAAACCACGCCTGGTTAATTGAGCTTAAAGGCACTCGGCCGTAAACAAGCTCATAGAAATCGCTAAGATTGTAGATATTTATATTAAGAGATAGGCAATCAAAGAGTAAGTCAACCAATTCTGGGTTGTTAGCAAACTCTGGCGCGATAATTATACTATTAATGTTGCGCTTTTTAATTAGGGCGGGGAGCGCTTTGGCGTCTTCTATATTTTTGAAAACTAAGGCAGTATTAAAGCCTTGATGAGGTTGCTTAGCTAAGTTTTCTAAGAGTTCATCGCTTAAGGGGGTGTTTCCAATAATAGCCAAATTGTTGACTGGTAGAAAAGAGCGAATAACCAAACTGGCTAGGTTGCGCCAGAGTAAGAAAAGGAGTAGAAAAACTCCTAAGAAAATAATTAGAATAGTTTTTGGTGAAACTGGCGACTGGATTAGGTAGAAATAAATAATTGAAACTAAGCCGGAAGCAATCGTCGCCGAAACAGCATTTTGCCAAAAACGCTTAAAGTTATAGACAAGGTTTAATTTATAGGCGCCACTAATATACAGAATTAGCAACCAAGCTCCAAATAAGGGTCGAAAATAAAAGATATTGTCGGACCACATCCCTTGCGAATTTGATCCGTAGCGGATAAACAGGGAAACTCCGAGTGCTAGAAAAAGTACTCCTAAGTCACCAAGAGCTAAGCAGACTTGTTTGAAGCGTTTATTCATATAATTATAAGTTTACTATAGCAAGAGCAAGTGTTAAAATCAATTCTGCTCAGTTAAATTAAGGCAAAAATTGTTTCGTTTCTTGTTGCTGATTATGCTATAATTAAAACATGTCAAATTCTGATTCTAAGTATCAAAGACGCTATTTCTGGCCTCCTTTAGGCAATAATAAGGTGGCTGATTTTCTTGATAGCTCGCTAAGTTCTGGTCGATTGGCACAAACTTATATTTTTGTAGGGGCTGATGGTTTGGGGAAAAGTACTCTTGCTCAAGCTTTTGCTGAAAATTTATTATTAGCCGATGGTCAAAAAAAACTTTCGGGAGTTAATAGTGACCTTTATATTTTAGAGCGTCCAGAAGATAAAAAAGAAATTCCTATTGATGCTGTTCGTGATTTTATTAAGATGTTGTCTTTAAGCTCTTTTCTTGGTTCTTATAAAATTGGAATTATTAAAGAGGCGGAGAAGCTTAATCTCAATAGTGCTAATGCTTTATTAAAAACTTTAGAAGAGCCGCGAGACAAGGTAGTCATTATTCTTTTGGCAACTTCTTTAATGTCTTTGCCAGAAACACTGGTTTCTCGGGCACAAACCCTTTATTTTAGTCCCGTGCCTTATGATATTATTTATGATTATCTGCTTAGTGAGAAGAAGGTTGATCGGGCTAATGCTAAGAATTTAGCAGCTTTGTCAGCTGGTCGCCCTTTGGAGGCTATTCGTTTATTAGAGGAGCCGGTGTATTATGAAGAGCAATTAAATTCTGTTCGTTTATTCTTAAGTTTTTTTTCTCAGTCAATGGTGGATCGTGTTTCTGCTTTAAAAAAGTTAGGAAGTTTGAGTCGGGAAGAGGCTGAGAATTTGATTTTTTCTTGGCAGCGCGTTTGGCGAGATTTGCTCCTGCTTCATCTGGCTCAGCCGGAACTTTTGCAATATGCCGCTCTGCATGAAGAGTTGCAATTGGTTAATTTACAATTGGCCAATCAAGACTTATCTTATTACTATCAATTAGCAGAGTCTCTAACAAGGGCCCAAAAATATTTGGCAGCAAATGTTAGTCCTGCTACAGTATTAGAACAAGTTATTTTTAATCTTTAAGATTTTATGACTCATTTAAGATTTTGGCGCTTAGCGCTCACGCTTTTTATCGTTTCTCTGACGCTTTCTGCCTGTTCTTTTGGCGGCAATCAAGAGCTTGCCGATTTGGGGGCGGTTTTTGTTTCTACTGATAATGGGGCCCACTTCACTCATCAGCCTTATATTCCTTCAATTTCTGGCAAGCCCAGTAGTATTTCAAACGTTAATGTCCGCGTCTTGGCTATTGACCCAAGTGATAATTTGCGGGTTTATCTAGGAACCTATGGCAACGGTCTTTATTACACGGCTAATGTTTCTGAGGGCTGGCAAAGAGTAAAATCTTTTCCAGGAGATGTAACTGTTAATGAAGTTGTTGTTAATCCTCAAAATAAATGTGAGCTTTTTGCTATTTTTGCTAACCAGCTTTTACATTCTGCAGATTGCGCTCGTAGCTGGAAACAACTTTATCTAGACGCTGATGCAAAAGTTACTTTTAACACCTTGGCAATTGATCCGCGTAATCCAGCTAACTTATATCTAGGCACTTCAAATGGTGATATTTTAAAAAGTATTGATAGTGGGGTTTCTTGGCGGGTCATTAAGCGTTTAGATAAAGCGGTGGCTAAAATTGTTCTTCTTCCGAGCGATAGCCGGCAAATCTTTGTCGCCGATATTAACGCTGGTTTTTATTCTTTTATCACCAACAGTGTTACCAATCCTCGCAATTCTGCTGATATTAATGCTAATTTTTCTGTTCAAAATTGGTCCGATTTTAGAGAGGTTTTAACTGAATTAGGAGTTGATAGCGCTTTTAAATCTTTAAAGGTTGGCGCTTCCGATGGTCTGGTTTTGTTGGCAACCAAAAATATTGTTATTAAATCTCCAGATAAGGGTGTTAGTTGGCAAAAACTTGATCTTTTGCCTTCAGAAAAACAGGATTTAATTGAAGCGATTGCTATTGATCCGCAAAACTCTAACAATATCTACTATGGAACCCAGTTTACTTTTGCGCGCTCTACTGATGGCGGCGTGACTTGGTCTAATATAAAATTACCAACCAAGCGGGCTGTTTCAGAAATCCTAATTGATTATCGTTATCCCAATACTCTCTATTTAGGTGTTAATAGTGGCCCAGGAGCTGGTTTAATCTTAAAATAAAATAAAAATATATGTTTAATCTTATTAAAGAAAAAGAGTCTGAATTTAATAGCGTGCTTGACTTTTTTAAGCGTGATATCGCCAGTCTTCGGACTGGTCGCGCTAATTTAGTGATGCTCGACGGCGTCCAGGTTGAAGCTTACGGCGTTTTAAATCCTTTAAATGCTGTCGCCAATGTCTCGATTGCTGATCCACGTAGTTTTCTTATTACTCCTTGGGATAAAGGGGTGATAAAAGCTGTTGAAAAAGCTTTAGTTGAGGCAAACCTGGGTTTTGGGATTATGAATGAGGGCGATAAAATTCGTTTGACAATTCCTGACTTAACTCAAGAAAATCGTCTTGACTTGGTAAAAAAACTAAATGATCGTTTGGAAAAAGCAAGAATTTCTTTACGTCAAGTTCGAGAAGAAGTAAAGGGTAAAATTAGCCAAGCTTTTAACGATAAAGAGATTGCCGAAGATAATAAATTTCGTCTGGAAAAAGAGTTAGATGATTTGGTTTCTAAAAAAAATGATGCCTTAAAAGAGATTCGCGATCAGAAGGAGGCGGATATCATGGCTATTTAATTTAATCACATGTTAACTGTTATAATTTTTTTAGCGGTTCTTTCCGTTTTAGTTCTGGTTCATGAGTTTGGTCATTTTTGGGCTGCCCGTTATTTTAAGGTTGGAGCAGAGGAGTTTGGTTTAGGAATGCCGCCTCGTTTGTTTGGTTTTTATCGAGGGCTTGATAAGGGATGGCATTTTTTTTGGGGTAGTCGCGATTTGGAGAAGTTAATTCCAGAGCCTAAAGATACAGTTTATTCTTTGAATTGGCTGCCTTTGGGTGGCTTTGTCAGAATAAAGGGTCAAGATGGCGATTCTCTTGATCAAGATAGTTTTGCTAGTAAAAAAATTTGGCAACGTTTTATTATTTTGGCGGCTGGAGTTACGATGAATGTTATTTTTGCTGGTTTTTTATTTAGTGCCAGTATGATGATAGGGGCGCCGCAGTCAGTTGCTGAGGGTGGGCAGATAAAAATTATTGAAGTTCTGGCTGGCTCTCCGGCCGATCAGGCTGGTTTTAAAAGCGGCGATGTTTTAAAGGCTGTTAATGATCAGTCTCTGGATAAGGTGGCTCTTTTTCAAGAAGCCATTGGCGCTTCTCCTAATCAGGAGGTTTTAGTGACGATTGAGCGTTCGGGAAAAGAACAGCGTTTAGCGGTTGTTCCTGAAGGCGAGGAGGGGCGAGGTTTGATTGGGGTTAGCCTAGATCAGGTCGAGGTGGTCCGTTATTCATTTTTCCTGGCAATTTATGAAGGTTTTAAGTATAGCTTTCAAATGTTGGGGGTCATTATTCTAGCCTTTATTCATTTAATTAGAGATTTATTTGTTGGTACTCCTGTTGGCGATTCAGTTGGTGGCCCAATTATGATTGCTCAGATGACTGGGCAAGTAGCTCGTTTTGGTTTTACTAACCTGATGAATTTTACCGCCTTACTATCTTTAAACTTAGCTGTTTTAAACTTCTTTCCTTTTCCTGCTCTTGATGGTGGACGGGCTTTTCTTCTTTTGGTTGAAAAACTGCGCGGGCGGCCACTTAAAAAAGAGCTTGAGGCCTTACTCAATAATGCTGGCTTTTTCCTCTTAATGGCTTTAATTGTCTTTGTTACTTATAAAGATGTTCTTCGTCTTTTTCAATAGATTATTATAATTAACTGTTAAATATATGAAAATTAATTTATTAGCCACCAAAATAACTCTTACTCCAGCAATTTCTCAATATGTTGAAGAAAAAATGAATATGTTGGAAAAATTTCTTGGTGATACTCCGGTAATTCATTTTGATGTGGAACTCGCTAAAACCGGCGGTGACCAGGCCAAAGGGCAAGTTTTTCGGGTTGAGGCCAATTTAAATCTTCCCGGTGCTCTTTTACGGATAGAAAAGACTGAGACAGATATGTATAAGGCAATTGATAAAGTTAAAGATCATTTAGCGGCCGCAATTGTTAAGCATCGAGAAAAGAAACGCGATAAGAAGGCTTAAGATTTTTCTTTTTGTTTTTAAAAAATAAATTGACGCCACTTGTTAATTGAGCTAGGCTGTTTCTTCAAGATAAGATAAAAATATGAGTTTAATCAGTAAAATATTAGGTGATCCTAATGAAAAAATTATTCGGACAATTTTGCCACTAGTGGCAAAGATTAATGATTTTGAGCCGAATCTGGGCACCCTATCACTGTCTGAGTTAGGAGAGAAAACTCTTCTCTTTAAAGAGCGTTTGGCAGCCGGAGAATCTTTAGACGATTTACTTCCGGAGGCTTTTGCGGTTGTTCGTGAGGCTTCTAAGCGCTTACTTAATAAGCGCCACTACGATGTTCAGCTTATTGGTGGCGTTGTTTTGCATCGTGGTCAAATTGCCGAAATGAAAACCGGTGAAGGAAAAACTCTGGTTGCGACCTTGCCTTTATATTTAAACGCCTTAGAAGGAAAAGGGGCTCATTTAATTACGGTTAATGATTATTTGGCGCGAGTTGGCGCTGGCTGGATGGCTCCTGTCTATTATGCTCTCGGTTTATCAACTAGCGTCATTATCCATGATGCTGCTTTTATTTATGATCCAGAATATATTGATGAGACGCAGTATGATGAGCGTTTACAGCATTTTAAACCGATTTCTCGCCGCGAAGCTTATTATTGTGATATTACTTACGGCACTAATAATGAGTTTGGCTTTGATTATTTGCGGGATAACATGGTTGGTAGTTTAGCGCAGACTGTGCAGCGCGATTTGCATTATGCGATTGTTGATGAAATTGACTCAATTTTAATTGATGAAGCCAGAACCCCTTTAATTATTAGTGCTCCAGCTGAAGAGTCAAGTGATCGTTACTTTAAATTTGCCCAACTAGTTCAAGGTTTGGAAGAGAACGAGGATTATAATTTAGATGAAAAACAACGCGCGGTTACTTTAACGGAAAATGGTTTAAATAAAATGGAAAAGTTGCTTGGAGTGGAAAATATCTATGTTGCCGGTGGCATCAAAGATGTTCATAATATTGAACAAGCACTTAAAGCTCATGTCTTGTTTAAGCGGGATAAAGATTATGTCGTTAAAGAAGATGAAATTATTATTGTTGATGAATTTACTGGCCGTTTAATGCCTGGTCGTCGTTACAGTGAAGGTCTTCATCAGGCAATTGAGGCTAAGGAAGGCGTAAAAGTTCAGAAAGAATCGCAGACAATGGCTACGGTTACTTTTCAGAACTTGTTCCGAATGTATCAAAAGTTGTCTGGTATGACTGGAACGGCAGTTACAGAAGCAGAAGAGTTTTATAAAATTTATAAATTGGAAACTATTGTTATTCCGACAAATAAACCAAACATCCGTAAGGATTATAATGATTTAATTTATCGTACCGAGACAGGGAAGTATCAAGCGGTTATTGCTGATGTTAAAGAAAGAAACGCTAAGGGGCAGCCAATTTTGATTGGTACTATCTCAATTGAAAAAAATGAAATTTTGACTGAAATGATGGAGCGTGAAGGTTTGTATCCAGCAATGTTGAACGCTAAAAATCATCAACGGGAAGCAGAAACTATCGCTCAGGCTGGCCGCAAGGGGGCAATTACTTTAGCAACCAATATGGCTGGTCGCGGCGTTGATATTATTTTAGGGGGAACACCGGACAGCAATGATCCTGAGGCCGTTTCCCGTGCCAAAGCGGAACAGGAAGAGGTGATTGCTTTAGGCGGACTGCATGTTATTGGCACTGAGCGTCACGAGTCACGACGAATTGATAATCAGTTGCGTGGTCGGGCCGGTCGTCAGGGTGATCCTGGTTCATCTCGTTTTTATGTTTCGACTGAAGACGATTTAATGCGAGTTTTTGGGGGTGATCGGATGAAGAATGCTATGCGAATGCTTAAAGTACCGGAAGATATGCCGATTGAAAGTAGCATGATTTCCAAGTCGGTTGAATCGGCTCAAAAAAGAGTGGAGGGTAATAACTTTGATACCCGCAAACATTTAGTTGAATATGATGATGTTATTAATAAACATCGAGAGGCCATTTATCAAAGGCGGCGTGAGATTTTAGAAATTGCCGAGGGTGTTGGCAACCATGGTGACCGCCAGTTGGCCGATATTGTTAAAGAAATAATTAATGAAGAATTAAACCAGATTATTTCTTTTCATTGCCTTGGTGAGCCTAAAGATTGGAACTTACAAGAAGTTGCTGAATCAGTGACTGCTATTTTCCCTTTAAATGAAGAGCAAACAGAAAAAATATTAGCTTTTCATAATAACTCTGGTCACGAAGGTTCAGCGGCACTTTTGTCAGAGCTACAAGATTGGGCAGCTAAAAAGTACGAAAATCTAAAAGAATCTCTTGAGGGGGCGGGGATTAATTTTATTGAAGTAGAGAAGGGTATTTTATTGCGCTCCATTGATCAGTTATGGGTTGAACATTTAGAGACGATGGATTATCTGCGGGGTTCCATTGGTTTGCGTGGTTATGGTCAGCGGGATCCTTTAGTGGAGTATAAAAAGGAAGCTTATCGTCTTTTTCGTGAGCTAAACGAGTTAATTCGCCGTCAGGTGGTTTATTCAATTTATAAAACTGGTGATGCCTTAGAGTTGGCGCCACAATTAGTCGCTAACCTTCAAAAATCGAATAATAAACAAAATCTAAAATTTTCTGGAGCGGCCAAGGTGGCCACCGATCATCAGCCGGGGGAAACTATTGATTTAGTGAGGAATAAGATAAAAGACGAATCTGGTAAAGTGGTTGGTCGCAACGATCTTTGCCCTTGTGGCAGTGGTAAGAAGTTTAAAAAGTGTTGCGGGGCTTAAGCGCCAACTTATTTAAATTAACATTAGTTAAAATATAAAAACCCGAGCGAAGGAGCGGGTTTTTGTATTATTGGTGGTAATTAGCTATATTATAAATATGAAAATATCATACATTCATAGCAGTAAAAAGGTTAAAACTGGGGCAGGGTATATTAATAGTTTAATTGTAGCCTCATTACGTCGACAAGGAGTTGGGGTAAAAGATTTTTATCCGAGGTTTTCTCTTAGTGATACACCTATTGCCCTTAAAGGAGTTAATAATATCCTTTTCTTTTATTCATTAATGGAGAGTCGTAACGAGATTTTAAAAGCTGATATTATTCAAGGCACAACTTATACTCCGCTTGCTTTTTTGCGTTTTAATAAGCCGGTTGTCTCCCATTTTGGCTCGACTACTTATGGTTTTTTACGGGATACCCCTAAGACCAGATTTTTGGAAGATGGAGGGAGTAAAATTATCAAAGAGTTAAAGCAGGCTGGGGTAATTAAGGAATTAAATTTGAAATCGCGTCGTCCTCAACATGATATTGCAATGATAGAAAAATATGCCGCTGAACGTGCTGATTGTGTGATTGCGACCTCAGAAATTGTTTATCAGGATTTATTAAAACAAGAAATTCCGGCTGAAAAAATTTTTGTTGTTCATAATGCAATTGAAGATTACTGGTTTAGCCAACCGAAACAACCTCTTACAGAAAAACCGAAAATTGTTTTTTTAGGGCGGATTGGTGAAGATGTTTTTACTCTAAAGCTAAAAGGGATTGATCGCCTAGTTAATTTATATCGTCTTTTTTCCGATTTACCAAAAACTTCTTTAATAATGACTCGTAGTAAGAAGTTAATTAATTGGTTGCAAAACACTATTTCCAATCATCAGGTTATCGCTAATGTTTTAAAAAATGAAATTCCCAATTATTTGGCTGCTAGCGCTGGTGATATTTTTTTTCTGCCCTCGCGCTATGAAGGTTTTTCTTTAAGTTTAATTGAAGCTATGTCGCAAGGTTTAATTCCGGTCGCTTATCCGGTCGGAGTTGTTCCAGAAATTATCAATTCTGGTGAAAATGGTTTTATTGTTAATAATTTAGCCGAAGCTCAGGCGGCGATTCAATCCTTGACTAATAACTTTGATTTACGTCAGAAAATGTCAACCGCTTCTCGGCAAACAGCGGAGAAGTTTCAGGCCTTTAAAATGGCTCAGAAAATGATTAATCTTTATGAAAAAATAAGTCCTAAAAAATAGTTTTTTCTTAATTTTAACTTATTTTTGCTCATTTTTTCTCTTGATTTTTCGGTATTTATATGTTAATTTAGGCAAGTTAAGAGTTTTAAATTTATGTTTGAAAAAATAATCGACCCTTTGGCTGCCGGTCATAAGGCGGCTGATAAAATTTTCACTCGTCGTGAGCAAACAGCTTTAGAAAAAGAAGCTGATTTAGTGGCGGCTGAGGATGAAAAATTAAAAAACGAACAAGCAGAGAAGCAGCGTCGTGATTTTGAGGAGCGCCAAGCGGAGCTCAATGAATTGTATCATGATGACCCAATGACTGACATCGATCCTTCTCGTCGCCTTTAATTAATACTATGACAGAAGAACAGATTAATCACAGCAATCCGGTTTCCGGATCGGAGGCACGTGTTCAAGATTTTTGGCAAAGTGCTGAAATTTTTAAACAATCCGTCGCTAAAGAGGCGCCGCAAGGTCGTTTTGTTTTTTACGACGGACCGCCTTTTGCAACCGGCTTGCCTCATTATGGCCATTTTGTTGGGAGTATTATTAAAGATGTTATTCCGCGCTATCAAACTATGCGCGGCTATTCGGTTGAGCGTCGTTGGGGCTGGGATTGCCACGGCTTACCAATTGAGAATATTGTTGAAAAAGAATTAGGAGTAAAAAGCAAAAAAGAAATCATTGAATTAGGAGTTGAAAAATTTAACGATACTTGTCGAGCACGTGTTTCTACTTATGCTGATGAGTGGCGAAAAACCATTGATCGACTGGGCCGCTGGGTAGATATGGATAATCCTTATCGGACCATGGATTTAGATTATATGGAGTCGGTTTGGTGGGCAATGAAAAAACTTTGGGATCAAGATTTGATTTATCAAGACCATCGCTCCATGCATATTTGCCCTCATTGTGAAACAACCGTTTCTCAGTCAGAGGTTGCCGAGGGTTATCAAATAATCAAAGATTTATCAGCGGTTGCTAAATTTGAATTAGTTTCTGAGCCAAAAACTTTTATTCTTGCTTGGACCACCACCCCCTGGACATTAATTGGCAATGTTGCTCTAGCAGTTAATGAGACGATTGATTATCTTAAGGTGAAAATTGAAGATAATTTTTATATTTTGGCTAAAGAGCGGACCGCTGAAGTTTTAGCCGATAAGAATTATGAAATAATTTCTGAATTTAAAGGGCTTGATTTAATAGGCCAGGCTTATCAGCCGCTTTTTTCTGATTATGCGGGTGATACTCAGCTGCCGCAGCGAGAAAATGGTTGGAAAATTTATGGGGCGGAATTTGTTAATACCGAAGAGGGGACAGGAATTGTTCATATTGCTCCCGCTTTTGGTGAAGATGATTTAATTCTGGGTCAGAAAGAGGGCTTGCCTTTTGTCCAACATGTGGCTTTTGATGGTTCAATTAAAGCGGAAGTGAAGGAATTTGCCGGTTTAAACGTTAAGCCTGCCGGCGATCATCAAGCAACTGATATCGAGATTATTAAAAACTTAGCTCATCGTGATTTACTTTTTTCTAAAGCTAAGTATGAGCATAGCTATCCGCATTGTTGGCGCTGCGATACGCCTTTGTTAAATTACGCCACCTCTTCTTGGTTTGTAAATATTACTAAGATAAAAGATAAATTACTTGAAGAGGCTAAGAAAATTAAGTGGTCACCAGCTCATATTAAGGACGGGCGCTTTGGTAACTGGCTAGAAGGAGCGCGCGATTGGTCTATTTCAAGACAACGTTTTTGGGCTAGCGCAATTCCGATTTGGGAGTGTGCTAATGGGCATCGGCATTTAGTTGGCTCGGTAGCAGAACTAGAAGAATTAACCGGTGTTTCTCCAATTACCGATATTCACAAAGATAAAGTTGATTTATTAACCTTTCCTTGCCCTGATTGTGGCCAAACAATGACCAGAATCCCTGATGTTTTAGATTGCTGGTTTGAGTCTGGCTCGATGCCTTATGCGCAACAGCATTATCCTTTTGCTAATCAAGAGAAGTTTGAAGCTAATTTTCCCGCTCAGTTTATTGCTGAGGGGGTTGACCAGACGCGTGCTTGGTTTTATTACACCCATGTTTTAGGGGTGGCACTAAAAGGAACTCGGGCTTTTGATCAAGTTGTGGTTAATGGGATAGTCCTGGCTGAGGATGGGAAAAAGATGTCTAAGCGTCTAAAAAATTATCCCGACCCTCTTCTTTTACTTGATAAATATGGAGCTGATGCTTTACGCGCTTACTTGTTAGCTGCCCCCGTGATGCAGGCTGAGAATTTTAATTTTTCAGAAAAAGGTGTTGCTGATGCTTTGCGGAAAAATATCATGATTTTAAATAATGTTTATAAGTTTTACGAAATGTATGCTGGAGAATCAGAGACTTCTTTTTCTCGCCCCGAGGTTAGCAATGTCTTAGATTCTTGGATTTTAGCTAAATTATCACAGCTGGAGATTGAGGTTACTGCCGCCCTTGAAGCTTATAACCTGCCTAAAGCAATGCGTCCAATTACAGATTTCATTGATGAACTTTCAACTTGGTATTTGCGCCGTTCTCGGGATCGCTTCAAAGAATTGGGGCCAGATAAGGATTCGGCTTTAGCGTCTTTGGCTTATGTTTTATCGGAATTAGCAAAAGTGATGGCGCCGTTTTTACCTTTTAGCGCAGAGAATATTTGGCAGCAAACACTTGCTTATAATTTTAAGGATTCCAGCCAATCTGTCCATTTGCAAAATTGGCCAATACCAAGACCTTTAAGTGCTAAAGATGAAACTGTTTTAACAAATATGTCTTTAGTCCGAAAAGTGGTTGAGCTTGGCTTAGCTGAACGAGATACGGCTGGCATTAAAGTTCGTCAGGCCTTAGCTTCGGCAACAGTGAGCTCCCCTAGCGCTAGTTTGCCTGCAGAATATAAAGTTTTAATTATAGAAGAATTAAATGTTAACGAATTAATTTGGAAAACAAGCGATTCTTTGGCCTTAGAATTAGATACAGTAATTACGCCAGAATTAGAACGTGCTGGCTGGACAAGAGAGTTTATCCGTTTGATTAATAAAAAACGAAAAGATCTCAGCCTTAACTTGGCTGATAGAACTAAAGTAATTATTGGCGGCGCTGATAGGGAAATTGCTGATTTTGTAAGCGCTAAAAAAGAAGAAATAAAGACAGCTACATTAAGCAAAGACTGCGAACTTATTGATAAAACGACAGCTGATTTGGTTAAGATTGGCGAACATGAGTTTTCTTTGAATTTAGAAGTGTTAGATAATTAATAAATTTAATTTAAAAATCTATGACTTGGATTGTTTGGTTAATTTTAGCAATAGCGGCGGTTTTAATCTTTGCTATCGCCGGTCTTTATAATAACTTGGTTACTGGAAAAAATAGAGTTGAAGAGGCCCTTTCTGATATGGACGTTCAGCTCAAGCGACGTTATGACTTAATTCCTAATTTAGTGGAGACGGTTAAGGGTTATGCAGTTCATGAAGAGGGAACCTTAGCTAAAGTGATTGCTGCTCGTAATTCGGCAATGGAAGTGTCGAGCGCCGAGCCGGAGAAAAAAATAGTTGCAGAAAATCAGTTGTCTTCTACTCTCCGTTCCATTTTTGCTTTGGCAGAAAATTATCCTGATTTAAAAGCTAATCAAAATTTCTTGGAATTACAACGCGAGCTTACTGACACCGAAGACAAGATTATGGCTTCACGCCGCTTCTACAATGGTAATGTTCGTGACTTTAATACTAAGTTACAAGTTTTCCCAACTAACTTGATTAACAAGATGTTAAAGTTCACCGCCTATAGTTTTTATGAAATTGGCGACGCGGCTCAAAAGGAAAATGTGACTGTTAAATTTTAATTAATTATTAACAAAAAAACCTATGTTTTGGACAATCGGTGCAGTTTTATTAGTTTTGGTTTTATCTTGCCTTAAGCAAGTTAACCAATGGGAAAGAGGGGTTGTTTTTACTATGGGTCGTTATTCTTACACAATGAGCCCTGGCTGGAGATTATTACTGCCAATCTTTCAAACCTTTAAAAAGGTAGATATTCGTATTAAAGCAGTTGACGTGCCTGACCAAAAGGCAATTACTCGTGATAACGTTTCGGTGACTGTTAATGCAGTTATTTATTATAAAGTAGCTGATGCACCTAAAGCCGTTATTGAGGTGGAAAATTTTTACTATGCCGTTTCTCAGTATGCGCAAACAACTATGAGAAACATTGTTGGCGAAGTGACTTTAGATGAGCTATTAGGACAACGTGATAAGATTGCTGAGAGAATTAAAGAAATTGTTGATAAAGAGACTGATGAGTGGGGTATTAAAGTAAACAATGTTGAGCTTAAAGATGTTTCTCTTCCTGAATCAATGGAGAGAACTATTGCTAAGCAAGCCGAAGCGGAACGCGAGAAAAGAGCGGTTATTATTAATTCTGAAGGTGAAAAAGCGGCCGCTGAAAATATCGCCGCCGCCGCTAAGGTTTTAGCTGAATCTGATGGCGCTCTACATCTTAGAACGCTACAGTCAATCAACGACATGTCTAGTGATCAATCAAACACCGTTGTCTTTGTGACTCCAGTAGAAATTCTAAAAGCTTTTGCTGGTGGTTTTAAGAAAGAATAATAACTTATGAAAACCCTATACCAAGAAAGTGATAGCAATAAACTAAGAACAGTTTTTCTGATGTCCGGTTTTTTTATTTTCTTTATTGTTGTTGGTTATTTGGCTGCTTGGTATTTTAATGATTCTATTATTCTGTGGATTGCCGTTATTTTTAGTGTGGTCTCTAGTTTTATCAGTTATTGGTGGAGTGATAAAATAATATTGCAAATGGCTAAAGCGCGGCCGATTGATCGTAATAATGGCAAGGAAATATATCGTTTAGTAGAAAATCTTTGTATTGCCGCTGGCTTGCCAATTCCGAAAATATATTTAATTGAAGATTCTTCACCCAACGCTTTTGCGACTGGCAGAAATCCAAAACACTCAGCGATTGCCTTAACATCAGGATTGCTGGCGAGCCTAGAAAAGTCGGAGCTTGAGGGTGTTATTGCTCATGAATTGTCACATATTGGTAATCGCGATATTTTAATTTCGACCGTTGCCACTGTTTTGGTCGGGGCAATTGCTATTCTTTCTGATCTGGCTTTTCGGTCGATGTTCTGGAGTAATCGTCGAAGCGATAATGACAATAATGGCGGCAATGCCGCCATTATTAAGCTTCTGATTTTTCTTGTCTTGATGATTTTAGCCCCTCTATCAGCTAAGTTACTTAGTTTAGCAATTTCAAGGCGGCGTGAATTTTTAGCTGACAGTACTGCTGCCTTATTGACTCGTTATCCCGAGGGCTTAGCGAGAGCTTTGGAAAAAATTAGCTCTGTTCCTCAAAATATGAAGGGGGCAAATGCTGCAACCGCCCACATGTATATTGTGGCGCCACTTCAACCAGACAAAAAGAAGGATAAATCCTCTGTCTTTAAAAAGCTATTTATGACTCATCCGCCAATTGCAGAAAGAGTGGCCCGTTTAAGGGAGGCGGGTCTTTAACTATTAGGAAAATGTCTAAAAAATTAGAATTATTGGTTCCAGCGGGAAATTTACTTAAACTGCAAACCGGAGTTGCTTTTGGGGCGGATGCTGTTTATCTTGGTGTTCCTGATTTTTCTTTACGGGCGCGGGCTAATGATTTTAATTTAAAAACCTTGGCAGCTGGAATAAAATATGCTCATGATCACGGATTACGTGCTTATGTAACATTAAATATTTTTGCTAAAGAGGAACACTTAGAACGTTTGCCCGAGTTTATAAAAAAACTTCGGCCCCTTAATCCGGATGCTCTAATTATTTCTGATCCAGGAATTATTTTTTTAGTAAAAAAAGAGTGGCCGGAGGCGTTTATTCATTTATCAACCCAGGCTAATTGTACCAATAGCGCGGCTGCTAAATTTTGGCAGGAGCTCGGCTTAAGTCGGATTATTCTCGCTCGTGAAGTTTCTCTCTCTGAGATTAAGGCTATTTCTCAGGCGGCGCCGGGATTGGAATTAGAATATTTCGTTCACGGAGCGATGTGCATGGCTTATTCTGGGCGTTGCTTTCTGTCTCAACAATTAACTGGTCGTTCTGCTAATCTTGGTGACTGTGCCCAGCCTTGTCGCTGGCAATATCAACTTAAGCCACTGGGGCATGAAACTGAATTTGAAGTGCTTCAGGAGTCAGAAGGATCTTATTTTTTAAACTCTCAAGATCTTTGTTTAATTGAGCAATTGCCAGAGTTAATTGCTGCTGGAGTGACTTCTTTTAAAATTGAAGGTCGGGCAAAAAGTGTTTATTATGAGGCAGTGGTCAGCGGAGTTTATGCTCAAGCTTTAAAATATTGCCAGGCTGCTTTACCACTTGCAGAACTTAAGGAGAAGTTAAAGAATTTAAAAAAAGAATTAGTCGAAAAATTAACGCACCGGGGTTATACAAGTGGTTTTTTACTTGGCGAGCGTGCCGGTCAAACTATAGAGCGCACTCGGCTTGATTGTGATTGGGAGTTTTGCGGACAAGCTTTAGCTCCGGCGCCCGAATATTTTGTTCCTAAAACAAAACTTGGTCAATTTGTTGCCTATTTTAGAGTTCATAATACTTGGTTAGCCAATGATCAGGTTGAAATTGTTCGGCCTCTTTATAAGGTGTTGCAGCCAAAAATTAGGAATTTTTATGACGCTTTAAGCGGCGAACCTTTAATTGAGGTTCACGGCGGTGGTGGTAGTCGGAGCATTGCTGTTATTCTAGAAGAGCCAATCCCTGAGTTTTCAGTAGCGCGACGCTTTTTAAAAACAAGAACGGAAAAAAAATAATTATCTTTTTATGATTGCTTATCTTGAGGGTCAAGTTATTGATAAAACAGAAACCTATTTTATTTTAGAAACCGGTGGCGTCGGTTATCAAGTTTTTGCTGGTGAAAATTTTCTCGCCACTGTCAAAAAGGGGCAGAGACAGATTGTTTTTGTTCATCATCGGGTACGCGAAGAGGCTAGTGATCTTTATGGTTTTGCCCGTTTAAGTGATTTAGAACTTTTTGAATTATTGATTTCTGTTTCCGGAGTTGGCCCTAAATCAGCCCTCGCGGTCCTATCCTTAGCTTCAGCCGAGGATGTGAAGACGGCGATTATTCACGGCGATGCTTCTTTATTAACTAAAGTTTCTGGTATTGGTAAAAAAACTGCTGAACGCTTAATTTTAGAATTAAAGAATAAGATTTTAAAAATTAGTCCTGAAAGTAAAAATGATTCGGATTTTACCGGTTTAAATGACGAACTAGACGCTTTGTTAAGCTTAGGGTATTCTGTAAATGATGCTCGGTTAGCCCTTAATCAAGTCGGTCCCGAGTTTTCTAGCACAGCCATGCGTTTAAAAGCGGCTTTGCGTTATCTGGCTCGTTAAATTATTTTAACCCTTGTTTTATGAAACAGACCAATCTTTTTACTAAAACGATAAAAGAATTACCAAAAGATGAGCAGAGTTATAATGCCCAAGTTTTAATTAGGGCAGGTTTTATTGATAAGGTGGCGGCGGGAGTTTATTCTTTTTTGCCTCTTGGTTTACGCGTCTTAAATAATATTCGTCGTATTATCACTGAAGAAATGGAGGCTGTTGGTGGTCAGGAAATAAGTTTAACGGCTCTAGCCCCCAAAGATTTGTGGGTTCGCACTGGTCGTCTTGAAACGATTGATATTATATTTCGATTGGCTGGGTCTGATCAAAAAGAATATGTTTTAAATCCAACTCATGAAGAAGAGGTCTCTCCTCTGATTAAAAAGTTTGTCACTTCCTATAAGGATTTACCTTTTTCGGTTTTTCAAATTCAAACTAAATTTCGTAATGAAAAGCGGGCTAAGGCGGGCCTGATTCGCGGTCGTGAATTTCTAATGAAAGATTTATATTCTTTTCACGCTAATCAAGAAGATTTAGATAAATATTATGACAACGTCCTTGAGGCTTATCATAAATTTTATCGCCGAGTTGGTTTGGGTGAAAAAACTTATTTAACCCTTGCAGATGGCGGTTCATTTTCTAAATACTCCCATGAGTTTCAAACTTTTACCGAAGCTGGCGAAGATATTGTTTACTGTTGCGATGCTTGTCGTCTGGGTATTAATCGAGAAATAATTGCTAATCAGAAAACTTGTCCTAATTGTGGTAATGCTGATTTGATTGAGCGTAAAGCTGTTGAGGTTGGCAATATCTTTAAATTAGGGACAAAATTTTCCGAACCCTTTAATCTAAGTTATCGTGATGCTCAGGGTAATGAAAATTTAGTGTTGATGGGTTGTTATGGAATTGGTTTAAGTCGGGTTTTAGGAGCTATTGTTGAAGTTTGTCATGATGAACAAGGAATAATTTGGCCAGCGGAAATTGCTCCTTTTAAGGTTCATCTTCTGTCGCTTAATCAAGATGAAGAAGCTGAAAAAATTTACCAGTCTTTGCGGGCGCTTGGCTGTGAAGTGTTGTTTGATAATCGCGATAAGGGGGCGGGTGAAAAATTTGCTGAAGCTGATTTAATTGGTTGCCCTTGGCGAGTGCTTGTTTCTGCTAAAACATTAGCGGCGGGTGGAGTAGAGTTGAAAGCTCGTTCTGAAAAAGATGTAAAAATTGTTACTCCGGAGGATTTAATAAAGTATTTAAAATAAAGCTTTATGTTATTTGGGAAATTACGGGGAAAAATGAGCCACGATTTAGGTATTGATTTAGGAACAAAAAATACCCTTGTTTATCTTAACGAAAAGGGAGTTGTTGTTAATGAGCCTTCAGTGGTGGCAATCAATAAGCGAACTAACGAGATTTTGGAGGTTGGCGAGGCAGCTAGCCGGATGGTCGGAAAAACTCCTAGTCACATTGAGGCAGTTAAGCCTTTAATTGATGGAGTTATTTCTGACTTTGAGGTCACTGAAAAAATGCTTAAATATTTTATTTCTCGAGTTCATCAGCAGAATTTTGCTTTAGTGCCTCGACCACGAGTCGTGGTTGGGATTCCCTTAGATTTAACAGAGGTGGAGCGTAAAGCAGTTGAAGATGCGACTAAGTCAGCGGGAGCGCGTAAAGTTTACTTAATTGAAGAAGCGATGGCGGCCGCTATTGGTGCTGGTTTGCCAGTCGTAGATGCCACCGCGACGATGGTTGTTGATATTGGTGGCGGCTCAACTGAAATTGCCGTTATTTCTTTGGGCGGGGTTGTGACCTGGAAATCTTTACGTTTAGCCGGGAATGAGTTTGATCAAAATATAATTGAATATATCCGCGAGGAGTTTAATATTTTAATTGGCGAACAGGTGGCTGAGAATATTAAAATTACTATTGGTTCGGCCATTCCTTTAGACGATCCTCAAGAAATTGAAGTTCGGGGGCGCGATTTAATTACCGGCTTACCTAGAGCAATTATTATCAGCGACGCTCAAGTAAGAGATGCTCTGAGTCGGACGCTTAATAAAATTATTGAAAGCATTAAAACGATTCTAGAAATCACTCCACCGGAATTAGTTTCTGATATTTATGAGCGGGGAATTTTTCTATCTGGTGGTGGCGCTTTATTGCGTGGCGTTGATAAGGCGATTTCTTTAGCATCTAAAATACCAGTTAAAATTGCTACTGACCCTTTAACTTGTGTTGCTCGGGGGACCGGCTTATTACTAAAAGACAAAAATCTTTTAGAAAAAGTCGTTTTGCCAAGTACGGGTGATAAATAATTAGGCCTATGCCTCGTTCTAAAAATAAAATGCGAATTTGGTGGTGGGTGGGAATTGCGACTCTATTAATTTTCCTTCATTTTATTGGTTGGCTTCAGCCTTTTGAGCGGGTGATGACCTGGGCAGCAAAACCAGTAGCTCAGTTTTTTTATAATTCTAGTGCCAATGTCCGTCATTTTTATGAGCGCCGAGAAGAGTTTCGTAATTTTTCTAATCGAGTCGATTCTTTAGAGGAAGCGGTGGTACGCTTGACCGTTGCCAACTCTGATCTTAAAGAATTAGAACAAGAAAATATTAAATTAAGAGCCCAATTAGATTTTGCTGCCAGCACTGAAGCTCCAGGTCTTTTAGCTAATGTTATTTCTCAAAATTTAGTTTTTGATATCAAGCAAGATGACCAAGATATTGTTATTGATCGCGGTTCTAACCATGGGGTTACGGTTGGGGCTGGAGTTATTGATGAAAATGGTGTAATTATTGGCAAGATTGCCGAAGTTCGGCCCACTTTAGCCCGTGTTTGTTTAACTACTAGTCGGGATTGTCAGTTGCCAGCGACAATTCAGAATAACACTCGGACAATTGGTTTAACCGAAGGAGATAAGGGGCTGACTATTAAAATGACTTATATTCCACAGTCAGAAATTATTTCTCCTGGCGACACAGTAATTACTTCCGGGTTAGGCGGCGAAATTCCCCGCGGTTTACTTATTGGGGAGGTTAGTCAGGTGAATAAATTAAATAATGATATTTGGCAGAATGTTAATATTGAACCATTATTTAATCGTAATTCTTTAACGATTGTTAATGTTCTCTTAGTAGTATGACTTTAAAAAAATCTTGGTTTAATTGGTTTTTTTTGGCCCTACTCTTTACTTTAATTGCTTTATTTCAAGCTTCTTTTGTTGCCCCATTTCCAAGCATTTTTTCTGCTCTCAATTTGCCCTTGGTGGTTTTAATTTTTTGTTTATTGTTTATGCCGCCAAGTTCTTTTTTACCACTCTCAATTTTAATGGGTTTTTGGCTAGATATTTTAAGTTTTCAATTTTTCGGCTTACATTTAATTAGTTTGCCAATTACTGTTTCTTTGCTCTATATACTTTTAACCAGAGTCGTGACTAATCGTTCTTTTTATTCTTTTTTGCTTTTAGCAATTCTCGGGCCTCTTTTTTATAATTTTTTAATTTATACTTTACTTTTAATTATCCCGGCAGGGCTAGCTCCAGGATTTTTCTTGCTTAGTGTTTCTTTCTGGCAATATTTAGGGATACAAATTCTTTGGAGCGCTGGTTTGATGCTTTTATTTTTTAACTTGGTTAATAATTTATCTAAAAAATTAAAGCCGGTTTTTTTAGAAAAAAAATAAATTTATTTTTTTGAGGAAAGGGATTCTTTATGCTAAGATGACAAATATGATTTATGATTTTCTCACAATTGGCGGGGCAACTAAGGATTTATCTTTATTCACCGCCGAAGGAGTTTTAATTAATAATTCTTCTGACCCATTGCGACAACAATTGATTGCTTTTGAGCAGGGGGCAAAAATTGGCGTTTCTCAGGTTTGGGAATCTTTTGGTGGTGGAGCGGCGAATACGGCTGTGAATTTAGCCAAACTTGGTTTGCGAGTAAGTCTTATTAGCGATATTGGTCGCGATTTAGTTGGTCAAGAAATTATTAATAATTTAAAAAATAATCGTGTTAATGTTAGTTTAATTAAAAGTTGGCCCCAAGAAGCTTCGGGCATGTCTTTAATCTTAATTGCTCCTAATGGCGAGAGGGTTATTTTTGCCGCTCGGGGGGCTAACCGTCATTTAGATTTTGACTCTGCTCGTCGTCGGGCTCTTTCTCAAGCAAAAAATATCTATTTAACTTCTTTGTCTGGATTTTGGAAACAAGATTTGCGCGAGATTTTTAACAATGCTTCGGGGCAAATCTTTTGGAATCCAGGTTCCAGCCAATTAAAAGCGGGTTTAAAGTTTTTAGCGCCTTTTTTAAAGAAAACTACGGTTTTAATTGTTAATCGAGATGAGGCGACTGAATTAATTTTAAGTGATCCACATTTAAGCTCTAAGGATAAAATTTCTTTAGAAGACCCTTACTTTCTTTTAGATCGTTTGCGTTCTTATGGTTTAAAGGTGGTTGTCTTAACTGATGGCCGTTCTGGCTCTTATTGTGCTGATCAGGATAATACTTATTATCAGCCAGTTATTGGTCGCCGTAAAGCGGTTGATGCAACTGGGGTTGGTGATGTTTATGGTTCAACTTGGGCGGCTGCTTGGTTAATGTCAAATGGAGATTTAAAACGAGCTTCACTCCTTGCTAGCCGTCAAGCAGCTGGGAAAGTAGCTCAACATGGCGCCCAAAGTGGTTTGCGCTCTTTTAAAGAATTAAATAAATAATTTTATGATTAATGGTGTTATCATTAAAGAATTAAAAAAGAATGAAGATGATCGTGGTCATTTAATTGAAATTTATCGTCACGATGAGATTGATTACCAAGTGGCGATGTCTTATTTAAGCTGGACGAAACCGGGCGTGTCTCGTGGTCCCCATGAGCATGTTTATCAAAGTGATTATTTCATTTTTCCTGGCCCGGGGACTTTTCGTCTTTATCTTTGGGATCGCCGTTCTAATTCATCAACTAACGGAGAGAAGATGACTCTTGATGTTGGGGTTGATAATCCATCTGTAGTCATTGTCCCCCCAGGGGTGGTCCATGGTTATCAGGCAATCTCTCAGGAGCCCGCACTTTCTATTAATTTTCCAGATAAACTTTATCGTGGTATTTTGAAAGGGGAAGAAGTTGATGAAATTCGTTGGGAAAAAGATCCCAATAGCCCTTATCAAATTCCTTAATTAGAAATTTTTTTATTTAAATTGCCTATGTGTGTTTTTTGTCGCCTTGTTGCCGGTGAGCTGCCGGTAGCTAAAGTTATGGAGACTGAGGATGTTTTAGTTTTTCTAGATAATGCACCAGTTAACCCTGGCCATATGTTGGTGATTCCTAAAAAACACCTGGCTACATTAGAAGAACTTGATGCTGAGTTGTTGGGAGCTTTAATTTTAAAAGTGAAAGAGGCGGGGGCGCTTTTAAAAACTAAACTTGGTTATTCTGGTTATAATGTAATTTTAAACAATGATCCAATTGCTGGTCAGGAAATACCCCATCTTCATTGGCATATTATCCCCCGAGTTCTAGAAGATACGCCTTTACGTTTCCCTGAAAAAAAATATAAGCCTGGTGAGATGGCGGCAATTTGTGAAAAACTAAATTCTTAATACCATGAAAATTTTAGTTACCGGAGGGGCTGGTTTCATTGGTTCCAATTTTATTCACTATTGGTTAGCTAAGCACCCACTTGATAAAATTGTTAATCTAGATGCTTTAACTTATGCTGCTAATCCAGAAAGTTTACAGGATTTAGAATCTAATCCTAATTATCAGTTTGTCAAAGGGAATATTTTGGATTGGGATTTGGTAGATAAGTTGGTTTCTGATTGTGATTTAATTGTTCATTTTGCAGCAGAAAGCCATGTTGACCGGTCTATTTCTGATAGCGCTGCTTTTATTCAAACTAATGTTGAAGGAACCAGGGTATTGCTAGAGGCGGCTAAACGTCACGGATTAAAACGTTTTCATCATGTTTCAACAGATGAAGTTTTTGGTGCTCTAGACTTTGATTCGCCAAAGTTTTCTGAAATCACACCTTACGATCCCCGTTCTCCCTACAGCGCTTCAAAAGCTGCCTCTGATCATTTAGTTCGTGCTTATTATCATACTTATGGCCTACCGGTGACAATCTCTAATTGTTCTAATAATTATGGTCCTTATCAGCATCCGGAAAAATTAATTCCACATTTTATTACTAATCTTTTGAATGATCAGCCGGTGACAATTTATGGCGAGGGTAAGAATATTCGGGATTGGATTTATGTTGATGATCACAACCGTGGCTTGGAGTTAATTATTAGTCAGGGCAAAATTGGAGAAACTTATTGTTTAGGGGGAGATAGTGAGCGTGACAACCTTTCATTAACTAAAGATATTTTACGCCTAATGGGGCAAAGTGAAGACAGGATTGAATATGTGGCCGATCGCCTTGGTCACGACTTGCGTTACGCAATTGATTTTTCTAAAGCAAACCGTCAGTTGAATTTTCAACCACAGGTAAGCTGGGAGGAAGGTCTAGCGCGAACAATCAAGTGGTATCAAGACAATCCTTCTTGGTGGCGCTCTTTGCGTTCTTAATTTTAATTTTTATGAGTAAAAAACTTTTTATTATCGAAGATGATGCTAATATCCTTTATAGCCTGGAGGCAAATTTTAGTGCTGATGGCTTAACCGTCGAGACGCATGAAGGAGAGGAAGAGTTAGAGGAAATTATTGATGATATTATTGATTTCCGTCCCGATTATTTGATTTTAGATGTTATTTTGCCAAACTTGGATGGTTTTGAAATTATTAAAAGAATAAAAAATGATGCCGAATTAGTTGAGTTACCAATTTTTATTTTTTCGGACATTTCTGACGAAGATAGCCGGGCCAGAACTTTAGAGATTGGCGCCGATTACTTTTTCCCTAAAGATGAGTTTGATACTTATGAGTTTGCTGAAAAAGTTAAAAAAATTATGGCGAATTCCGAACGTTTAGGGGAGGATACTGATGATAGCTGGAACAATGGTGATGAAATTATGGAGATTGACTAATTTCTATTTTTCCGTTATAACTTAGGGGTTAAGTCGTTAATTAATAGCGACTAAATTTGGCATTTTTTGCTGAATATTAGAAAAATATGTTTATTAAGCGAATCGGCATTGATTTGGGAACAACCTATACATTAGTCTATCTCCCTAAAAGAGGGATAGTGATTAATGAGCCTTCAGTGGTTGCTATTTCTATTGATGATAATAAAATTTTAGCGGTTGGCAATGAGGCTAAAGATATGTTGGGGCGTACTCCAGATACAATTAAAGCTGTTCAACCTTTAAAAGAAGGGGTGATTGCTGATTACCGAACTACTGAAGCAATGATTCGCTATTTTATTAATAAAACTATTGGCGGGATGCGTTTTTTACGTCCTGAGGTAATGATTTCGGTTCCGGCTGGCATTTCTTCCACTGAACGGCGAGCAGTTATTGAGGCCGCTACTTCAGCAGGAGCTAAAGCGACTTATATCATTAAAGAGCCGGTTGCGGCCGCAATCGGGGCTGATATTCCGATTGGTTCAGCAACTGGACATATGGTTATTGATGTTGGCGGGGGGACTGCTGAAATGGCGGTTATTTCTTTAGGCGGTGTTGTTTCTTCTACCTCTGTTCGTGTTGGTGGCAATAAATTTGATGCGGCTATTTTAGAATTCGTTCGTAAAAAATATAATTTAGCAATTGGTGACCGAACCGCTGAAGAAATTAAAATTAATATTGGCTCCGCTCTGTATATGGAAGACAAGTTGTATATGGAGATTCGTGGACGCGATATTGTCACTGGCTTGCCACGGAGTATTACTGTTTCAAGTGATGATGTTACCGAAGCAATCCAAAATGAACTAGAGGCGATTGTGGCTGCGGCTAAAAAAGTTTTAAATATGACTCCACCTGAATTGGCAGCGGATATTATGGATAAGGGGATTGTTTTAACCGGCGGCAGTGCCTTGCTACGGAATATGGATCAATTAATTTCTCGAACAACTGGTGTGCCGGCCTATGTAGCTGATGACGCTCTTTTGTGTGTTGTTAAGGGAACGGGAATCGCCTTAGATAATTTAGACTCCTATAAACGGAGTATTTTGGCGACTAAATAAGTCGCCTTTTTATTTTAGAGTTTTATGTTGATTGGTTTAGATGCCTCGCGCGCCAATAGACAAAAGAAGACGGGGACTGAGTGGTATTCTTTTTATTTAATTAAGGAATTAGCTCGTCTTGATCGCCACAATCACTATCGTCTCTATCTTGATAAGAAGCCATCTACAGAGCTTCAAGAATTGCTTGCGGCGGCTCCTAATTTTGATTTTCGGATTCTGTCTTGGCCATTTACTTCTTTTTGGACTCTTGGCCGTTTATCTTTAGAAATGCTTTTTAATTCTCCTGATGTTTTGTTTGTTCCTGCTCACGGTTTGCCTTTAATCCATCCGCGCCGGACAATTAATACTATTCACGATGTTGCCTTTGCTCGCGAAGAAGAAGTTTATCGTGAAGAGGGCCCTAAAGCTAGAACTGCCGCGCGTCGGCGTTTTCTTAAATTTTTAATTAAACTGTTTACCGGAGGGCGTTATCGAGGGACGACTTTGGAGTATCTTAATTGGTCAACAGCTTTTTCTTTGCGACACGCTTCGACAATTATTACCGTTTCCGATTTTACTAAACAAGAAATTTTAGATTGTTTTCCTTTTGCGGATCCGGGAAAAATTAAAGTTATTCATAATGGCTTTGCTTCCGAGTTATATCAACCAAGCCTATCTTCAGAGTCCGAAGCAGATAATTGTCTCAGGCGCTATGGAATTACTCGTCCCTATTTTTTGTATGTTGGGCGTTTGGAAAAAAAGAAAAATACTCCTGCCCTGATTGAAGCCTTGGCTCTATTGCGGGAAGAATACCCGGAGATTAAAGAGAAGCTTGTTTTAATTGGTAATGCTAGTTATGGTTATGATGAGGTAAAGTATGCGATTGAAGAGTTTGATTTAGATCTTGAAGTTATTATGCCTGGTTGGGTTGAAGAAGAGGAATTGCCATTTATCTTTCAGCAAGCAAGTGCTTTTATTTTTCCTACTAAGCATGAAGGTTTTGGCATTCCGGTTTTACAGGCTTTGGCTTCGGGAACGCCGACAGCTGTTTCTAATATCCCAGTTTTAAAAGAGGTGGCCGGGGAGGCGGTTCGTTATTTTAATCACTTTGATTACAGTGATATTGCTGAAGCAATGGCTGAAATAGTTATTAATAAGGAGTTGCGAGCTGATTTACGCGAGCGCGGCTTTCGTCAAGCCAAAAAGTTTAGTTGGTATCGTTGTGCCACTGAAACTTTGGCACTTATAGAAAATCGGAAATAGTGTGATATCATAAGTTTATGAAGATTAGCAAAATAATCACTTTATTTTTAATAGTTATTTTTTTCTTTCCCCTTAACGCTTCAGCGCGCTTACTGCCTGACGATCCTTTTTATCTGCGTCAATGGTATTTGTCTAAAATTAAGGCTGATGAAGCTTGGAAAATTGTCTCCGGCGCTCCCGATATCACGGTTGCCGTTATTGATGCTGGCATTGACATTTCTCACCCAGATTTAAAAGGTAATATTTGGATTAATACAGATGAAATTCCAGATAATGAGATAGATGATGATGGCAATGGCTTCATTGATGATGTTTACGGCTGGGATTTTGTTGATGACTCTTTTGATCCTTCCCCCAAATTTGAAACCGGTTGGACTGAGGCGGGGGTTTCTCATGGCACAATGATTGCTGGAATTATTGGAGCGAGCGGCAATAATAATCAAGGAATTACTGGCCTCGCTTGGCGGACTAATATTATGCCGCTAAGAGTTTTAAATGATCGTGGCGAGGGGCGAGTGAGTGCTGTTGTTCGGGCAATTGATTATGCGATTAAAAATAAGGCAGATATTATTAATTTAAGTTTTGTTACTTATAATTATAATGATTCTTTAGCGGGGGCAATAAAACGCGCTTATGAAGCAGGAATCATTGTTGTTGCCGCTGCTGGCAATGACCAAGCTGCTGGTGATGGTCGTAATACCGCTAAAAATCCAATTTATCCCGCCTGTATGGATGGTAGCCGTTGGGAAAATATGGTCGTTGGGGTAGCGGCCACTGATGCTTTAGATCAAAAAACTCCTTTTTCTGGTTATGGCGAAAACTGTATTGATATTACCGCGCCGGGAATTAGTTTTTTTAGCACGATTACGCCCGGAAGTAATCCGGAAACAATAAATCCTTATTATGATGGTTATTGGTCGGGGACCAGCATGGCAACCGCTGTTGTCTCTGGGGTGATGGCTTTAACAGCTCAAGCCAATCCTAATTTAAGTCGGGCTGATGTGGTTGGTTTAGTTTTGGGCTCAGCTGATTCAATTACTCTTTTAAACCCCGATTATTCTGGTCAACTTGGTTTTGGGCGGGTAAATGCGGCGGCGGCAGTTTCTTCTGCCAGACAGCTTCTCTTTGATCATGTTAATCTTTTATTGCTAACACCTTATAGTGGTAGCGAAGAAATTTTATTTGCTAGCCTAGATGGCGCTACTAGCACTCCTTTTTCTTCTTCATCGCCGCAAGGTTTAATGGCTGCTACCGGTGATCTTCAAGGAGATGGAAAAATAAAAATTATTACTGCTAACGGGGCGGGGGCTGAACCCTGGGTGCGAATTTATGACCAGAAAGGTAAGCTTTTAAAAGAGTTCCTGGCTTACGATCGCGACTTTAAAGGAGGTGTTCGTCTGGTTGTCGGTGATTATAATCAAGATGGCCACTCAGAAATAATTACCGTTCCTGGTCCAGGCGGCGGCCCACATGTCCGGGTGTTTAATGGCGCGGGGCAGGTTCTACAACAATTCTTTGCTGACGATATTTTAGATCGAGGTGGCTTAAGTGTTGCTTTGGGCGATGTTGATGGTAATGGTAATTTAGAACTTATTATCGGTTTAGGAGAAGGGAATAAACCAATTGTTAAAATTTTTAATCAGCAAGCTAAATTAGAAGCCGCTTTTTATGTTTACCCGTCTGATTATCACGGTGGATTAAATGTTGCCAGTGCTTCTTTGTATGGTCGAAAGAATGGTCAGCGCGATAGTATTATTGTCGCTCCGGCCGGTGCTTATGTTCCCCAAGTTAGAATTTTTGATAATCATGGTCTTTTGCAGCAACAATTTTTAGCTTATAATTCTAATTGGCGAGGCGGAGTCAGTTTAGCGGCTGGTGATGTTTCCAATGACGGTATTTCTGAAATTATTACCGGCGCCCAGGCTGGTGGTACAGCCCACGCACGTGTTTTTGAACGCGATGGCAGTTTAATGGCTTCGTTTTACGCTTATCCTGAGAGTTTCACAGGTGGGGTTAATGTTAATTTAATTCGCTTTAATAATTAGAACTATATGGCTAAAAAAGTTATTTTTGATAAAAAAAATGTTTTAGTAGCTGGTGGGGCGGGTTTTATTGGCTCTCACCTTTGTGACGAATTAATAAAAACTTGCAAAGTTATTTGTGTTGATAATTTTATTACTGGGCAGCAGAAAAATATCGATCATTTATTAGCAAACCCTGATTTTATTTTTATTAATCACGACTTAACTCAACCTTTGAATTTAGCAGAAATTAAAATTTTAGAAAGATTTAAGATAAAATTTCAAGGAATACAAGAGATTTATAATTTGGCTTGTCCTTTGTCTCCGAAACATTTTGTTAAAAATCTTTTAGAAATTATAAAAGCTAATTCCTTGGTAGTTTATAATTTACTAGAGTTAGCCGTTCAAAATCAGGCGAAATTTATTCAATTTTCTTCTTCAGTTGTTTATGGTGGGCGCGATATTAACAATATTGGCAAAAAAGCAAAAGAAGAAGA
The DNA here is from genome assembly GCA_028681575.1 of Patescibacteria group bacterium. Taxonomy (GTDB): domain Bacteria; phylum Patescibacteriota; class Patescibacteriia; order Patescibacteriales; family UBA12465; genus JAEZRQ01. The sequence goes on along the minus strand of JAQUHX010000004.1, from coordinate 19,050 downwards.
TTTAGGCATTATTAATCAATTGTCTCCGCGGGCCGCTTACGACGAGGGTAAGCGTTTTGCTGAAACAATGGTTAATTCTTATCGCGAGACTCATAACCTGGATACAAAAATTATTCGTTTCTTCAGAATTTATGGACCACGCATGACCTTAGATGATGACCAGCTTATTCCAGATTTGGTTTATTCGGCTATTAAAAATAAACCTTTGGTAATTTTTGGCAATGAAAAATTTTCTTCGTCTTTTTGTTATGTTGATGATGCAATCGATGGTGTAATTAAAATGGCCAATTCTAATCTGGCGGGGCCAATAAATATTGGTTCCGATGTTGATGTTAATGTGACAGAGTTGGCACAAATGATTATCAAGGAAACGGAATCTGAATCTCCGATTGTTTATTCCGAGGATAGATTATTTTTAACTGAGCTCCTCCTGCCTGATATTTATCAGGCACGCAATGTTTTAGGTTGGATGCCGGTGGTAACCTTGGAAAATGGTATTAAAAAAACAATCATTTCTTTACAGTCAGCTAGTCGGGCCCAAGGATTTGAAGGTTAATTTAGTTAACTAAATTTAAAACTTGTTCGCCGTATGGCGGCGGGAGCGGGGGTGTCTTAAGGGGCGCCCCTTCTTTTATAAAATAATTTAGTGTTTCAATTAGACTGTTTAAATTATCGGGTTCAAAAAGCAATCCGCCCCAGCGGTCGATTAATTCTGGGATGCCGCCTAAAGCAGCAGCAATTACAGGTGTTTCTGTTTGCTGGGCTTCATAGATAACTGTTGGAGAGTTTTCGTAGCAACGAGAGGGAACAATTAAGGCAAGACTTTGAGCTAGCTCAGTATTTACTTCCAAGCTGCTTAGCCGCCCTAAGAATTTAACATTGTTATTAAGACTTTTTTCTAAATGTTCACCGATAACAGCAAAAGTGTAAGCAGGGAAGCTGGCAGCCGCTTTTAAAAATAGGTCTAAGCCTTTATGATGACCAGCTTGGCCGATAAATAAAAATTGTTTTTGTCTTGATTGAGTTATATTTTTATTTATTGCTAAGGGGTTGGGAATTACTGTGCAGATTTGATTTTTGAAAAATCCTCGTTTTTGGTAGAGGTTTAAGAGCCAGGCTGAGGGGGCGATAATTTGAGTGTTTTGTGGCCCGCTTTTTAATAAACATTTTCCTAAAAATTGATAAATTTTGGCTGGCAGGATATCAATAATTTTCTCTTCCCCAAAATAAAGTAAACCAGATGGATGTAGCCACTGAATATCGTGGAGGGTTAAGATTAGCTTGCTTCCTTGTTTTTTTATTATTTTGGGAATAAAGCCCCCTAAGCCCATTAGATTATGAGCAATAATTAAATCTGGTTTTTCTTGTTTTAAAATTTTTTGTAGACGCCTGGCCTGAGTAAAATTAAATAAATTAATTATCTGCCAGAAGAAGCGATAGACGAAACTCTTCTCGCTTAAGTGGTAATAATTTGAAGGCAGGTAAAAGACATCTTCTCGTTCTGTATCTTTTTTCCGGGCGTGTTTGGGGTAAGTGCAAACAATTTTGACGCTGTGACCAGCATCTTTAAATTCTTGAGCACTTAACTCGACAATCCGCTCGGCACCACCGCGCTGATAAGGGATAAATAAATTGTTGAGTAATAAGATTTTCACAAAAACATTTCTTTTAAAATTTGGTCGCTAGTTTCTAATGAGTATTTTAAAACAGCATAGTCTCGAGCTGAACGTCCGTAAGCTTTTCGTTTTGGTTCATCGCCAACTAAAGCTGCAATTTTGGTAGCTAAGTCGTCAATTTCTCGAGGCTTTGCTAGTAGACCATCAATTCCTGGGCGAAAGACGGTTCTAACCCCTGGTAAGTCAGAAGCAATTACCGGGACGCCACAAGCCATCGCTTCGGTTAAGACAAGGCCAAAAGCTTCGTGACGATTAATTGAGGGAAGAATAAATAGGTCGCTGTTTTGGTAGGTGCGGATTAACTCCTCCTCACTAAGTCGGCCGACAAATTTTATTTGGCGTCTTAGATTTAATTCCTCTGCTTGTTTTTCGTAACTTAGACGTAAGTCGCCGTCACCAACAATTGTTAGTTGCCAGTTTTTAAAACGTAATTTGGCAAGTGCCGGGAGTAAAAAATTAAGTCCTTTAAAATAATGAGCGCTATCTAAACCACCGACAAAGAGTAAATTGACGCGGCCACGTTTAATAAAGTTGTGATTAACAAAATCGACAATCTTTTTTCCTTTTGCGGTTAAGTCGTCATTTTCGCTAGGAAGTTTTGGGCGATAACGATTTGTATCTAGACCAAAAGGAAGTGCTATAAATTTATCAGGCCAACTTTTAAGGAAGGGGGCTACTTGCCCGTGAGCGAGATAGTCAAGACTGGCAGCAGAAATTTTTGTAGCTCGGGCAAATAATTTTTTTTTCACTAAGCGACTAGGGAGGGCTAATAATTTAAAACCAAGGCTTAAATTTTTAGTATCCATGTGATAATGGATAAATAATTTTTTTCGCGGGTGAAATAATAAGAATAAATAGATAATTAAATCAGCTCCAAAAAACGGGTAATGCAAAAAAACTGCTTCATATTTTCTAAGGCGCCAGAAGAGGGAGAAGGGGAATCCGCCATGGCCCGCCCTAAGTGAAGGTTTTAAATAAACTAAATTAGGCTCAATGTTTTTAGGGCCGCTTAAAGGATGAAGGGTGAAAGTTGTTAGTTCGTGATTGGCTGCCAGCAGCTGCCCAAAACGGGCAGCACTTTGGCCAATCCCTCCTGGATAAGGAGGGAAGGCGCAAACCACTTGGGCAATTTTCATAATAATTATTTAGAATCAGAATCTGTTTTTAGAGGTGGGTTTTTACTGGGACTGGCTTGACGTAAAGCTTCTTGGCGAGTTAACACAGTTAAGTCTTGTTCGAGTCTTGCTAGATGCAGGCGCATCTTAAAGACTAGGTAGAAAAGAATTAAAGAAGCCAGGTAGAATAAGAGGTTGATACCATTAGCACTTAAACCCAGAGCGGTGGTTAGCTTGTCTAAGGGTTTTAGAAAAATAATTGCTAAAGCAGAGATAGTCCAAAAAATTAACCAGAGGGAAAATTCGTTACCATTGATTTGTTTCTTTCGCTTTTGTTTGAAAAGTTTTCCAGCGAATAAAATAATAACGATTAAGGCGGCTATTTGTTGCCAAGAAAAAAACATATGATTTTAATTAGATAATTTTTGAAGTAAAAGGTCCTTAATGATTCTAAAGCCGCCGCTTAATTTTTGTCCAAAATGGTGATAAGTGACATGAATGGGCACTTCTTTTAAAATACAGCCCGTTTTTACTGTTTTAAAAAGAATTTCACTGCAATGGGCCATGCCGCGATTATAGATGGTAATTTGTTGCCAAATTTCTTTTTTAAGAGCTCGAAAACCGCTTTGCGGGTCGCTTGTTTTTATCCCTAACCAACGGTTTAGCTGGCGAGCTAAAGGCATAATTAAATAGCGCTTTAGTGGGGGGAAGTTTGCTTTCCCTAAAAAACGAGAGCCAAAGACTGCTTCAGCTTCGCCAGCAATCAGTGGAGCGAGAACTATTGGAATTTCTTCGGCTTTAAATTGATTGTCAGCATCAAAGTGAAGGATAATATCGGCGCCATTTTTTAGAGCATATTCATTGCCTGTTTGCAGAGCTGCCCCTTGACCGCGGTTAATAGGGTGGCGAATAACCGTAACTGGATATTTTTTGGCTATCAGGTTGGTCTCATCAGAGGAGCAGTCATCGACAACAATTAGCTCATCTACTAAAGGGAGAACCTTTTTTAAAACCGGACCAATATTTTTAGCTTCATTATAAGCAGGAATAACGCAGGCAATTTTCATACTTTATTTTCTGGCGCGATTAGGCCGTTAGCGGCTTTGATAATTAAATCAGTACTTAGAGGTGCACTCCATTCAATTTTTCCACCCTTAGATTCTTCAATGGCAAAAACAGCTGTCTTTCCTTGGACGCCTGAATGGTGGCAATGATAGCAGCCACGACTGTGAAAAAATTTTGTCGGTCGATATTTTTTTTCGCTTGGCCAGTAACGTTCTAGTAGCCCTTGATAGTGATAACTAGGACGAGCACTTAAGCAATTGGGGCAGTTTCTATCTTTAATTTCTTGATAAATTATTAATAAAGGTAAGTCGGGGGTGGCCGTCTTTTTTAGCCAAGTTGCTATTTGCGCCGGCTGGTCACTATTATGGGTAACTAAAACTAAACGTCCTTCAGAAGCGGCGTTTAGGGAAGCTATGAGTAATTTTTCATCAGCATCATCGATTGCAATCCAGTCGTGGTCTTGTTTTTTTAATTTTTCTAAAGCTTGAACACGTCTATTCTTTTCACGAACAATACTAACTTTGTCTATTTTTGCTTCTGAATATTTTTCTAGAATAACGCCAGCACTTTCAGGATTGATCAATTCGCGAGTTAGGGCATGAAGAGTGGTGGTTTTTCCTTGATGATTATTAGCAATGATTAAGACTAAAGCTCGGGAGCGGTTAAGAAATTTTTTAATTTGGGCGCGGGCGTCTCGGTCTAAGCCTAAGCGGCTAAGCCGGCTTGGACCAGCTGAATCGTTAATAAATTGCAAGATAATTTTTTCGCCGTCAGCTTCGGGGATAATAGATAAGCGCATTGCTCCCAGGTCATCTTTAAGATAAGCATTGCTAACTAGATTATCGGGAGCCAGAGATAGTAGGCGCCGGTAAGCGTTACTTAAATCACTGGCAAAGTCAGAATCAATTACCAGGCGATATTGTTGGCTGGCATTTTCGCCGCGCAAAACCTGGCGACCGTTTTCTGGGGCAATCGCTAGAACGTTTAGCTGATGCTGACGAGCATAGCGACTAATCTTTTTTAGGTTTTTATTAGTCATGGTTTTATTATATCATTATTTATCTTATTGTTAAAATGTGCTAAACTTAAAGAGTAAATTATATTTATTGTAACTTTAGCTAGTATTATGTCGTACTCGCAATTTTATGGTCGACTGCAAAATTGGCGCTTGCAGGCGGCCGGAACTCTTAAAGATTTGTTTGGTTTAAGCTCTAACCGCTTGTATTTATTGGCGATTTTAATTATCCAAGGAGCATCTTGGTGGTTGGCCACTTATGTTTTTCGGGCTATTGCCGGTAATGTTTTAATTTTACATTATAATGTTGATTTTGGCATTGATTTAATCGGCGCTCCGAATTTGATTTTTTATTTTCCCTCCTTAGGGATGCTTTTTTTGGTGCTTAGTTTGATTGCGCTATTGATTTTAGGCAGTGGCCGTAATTTTAAAATTCAAAGCCACTTTCTTCTAGGCGGGGCTGTTCTTAGTAATCTAGGGGTACTTTCAGCCCTTGTTTTAATTTATTTAATGAATTTCCGCTAATAAATTTATGGATTATTTTTACATAATTAAAATCTTGTTATTAGCAATGTCCTCTTTTTTGTTTGCTGGTTTTATGACCCCCTTGCTGACTAATTTTTTATATAAACATAAATTAGGAAAGAAGATTCGTAATTCTGGAGAAACGCCGATTTTTAGCAAGCTTCATGCGGCTAAGGAAGGAACTCCAACCATGGGGGGAGTTTTAATTTGGGGGACAGTTTTGGTTTTTATTCTTGGTCTTTATGTGGCGGCCCAGATTTTTGATTATGAAATTATTCGTAATTTAAATTTTTTAACTCGTTCGGAAACACTACTCCCTTTAGGAGCACTGGTCGCCTCTGCGCTCATTGGCTTGGTCGATGATTGGTTAGACGTTCGCGGCAAAGGGGTTTTAGGAGGGGGCGGCTTAAAAATGCGTCATCGTTTATTAATTTATACGGCAATTGCTTTAATTGGAGCACTTTGGTTTTATTTTAAATTAGATTGGACTGTTTTTCATATCCCTTTTGTCGGTAATCTGGAGATATCCTGGTGGTATATTCCAGCCTTTGTTTTAATTGTGGTGGCCACCGCTTTTTCAGTTAATGAGACTGACGGCTTGGATGGCTTGGCAGGGGGAACACTTTTGGTTGCTTTTGCTGCCTATGCGGCAATCGCTTTCCTTCTTGGTCGTTATGAATTAGCCACCTTCTGTGCGGTCATTATTGGCGCCTTAATGGCTTTTCTTTGGTACAATATTCCACCGGCCCGTTTTTACATGGGGGACACTGGTTCAATGAGCTTGGGAATCACTTTGGCAATTATTGCCTTGCTAACCAATAGCGCTTTATTGCTTTTGTTTATTGGGTTTATTTTTTTGATTGAGTCCTTATCAGTTATTATCCAGTTGACTTCAAAGAAACTCCGTCGCGGTAAAAAAGTATTTTTATCGGCACCAATCCATCATCATTTTCAAGCGATTGGTTGGCCTGAAAGCAAGATTGTCATGCGTTTTTGGTTGGTGTCTGGAGCAATGGCTTTGCTCGGAGTTATTATTTTCTTAGCCGATCGCGGCCTTTAAAAAATCCATGTCATTTAAAAAATTTTCCAAAAAAACTGGTGTTCGCATTCAGGCTCATGAGCCAGATAAAAAGTTATTAATCACTCTTTTTTTGATTCTGTTTTTCGGCTTGGCAATGCTTTTTACTGCTTCAGCGGTGGTTTCTTTTAATAAGTTCGGTAACCAATATCATTATCTGGTGGGGCAATTGCCCGCTTTAGCACTTGGCTTAATCGCTTTTTATCTTGCTCAGAAAATTCCTTCTCGCTATTTTAAAAAATATGCTTTAGGTTTTTTGCTTATTTCTATTGCCTTACTGCTTTTAGTTTTTATTCCTGGTTTGCAGTCTGACTATGGAACTTCGCGCAGCTGGATTAATCTTTTTGGTTTTTCTTTTCAGCCTTCAGAGTTAGTTAAAATAACTTTTTTAATCTATTTAGCAACCTGGTTAGAAGCAAAGCAGGATGAGTTAGCTTCTTTTAGTAGTGGCGCTTTCCCGTTCTTTCTTATTTTGGCGGTGATTTCTTTTTTGATGATGTTGCAGCCAGATTTAGGCAGCTTGGCTATTATCATTTCTACCGCCATTATTGTTTTTTTTGTTGGCGGCGGAAAATTTAAACATTTACTGATTACTTTTTTGACCGGGGTAATTTTTTTATTACCAGCTTTATTTATTAAAAATTCTGGTACTAATAACCCCTCTTATCAGGATAACCGAATTCGTTGTTTTTTTGATCCCTCTTTTGACACGCAAAATGTTTGTTTTCACATTAATCAATCATTGATTGCAATTGGTTCTGGGGGGGCTTTTGGTCGCGGCCTTGGTCAAAGTCGGCAGAAATTTATGTATTTACCCGAAGTTTGGGGTGATTCAATTTTTCCGATTATTGCTGAAGAGATTGGTTTTATTTTTACTGCTCTTTTTATTATTTTATTGTTTTATTTATTTTATCGGATTTTATTAGTTGCCAGACAGGCTCCCGATCGGTATTCGCGTAATCTAGTAACCGGCGTTGCTGCCTGGTTGGCAATTCAAACCTTTTTAAATATTGGAGGACAGTTGAATCTAATCCCGATGACCGGCGTGCCACTTCCTTTTGTTTCGGCTGGTGGTTCTTCAATTTTATCTTCTTTAATTGCAATTGGGATGGTTGTTAACATTAGTAAGTATACTAAAGAGTCGCGGCGTCGTTAATTTTATGAAAACCAAGAAAAAAACAATTCTTTTGACGGGTGGGGGGACTTTAGGGAGTGTTACTCCTTTGTTGGCCGTGGCTAAAGAGTTGTTTTTAAAAGAGCCGAATTGGCATTTTTCTTTTGTTGGTACTAAGTCAGGACCGGAAAAATCCTTAATTACTGAGGCGGCTAAAGAAATGCCGATTTCTTTTTATGCTCTGCCAGCTGGAAAGTGGCGACGTTATTTTTCCTTTAAAAACCTAATTGACCCTTGGGTAATTATTTTTGCTTTTTTCCGCTCTTTTTCTCTTTTGCGTTCCCTGAGACCGCAGGCTCTTATCAGTGCTGGCGCTTTTGTAAGTGTTCCTCTAGTTTGGGCGGCCTACTTTTTAAAGATTCCAATTTTAATTCATCAACAAGATTTGCAGGCCGGATTGGCTAATAGGTTAATGGCGAAGGCGGCGCGTCAAATTACTGTTGCTTTTTCTGCCTCGCTTAAAGATTACGGATCAGAGGCGATTGTTGTTGGTAATCCTTATTTAATTCCAGCCCTCGATAAGAAAGAAATTGTTTTAGCCCGTTATGGTTTAGTTAACACAAAGCCTTTGGTTTTAATTTTTGGCGGAGGAACAGGGGCCGAGGCTCTTAATGAGGCAATTTTCAACAAGTTGCCAGAACTCTTAACTCAGACCCAGATTGTTCATTTAAGTGGTCGCGGGAAAATGATTGATTTTCAAGCCCCAGGTTATTTCCAACAAGAGTTTGCTAGCCATCAAGAGCTTTGCTCTTTAATGGCGGCAGCTGATTTGGTAATTGCACGACCTGGTTTGGGAACCTTAACTGAGCTGTCAGCCTTAAAAAAAGTTAGCTTGTTGGTGCCTATGCCCAAAACTCATCAAGAAGCTAATGCTGAAGCGGCTCAGAGGGCAGGAGCGGCTTTGGTTTTAGCTCAAAAAGAATTAAATGATTTTTTAGTTCCGACGCTTAAGCGCTTATTAACTCAAGTTGAAATGCGAACGGCTTTGTCTCGAGAAATGGCTCAATTTATTAAGCCGGGAGCGGCGGAGACAATCGCTGGGATTATTTTGTCTTGGGATAAAAAAAGTTAAAATTAACTTAATTATATGTTTAAACTACCGGAGAAATATGAGAGGGTTTATTTAATTGGTATCAAGGGGGTGGGGATGACAATGTTAGCTCAGTTTTTACAGGCTTCTGGGGCTAAGGTTTCTGGTTCTGATGTCGCGGAGGTTTTTTTGACTGATAAAGTTTTGCGGAGCGCTAAAATAAAATTTAGTTCCGGCTTTTCTCTTAAAAATATTCCCCCTAATGTAAAAACAGTTATTTATTCTTCCGCCTATACTGCCGAAAACAATGTTGAGTTGGCGGCTTTAGAAAATAATCACGAAATTAGGAAGTTTTCTTACGCGGCTGCTTTAGGAGAGATTTTTAGCGCTCATTATGGAGTGGCGGTTATTGGTAGCCATGGCAAAACCACTACTTCAGCCTGGTTGGGCTATGTTTTAGATAGAGCCGGCTTAGAGCCTAGTATTTTGGTTGGTTCTAGTGTGCCCCAACTAGGAGGTAGTGCCAAGTTGGGCGCTAAGGATTTATTTGTTGCTGAGGTTGATGAGTATCAAAATAAACTTCAGTATTTTCAGCCGGTGGGAGCGCTTTTAAACAATATTGATTATGATCATCCTGATTTTTTCCCTACTAAATCTTCTTATTTTCAAGTTTTTGCTAATTTTGTCGCTAAAATACCGACTCGTGGTTTTTTAGTTACTAACGATAATGATGCCGCTGTCCGTAAAACTTACCCTTATTTAAAAGGAAGGCTGATTAATTATAATTTATTTACTGATGAGGCAGCAGCGCGGGCCGCTTCTAAAAGAGTAAAATTAGCTGCTTATGATTATCGGCTTGAGGGCGGTTGGCAATATTTTCAAGTTTACGGCTATGGACAGTTTAAAGTTAAGCTTTTAGGAAGGCATAATGTTTTTAATGCTTTGGCGGTGATTGGCGCGTCTTTAGAATTAGGACTGTCGATAGATACAGTTAAAAAACATTTGGCGACTTTTAAAGGAACGACTCGGCGCGCGCAATTACTGGGCAAATATCAAGGTATTTCAATTTTTGATGATTACGCCCATCATCCGACTGAGATCAAGGCAACTTTAGAAACATTTTCAGCGGCCTATCCGGATAAAAATTTAGTCGCCGTTTTTCATCCCCACACTTTTACCCGCACTAAAGCTTTATTTAAAGATTTTGCTCGAAGTTTCTCCGCTGCTGATACGCTAATTGTTTTAGATATTTATGGTTCAGCTCGAGAAGAGCGGGGCGGTGTCTCTAGTGAGGAATTGGTGGCCGCAATTCAGGCGGTTAATAAAACAAGCAAGAGTCATCAAAAAGTTGTTTATCAAGCAGATTTAGCAGCAGTGGAAAAATATTTAAGGGCTAACCTAAAAGCTCGGGATTTGGTTCTTCTTTTAGGGGCGGGTGATATTTTTCGAGTTGGTCATAATTTAGTTAAGAAAAAAAAATCATAGGTTTACACTTGGGCACTCTTTTGGTTTAATTCTTTTATATGAAACAAAAAATTAAAACAACAGCCGTTTCTGGTTTTCCTGAATATTTGCCGGCTGACCAATTATTGTTAAATCAGCTTAGGCAAACGATTGCCGAAACTTATCGTTCTTTTGCTTTTATTCCTTTAGATACTCCAGCTCTAGAACGTCGTGAAGTTTTGTTGGCAAAAGCTGGTAGTGAAACCGAGCATCAGATTTATTACTTAGAAAATAATAGTGATGATTTAGCCTTACGTTTTGATTTAACCGTTCCTTTAGCCCGGTATATTAGTGAATATGGAGGGGCGCTAACTTTTCCTTTTAAGCGTTATCAAATCGCTAAAGTTTATCGCGGTGAGCGCCCTCAAAAAGGACGTTACCGAGAATTTTATCAAGCAGATATTGATATTATCGGTGAAGGGCTTCTTCCTCTTAGTGCGGAAGCGGAAATTATTAAAGTGTTAGCGACTGTTTTTAAAAAACTAGCAATTGGTCCGTTTACAATTAAAATTAGTAATCGTAAGTTATTGTCGGGCTTACTCGCTTGGTTAAATTTAAGTGAAGCGTCAGCAGAAATTTTGCGCATTTTAGATAAGCTACCCAAAATTGGTGAAGCTGCTTGCCGTCGTGAACTAGAAAAGCTAGAACTTAATTCTTCAACAGTTAAAGAAATTTTAGAATTTGTATCTCTGAAGGAAAATGTTTTAGAGAAGTTGGGGGCTTTTGATATTAAGCATCCGGATTTTGTCGTTGGTTTAGGTGAGCTTCAAGAATTAGCTCAATGTTTAGCTGATTATGGAGTTTCAGCAGCAGACTACGCTTTTGATCTCTCGATTGCTCGGGGTTTAGATTATTATACGGGTACTGTTTGGGAAACATTTTTGGATAATTATCCAGAGCTTGGTTCTATCTGTTCTGGCGGTCGTTATGAAAATTTAGTGGCGGGTTTTAATGAGCGGGCTTTTCCTGGGGTTGGGGCTTCAATTGGTTTGTCTCGGCTTTTTTATCAGTTAAAAACAGCTGGCCTTTTAGTGGACTCAACTATTGCTGTTTCCGATGCCTTAGTAATTAGCGATAATCGTCAGCGCGGGGAAGCTTTAGCCGACAGTTTACGTCGCTCTGGCTTGAGTGTGGCTGGCGCTTATGGCCCCGAGAAATTAAAGAAGAAGTTAGCTTTGGCTAATCATTGGTCGGTTAAGACTGTTTATATTTTAGGAGAAGAGGAGTTAGCTGTTGATGAGGTCTCCGTTAAAGATATGCTTAGCGGTTCTCAGAAACGGCAAGCTTTAAGCGATTTTATATGATAAAGATTCAGCGTCAAGTTATTCTTGCTCCCTATACTACTTTAAAAATTGGTGGGCCAGCTCGCTACTTTACGGTTGTGAAAAATTTAAGAGAACTAAAGGAGTCGATAAGTTGGGCAAAAGAAAATAAAAAAGAAATCTTTATTTTGGGAGGCGGTTCTAATATTCTTTTAGCAAAACCTTGGCCAGGCTTGGTTATAAAAAATGAAATTACTGGTTCAGAAATTATTAAAGAGACGAAAAAATCAGTTTGGTACCAAGCCTATAGCGGCGAAAACTGGCAAAAGTTTGTTGAAGATTCGGTCCGTCGTCATTTGTATGGTTTGGAAAATCTCGCTTCTATTTATGGCAGCGTTGGAGCGGCGCCAGTACAAAACATCGGTGCTTATGGTGCGGAGTTAAAGGATGTTTTTGTTTCTTTAGAGGCACTTAACTTAAAGACTGGTCGTTCTAAAATTTTTAAGGCGTCTGATTGTCATTTTGCTTATCGTGATAGTGTTTTTAAAAAGTCTTTAAGGGGTAAGTATTTTATTTATCGCGTAACCGTTAAATTAAGTAAAGAACCACGCTTAAATTTAAGTTACGGGGGAATTAAAGAGATTTTGTTAGCTAAAAAAATAAAGACTCCAACTCCAAAGCAGATTGCTTTAGCGGTGACTGAGCTGCGAGCAAGTAAATTACCAATTCCGGCCATCTTACCCAATGCTGGTTCTTTTTTCAAAAATCCAGAGGTTTCGGAAAAAGAATTTAAAAAATTGCAAAAGCGCTGGCCAGAAATTAAATTTTTTTCTGGTTCTAAACCGAACTTAATTAAAATTCCAGCCGCTTGGTTGATTGAACAAGCCGGTTTTAAAGGGCGGCGCTATGGGGCGGTAGGCATGTATGAAAAGCAAGCTTTAATTTTAGTTAACTATGGCGGCGCGAGTGCGGCCCAAGTTTTAGCCCAGATTAAAAGGGTAATTAAAGGGGTAAAGACGCGTTTTGGCTTGACCTTAGAGCCAGAAGTTAATATTATTCCTCCACTTAAATAAGAAATAATTTTTATGACTGCTAGTGACATCCGTCAAAAATATTTAGATTTTTTTAGTGCTCGTGGGCACGCTTTGTTGCCGAGCGCTTCTTTGTTGCCAGAAAATGATTCTACTTTGTTATTTACAAATTCAGGAATGTTTCCGCTTGTTTCTTATTTAGCTGGAGCACCGCATCCGGCCGGTAAGCGTCTTTGCAATAGTCAAAAATGTTTTCGTAGTGAAGACATTGACGAGGTTGGCGATCATCGTCACAATACTTTTTTTGAGATGCTGGGGAATTGGTCTTTGGGTAATTATTTTAAAGAAGAACAATTGAATTGGTGGTTTGACTTTTTAGTTAGTGAACTCGGTCTTGACCCGCAGCGTCTTTATCAGACTGTTTATGTTGGGAGTGCTGATGGAAAAATACCGCGCGATGAAGAATCAATTAAAGCCCTACAATCAATCTTTACCCGTTTAGGAGTGGGGGCGGAAGTTGGGCCGGATACTTTAGGTCTTGGCGAAGAGGGACCGGGTCTTGATTTAGATTTTTCTAATCAGCGAATCTTTGCTTATCGAGATAAAAATTTTTGGCGCCGCGGTGATGCTGTGGGCGAGCTAGGCGGACCAGACAGTGAAACTTTTTATGATACTGGCCGGGCTCATGATCCTGCTTTTGGCCCGTTTTGTCATCCGAATTGTGATTGTGGTCGTTTTTTAGAAATCGGTAATTCAGTTTTTATGCAGTATCGTCAGACAGAAACTGGTTGGGAAGAATTGGTTCACAAAAATGTTGATTTTGGTGGCGGTTTAGAGCGCTTAGCGATGGTGGTTGGTCAAAAAGAAAGCATTTTTGAAACGACCTTATTTTCTAAATTAATCGCTAAGATTGCTGATCTCTCTGGGGTTAATTTTAAAGCAGACGACAATGAGCGTGCTTTCGAGATTATTGCCGATCATATCAAAGCAGCTACCTTTATTGTTGGCGATGATCAGGGAGTCGCTCCTTCTAACACAGACCAGGGTTATATTGTGCGACGCTTATTGCGGCGAGCAATGCGCTATGGTCGTCAATTAAATATTAATAATGATGATTGGTTGTCTTCATTGGCGCAGGTAGTTATTGCTGATTATGCTGGTGTTTATCCAGAGCTAGCTCGTAATCAAGAATTTATTAAAGAATCTTTTAGTCAAGAAGAAAAAAAGTTTAAACGCACTTTAGAAAAAGGTTTAATTGAATTTAATAAAATAAAAACTCAAGAAATTTCCGGGGCTGAGGCCTTTAATTTATACCAGAGTTATGGCTTTCCCTTAGAAATTACCGAGGAGTTAGCGCGGGAGCGCGGGCTAACAGTTGACCGAATTGGTTTTGAGCAAGAATTTGTTAAACATCAGGAGCTGTCTCGCACTGCTTCGGCAGGTAAATTTAAGGGCGGTTTAGCTGATAGCAGTGTGGCAACAACGCGTTTGCATACGGCCGCCCACTTATTGCTCGAAGCTCTGCGTCGAGTTTTAGGGGCTGAAGTTTTTCAAAAGGGAAGTAATATCACGGCCGAGCGACTGCGTTTTGATTTTTCTTATGATAAAAAGATGAGCCCTGAGGAGTTAGCTGAGGTAGAAAAAATTGTTAATCAAGTGATTGGTCAGGAGCTTCCAGTCGCTTATTCAGAAATGTCTCTTAGTGAAGCTAGAGAAGCGGGGGCAATGGGGGTCTTTGATTCTAAATATGATGATCGTGTTAGAGTTTATGAGGTGACAGGTTTTTCTAAAGAGATTTGCGGTGGTCCGCATGTTAGCAATACTAAAGAATTGGGACATTTTAGAATAATCAAAGAGGAATCTTCAAGTGCTGGCGTCCGTCGAATTAAAGCAATTTTAGAATAAAACCAGCTAATTAGTTGATTTTTTCTAGGAATAATATTTTCTATTGACAAGAATAGAACTTATCTCTATAATAATCCCATATTAACCTGCCAAATAAATAAGTTAATATGAAGAATTGATGAGGCTGACATCAGTCTAATCAAATTTTTTTTGTCTTAATGTCAAAACGTACCAAAGATAAATCCCAGAATGAGGCTGAAACAATGAATGCTAAAGATTTCATTGAGCTTCAGGGCGAGGTGGAGGAATTAATGCCGGCGGCAACCTTTAAGGTGCTTTTAGAAAATGGCCATGAAATTCTGGCTCATCTCTCTGGCAAAATGCGGATGCACCGCATTCGTTTGTTGCCGGGCGATAAAGTCCGAGTCCAAATCAGTCCTTATGACCTCACCAAAGGGAGAATTGTTTATCGGCTCTAAGTTTTAAATCATTTAAGAAATATGAAAGTAAGAGCGAGTGTTAAAAAAATCTGCAAAGACTGTAAGGTTGTCCGTCGAGATGGCCGAGTTCATGTTATCTGTAAAAATCCTAAACATAAACAGAGACAAGGCTAAGGGCTTAACCTTTTTTGGTTAAGGCTCAATAAAAATTTTTATTATTTTATGGCTATTAGAATCGCAGGGGTAAACATTCCCATGGAAAAAAAGATTAAAATATCTTTAACTTATATTTACGGCATTGGCGACACCAGAGCGCTGAAAATTTTGGCAGATACCAAAATTGATCCCGAAACTAAAGCTCAAGACTTAAGTGAAGATAAAGTAAATGAATTGCGCGAACAAGTAGAGAAGAAATTTGTGGTTGAAGGTGATTTACGTCGTGAAAATCAAAGCAATATTAAACGGTTAAAAGAAATTAATTCTTATCGGGGAATTCGTCATGCTAAGCATTTGCCTCTTCGGGGACAGAGAACTAAGACTAATAGTCGGACTGTTCGTGGTAATCGACGGATGACGGCAGTTTCCGGTAAAGTTAAGGCTGGTCTTAAGACCTAGTTTTTAATTTTAACTCCTTTTTAAAGAAACAATTGTTAATTATGTCTGACGAAAAAAATACTACTGCTGCCGAAAATGAGGCAGCCGCAACTGAAGAAAAAATAGAAACTAAAGAGCAGGTCTTGGTTGAAGCTTCTGATTTAGAAGCAGTTAAGACTAAAGCCGATGAATCTTTAGATTTAGACGAAAAGGAAGAGGTTTCTTCTAATTTTTCTATGGATAGTGGTTCTGAGGAATTGCCGGAAGAAATTAAGCAAAAATTGGAAAAGAATAAGCAGGCGCGGGCTAAGAAAAAATTAATTAAGAAGCGCAAAAAGAAAAGCACTCTGGATTCTGTCAAAGTTGGACGCGCTTATATCAATGCCACTTACAACAACACAATGGTTTCTTTGACTGATAGTAATGGCAATGTTATATCTTGGGCGAGTGCTGGTGTGGCTGGATTTAAAGGTGCTAAGAAGGCTACTCCTTACGCCGCTTCAATTATTACTAAAATTGCTTGTCAGAAAGCTAAAGAAGAATATGGCTTGGAAGAAGTTTCGGTTTTTGTTTCCGGTGTTGGCACCGGCCGAGAATCGGCAATCCGTTCTTTAAATGCTAATGGTTTAAATGTTACTGCTATTAAAGATACGACCCCAGTCCCTCATAATGGTTGCCGCCCGAAAAAACCGCGGCGCGTTTAATAATTAACAATGATCTTGATTTAATATGGCTACAAACCTTGATGCCCAATGCAAACAATGTCGTCGTGCCGGCGAAAAACTTTTCTTAAAAGGCGAGCGTTGCTCGTCCCCTAAATGTGCACTTGTAAAGCGTAATACAGCGCCTGGATTTCATGGTGCCGCTAGCAAGGGGCGTCGTCGTGTCTCTGATTATGGACAGCAATTAGCAGAAAAACAGAAGGTACGTCGATATTATAATTTGATGGAAAAACAATTTCGCATCACTTTTGAACGCGCAAAAAAGAAGAGTGGTGACGCGGGAAAAAATTTCTTAAAGATGTTAGAAATGCGTTTAGACAATACTGTTTTTCGTCTTGGTTTTGCGGTTTCTCGTTTTGAAGCCCGTCAAGTTGTTGGCCATGGACACTTGTTAGTTAATGGTAAAAAAGTAGATATTCCTTCCTATCAAGTTAAGGAGGGTGATGTTATTTCTATCCGTGAGCGCAGTTTAAAAAATGCTTTTTTTAAAAAAGCTTTGGAGCGCAAAGTGGATGAGCGTCCTAGTTGGTTAAGCTGGAATAACGCCGAAAAAAAGGCTAAAGTTTTACATGAGCCAGCCGATACAGATTTACCGGCTAACTTTAACGTTCAAGTTATCATTGAGTATTATTCTAAATAATTTAGTGTCGCCAGACGATCCGCTCTTTAGCGGTTTTGCTGCGGCCTCAAGCATCTATGCAAAAAATCGCTTTACCTAAAAAGATTGAATTTAAAGCGGGCGAAGACGCCGGTGAGGGGCAGATTATTATCGAACCGTTATATTCCGGATACGGAATGACTCTAGGCAATCCTTTGCGTCGCATTTTACTGTCTTCCTTGCCGGGAGCAGCCGTGATTGGTGTTAAAATCAAAGGGGTTAGCCACGAGTTTATGGCTTTACCGGGGCTTAAAGATGATGTTTTAGAAATTATTTTAAATTTAAAGCAGCTGCGCCTGAAGATGATGGGCGACGAAGAAGAAGGAAGCTTAATTTTAAAAGTTAAAGGTAAGAAAAAGGTTACAGCGGCTGATATTGAAAAAAATACTAACATCGTTGTTGTTAACCCTGATTTATTATTAGCTGAGTTAACTGAAGATAATGCTAGCTTAGAGATGGAAATTTTTGTTAAAGAAGGACGCGGGTATAAAATGTCTGAGGGTGGCAAGCGTGATAACGAAATTGGTTATATCGAGATTGATTCTATTTTTTCGCCAGTTTTGTCAGTAAGTATTGATGTTGAAGATGCGCGTGTCGGAAAAATGACTAACTGGGATAAATTAATTTTGAATATCAAAACGGATAAAACTATTACTCCTCAAGAAGCTTTTGAACAGTCCGTTGAAATTTTAGTTAATCAACTTTCCTCACTGGTAATTAAAGACGACTCTTTGGAACTAGCCCCTGAAGAAGAGTTGATTGAAGAAACCTCTGATGAAACAGAAGATGAAGAAAAAACAGAGCTGGTAACTAAACCTAAGAGTGCCGCTCCTAAGAAAACTAAGAAAAAATAGCTTAAAGATAAGCCGTTTCAAAAAGTATGAGACACCGTAATAAGAATAAAATTTTAGATCGTAAGCGCGGACCACGACAGTTAATGTTGCGCAACTTAGCATCCAGTTTGATTATGTATGAAAAGGTTCAGACCACCAAAGCGAAAGCGGTGGCTGTTCGTCCTTTAGTCGAAAAACTGATTACGGCCGCTAAAGGAGAAAATTCCTTAACCGCTCGCCGCACTTTGGCTGCTTTTTTGCTTCATAAAAAGGCTGTTTTAAAGTCCTTAGAGGTTTTAGCTCCTCGTTATTCTGAGCGTGCTGGTGGTTATACGCGAATAGTTAAATTAGGTAATCGCCAAGGCGATGGCGCTGAAATGGTTCAATTAGAATTAGTTCAGTAATAAACTGTTTATATTTATGAAAAATATTGAAAGAAAAGTTCACCGCTTAGATGCCTCCGGACAAGCAATTGGTCGCTTGGCTAGCGAAATTGCTATTTTGTTACGTGGTAAAAATAAGCCAGAATACGAACCACATTTGGATCTTGGCGATATTGTTGAGGTTGTTAACCTTCCTCAAGCTAAATTTACCGGTCGCAAATTTGAACAAAAGAATTATTTCTCCTTCACTGGTTATGTTGGTGGTTTAAAAACCCGCAAGATGTCTGAAATTTTTCTAAAAGATCCGGCTGATGTGTTGCGCCGTGCAGTTAAACAAATGTTGCCGCCAACGCGTTTGCGTGATGGTATGATGAAACGTTTAATCATCAAATAATTTCTCCAATAAAGTATTTAAATCTTATGTCCGATAAAAAACCTGTGGTTAAAAAAACGGTTGCCAAAAAAATCACTTCCAAAGAATCCTCTGAAAATAAATCAATAAAAAAAGATGATGTTGTTAAGGTGGAATTTTCTGGGAAGTATTTTAAAGGGCTTGGTCGTCGTAAAACGGCGGTTGCTCAAGTTCGCCTTTATACCGAGATGCCCGCGACTGAGGCGGTAGTTAATGGTAAAAATATTAAAGATTATTTTGGGGCTGATTTAGCCGCTTCCGCTTTACAACCTTTAGAGGTTACCGGCCACAGTAATGATGTAGCAGTTTCGATAATTGCTAAAGGCGGTGGCCTAATTGGCCAAGTGGCGGCTGTTCGTCATGGAGTTGCTCGGGCTGTTTTGGCTCTTGATCCTGAGACTCACACCGCTTTAAAAACTGATAATTTTTTAACTCGTGATAAGCGGGCTAAAGAAAGAAAGAAACCGGGTCTTAAAAAAGCTCGCAAGCGCCCACAATGGAGTAAGCGTTAATTTTATTTGTTTTTTCAAAACCTCCCTTCAAGGAGGTTTTTTGTTGGCTCTTTGTGTTATAATTTAGTTATGGATAACTTATTAGTGCAGCTTAAAAGTCTGCAAGAAAAAAATAAAACTTTGGCGAATCTATTGAATCTGGAGCTTAAAGAAAAAGAGGCCAAAAAATTACAAGCG